>NZ_JBMVFA010000011.1:0-214969 GCF_049543595.1 Kitasatospora sp. NPDC094028 | reverse complement strand
GCTCCCGCTCCGCCCTCGCTCCCGCTCCGCCCTCGCTCCCGCTCCGCCCTCGCTCCCGCTCCGCCCTCGCTCCCGCTCCGCCCTCGCTCCCGCTCCGCCCTCGCTCCCGCTCCTCTTCACCACACCATGTGCATTACTTTTCAGATCGTCGTACCGATCGGATACGATCAGCCCCGTGATCACCCAGATGGATGCCTTCATAGCCTCTGACCAGGGGTTCTTTGAAGGCGTCCGAGGGTGCGAATGCTGACCATCCACCCGGTGTCCGCGGGCACCGGTATCGACTACCTGCTGAGCACCGTCGCCTCCGACGACCGCACCCTGGGCGTCAAGGAGAACAACGCCCACTGGGCCGACGGAGTCGATACTCCGGGCGTCTGGATCGGGCTCGGAGCGGAAGCCCTGGGCCTGAGCGGTGAGGTCACCCAGCAGCACGCCGACGCGCTGTTCAAGTACGGCGAGCACCCCAACTCCGGCGAGACACTGGGCCGCCGGTGGCGCCAGTACAAGACCGTCGAGCAGCGGTACGCCGCCCGGCTACTGCTGGAGCCCAACGCCTCGCAGGCCCGCAAGGAACTGCTCCGCGCCCAGGTCGAGCAGGCCGGCGAGCGCGCCGCTCGGGCGGGCTGGGAGATGGTCGTCTCCCCCGTCAAGAGCTGGCAGGCGATGCTCGCCGTGGCCGACGACGAGGGCCGCGAGAAGCTTCTCGCCATCGAGGAGCGGGCCTTCCGGAAGATGTGGGAGCGCATCGAGGTGGACGCCGCGTACGCCCGGATCGGCGCGAACGGCGTCGCCCAGATCCGCACCGAGGGCCTGACCGGAGCGGTCTTCACCCACCAGGCCAGCCGGGCCGGCGACCCGGCCTTCCACCGCCACATCGCCATCAGCTCGAAGGTCCTGGCGGACGGAAAGTGGCTCGCCCTGGACGCCCGCCCCCTGCACCGCATGCGCGTGACGTTCGGCGAGATCTACACCGCCGAGGTCGAGCGCGGCATGGCCTCCGACCTGGGAATCACCGCCACCGAACGCGAGGACAGCATCTCGTTCGACAAGCGGCCGGTGCGCGAGTTCCGAGGCGTCGAGAAGGCGGTACTGCTCGACTTCTCCTCCCGCCGCCAGCAGACCGAGAAGCACCTGCGGGCCCTGCTCAGCACCTTCCGCGCCCGCGAGGAGCGCGAGCCGAACCGGGCCGAGCTGCACCAGCTCGGGCAGGTCGCCGCCCTCACCGCCCGCCCCGAGAAGGAACTCCGTACGGAGGCCGACTCGCGTGAGGACTGGCGCCGCCGGGCCCGGGCGGCCGGCCTGTCGAACCCCGAGAAGATCCTTGAGATCGGCCGGCGGGCCTCGGAGAAGGCGGCCAAGCGGAGGCCGCGCACTCCCGAGGAGATGGCCCTCGAAGCCCGTCGCAACACCCGGCTGGAGGACATCCCCCGCTCGGTCGTGACCGTGCTGGAGCAGCAGCGAGAGACGTGGACCAGGCCCAACGCCGAGGCCGAGGTCATCCGCCAGCTCACCACGACCGGCTGGCACATCAAGCTCGGCGAGCAGTACGACTCCGTCGTCCAGCAGCTCACCTCGGCGGCGCTGTCGCCGACGTGGTGCGAACTCGTCGACATGCCGGCCCTGCTCCCGGTGCCGTCCGCCTACATCCGCGCGGACGGCACCTCGCTGTTCCACGACGCCGGGTGCACGCGCTACACCAGCCACAACATCAAGGCCGCCGAGCGCGAGGTGGGTGCCGCCGCGCTCACCCCGTCCGCGGTGCGGACCCTGACCGTCGAGCAGATCGACGCCGCCCTCGAAGCCGGTCGCGCCGAACGCGGCTTCGACCCGAGCGAAGAGCAGCTCGCCGCCGTCCGCGGAGTGTTCACCGGCGACCGTCAGGTGCAGGCCATCATCGGCCGCGCGGGCGCGGGCAAGACGACGATTATGGCGCTGCTCCGCGAGGTCGGCGACGTCCACGGCATCCCGGTGATCGGCTTCTCGAACGGCCAGGTCCAGGCGGACATCCTCGGCGACGAGGCGAAGATCCGTACCGAGAACCTGCGCCGCTGGCTCACCATGAGCGAGTTCATCGCCACCCAGGACCCCGAGTGGCAGCTGCCCAACGAGGCGATCGTCATCATCGACGAAGCCGGCCAGGCCGCCTCGACCGACATGGCCGCCATGCTCCGCCAGGCCGCCGCCAAGGGCGGACGGCTGGTACCCGTCGGCGACCCGCTGCAGCTCGGCGCACCCGGCCCGGGCGGCCTGCTCGCCCAGATCGAGGCGGACGCCGGAGCCATCTACCTGCACGAGGTCCGCCGCTTCCGCGACACCGACGGAGCGCTGCGGACCTGGGAGATCGAGGCGTCCAAGGCGCTGGCCGACGGCGACGCCAAGGCCTCCTTCGACGCCTACCACGCCCGCGGCCGGATCGCGGCCGGCAGCGCCGATGCGATGGCCGAGAAGGCGTACGACGCCTGGCGCTCCGACACCCGCGACGGCCTGCGCTCCATCCTCATCGCCTCCGACAACGCCACCGCCGCGGCCCTGTCCGCCCGCGCCCAGGAAGACCTGATCCGCGCCGGAGTCGTCCAGGACCGGCGCACGGCACGCCTGAGCGACGGCAACCGCTCGGGCGCCGGGGACACCATCGTCACCCGGAAGATCGACCGGAAGCTCAAGGTCCACGGCGGGCGCGGCTACGTCCGCAACGGCGACATGTGGACCGTCATCCGGGTCCGGCGCGACGGCAGCCTCGCCGTGCGCTCCACCGACTCCAAGGCGACCGCGGTGCTGCCCGCGCACTACGTCGAGCACTCGGTTGAGCTCGGCTACGCCGTCACCAAGGACCGAGCCCAGGGCCTGACGGTCGACACCGGCCACGCGCTCTTCGCCCAGGGCATGAACCGCAACGGCGCCTACCCGTCAGCGACCCGCGGCAAGTTCGCGAACTTCATCTACCTGATCGTCAACCCCGAGATGGTGCCGATCGTCGGCGAGCCCGACCCGGTCAAGACCGCCCGCCAGGCGTGGGCGCAGATCGTGGAGAAGGACGGCACCACCCGCTCGGCCACCGTCGCCCAGCGCGAATCCCTGGACGCCTCCGAGGCGCTGCACACCCTGGTGCCGCAGCTGCGCTTCACTCTCGACGACCTCGCCGCCGACCGGCTGGTCGCCCTGCGCGAGCGGGTCCCGATGGCCGAGCGGATCGTCACCTCCGAGGCCTGGCCGGCGCTGCGCGACGTCATGACCCGCATCGACGCTGGCGGCGGCGACTCCATCGAGGCGCTCCAGCGGGCGATCCCGGTCCGCGATTTCGGCGACGCCGAGGACATGGCCGCCGTCCTCCACTGGCGTCTGCACCAGGACGAGCAGGTCCTCGCCGCGCTCGACGCCGCCGAGCAGCGCCCGCTGTCCCAGGCCACCGGGCAGCGCCTCCTGGACCAGCTGCACCTCACCCTTCCCTCCGCCGACGGCAGCGAGAAGACCACCTTCGCTCACGCCCTGGCCCGCGACATCGAGGCCCGCGCCGAGGCGCTGGCCGCCACCGCCGCCGAGGAGGCCACCCTCGCCACTGGCTGGGCGGCAGCGTTCGGCCCCTCCCCCGCTGACCCGCAGGAAGCGGCAGCCTGGCGGGCCAACCTGGCCTCCGCCGCAGCCTGGCGCGACCTCGCCCAGTGGACCGACGCCACCCCGCTGGGCCCCGCCGCCGAGCCCGGCCCCGACCACCTGCGCCGCCTGTGGCGCGACGGCCAGCCGCCCGTCGAGGAGGCCGTCGCCACCGCCCGCGTGCTCGCTGCCCTCGAGGCCGGCGCCCGCTGGCTGGACGCGCTCGGCCCGCTCCCCGAGCACGACGACCGACGCCACGCGGCCTGGATGGACGCCGCCCGCGCCATCGACACCTACCGCCAGCGCTGGGACTACGGCCGCGAAGACCTGGCCATCGGACCGCGCCCCACCGAGCCCGTCCAGGCACTCGACTACGACGAATCCCACGCCACCATCACCACCTGGCGCCAACTGCAGCCCGCCCACCAGCCGGTCGTCGAAGCCGACCGCGAGCGGCTACGCGAGCAGGCCCGCCGCGGCGAGGAAGCAGGCGCCCGGGCGGCCCGCGCCGCCCAGGTGGCCGACGAGGCACACACCGCGCGCCTGGCCGCGCTCGCCGCCGAACAGGCCGCCGCCGACGCGGCCAACCGCGCCGAGACGATGCGCACCGCTGCCCAGCAGCCGGGCCACAGCACCGACGTCCCCACCGCGCTGGCGCGCGCCGAGGAACTCGCCGAGGCCGCCCGGCAGGCCGAGCAGCACGCCCAGGACGTGGAGGCCGAAGCCGCCGAACTCGCCCCGCAGGCGATCGAGGACCGGGCCGCCGAGCGCTCCGGCGCCGACGCCGAAGTCGCCCTCGCCGCGCTCGGAATCGAGCCGACCGCCCAGTCCCCGGCCTGGCGCCAGCGCCCCTTCGGCCGCCTGACCGACGCCGCACTCAAGGAGGCCCAGGCCAACGCCCTGGCCACCGCGCGACTGGCCGACCTGGAAGCAGACGAGGCCGAACGGCGCGCCGCCGCGCTGGACGCGGACCTCGCCCCGGGCGGCCGCATCGACACCGAGACCGCCGCCCGAGCCGAGCACGTCGAAGCGATCTCGGCGCTGCGCCAGGCGCACACCGACCTCGGTCAGCTGGGCGAGCAGCAGCGCTCCGCCACCGCGGACGCGGCCGACGCCGCCACCCGCCTGGCGGCGACCGGCCGCTTCGGCCGACCGGTCCTGCGCGGCACCGAACGCGACGCCGTCCAGGAGCAGGCCACCCGCGCCCAGGCCGCCGCGGCCGCCGCCGAGCAGCGCGCCGCCCAGCTGCGGGCCGAGATCCAACGGCTCACCGAGCTGGCCGGAGACCCGGCCGGGCACGAGCAAGCGCTGGCCCAGTGGCAGCAGCTGGGCGGCAGCATCGAAGCCGTCACCGCCACCGAGCGGGAGGTCACCGCAGGCGACGCTACCCGCGCGCGGCTCACCGCCGAGCAGCTGCGCCGCCGCGCCGCCGACCAACGCGAGCGGGCCGGCGGACTGCGCGGCGAGGCCCGCACCCGCGACGCGATGGACCCCCAGCTGCGCCGTACGGAGGACGCTGAGCGCACCCGCGCAGCCGCCCAGGCCCAGCAGCAGCGCGCCCAGACCGCCGCGCAGGAAGCGGCTCGCCAGCAACTCGACCAGGACCGCAACCGCAACAACGGCCGCCGCCGCTGACCTCGGAACCCGGCGCGGGATCGGCCCCCGCCCGGAACCGGAACAGCGAAGAGGGCCCGGTGACCCGGGCCCTCTTCGTCCAGGTTGCGCTTGCTTGGGTCCGAACTGCACCCGCGTGCACGGACTGGCCACCTGGTGGTGCCGATGCTGCGCACGCCGACCGGCATACGGGGGACGACGTGTTGGTTGGACAGTAGCGGAGAACGCCTGGCGATGTCGGGATCCGCGCCCCAGTGTGGTCTGTGTGGGTGAATTGCGGACGCGAACGGACGATCAGCCGTTCGTCCATGGCGATGTCAGCACGGCACCAGGACCGGTTGGCTCCGCGGGCGGGCGCACCGCCGTACGGTCAGCCAGTTGCCCGCACGGCCGTGGCGCAGTCCGGGCAGATCCGGCCTGCCCAGCGCGGCGGCCACCATCGACCGCCCGGTCCGGACGGTCTCCAGTGCTCCACGATCAGCGCTGCGGTGTCGCGGCCGCAGAGCGTTGTCGGCCCCGGATCTCCCGGTACATCCGGGTCTGACGGCGCGGCGTGGACCTGCCGGACGGCCGATGGCTCCACCGGCTCGCCGCTCGCCAGGATCGCCCGGGCGTCGGCGGGCTCCATCAGCTCCAGCAACACAATCAAGGCCATGGCTTCACCGTGCGCCTGCCCCGAGAGCCGCGCACCCCGCAGTGCCACGCCCCGCCGGCGGGCACCAGGCAGAGCGTGTTGCAGACCGTGGAACAGAGTCAGAACGCCGACTCGTCGGCGTCCAGGAACCCGAAGTGGTGCGCCATCTGCACGAGTGCCTGCCGCACGACGGCCCGGCGCTCGTCCTGTTCCAAGCCCGGCGCGGCGAAGGCGGTCACCCCCATCGAAGGCAGCTCCCTGCCGCGGCGCCCGCCCAATCCGGTGACGTCCACGAAGTCGGTGAGCGTCTGCCGGGGCCCGGTGTGATCGTGCGGGTGCTCCATGCTGAACCGGATCTCGACCTGCGGGGCGTTGCTCCACCGCAGTGCCGACGCCCCCGTGCTCACCGAGGCCGGCAACTCCTCGGAGGCCATCTGCCACCCGGCGGCGGCGAAGTAGTAGAGGTCTTCCAGGGCCAGCAGCTCCCGGGGCCCCGGCGCTGGCCGCCCACCCGTTCGGACGAGCCGCTCCCAGACATCCCGGTCTCCCACCACCAGCTCGGCGCAGGTGATCACCGCAGAGTCGCTGGGGTTCGGCAGCCCCAGAAAGACCTCGGCGGATAGCGCGACTTGCCCGTCCGTACCGGTGAGGGCGGTGGCGTAGCTGAAGGAGTTCCGGCTGCCCTCCAGGCGCCCGACATCCCACGTCGGTATCCAGGACACGGACCCGTGGTGCATCGCGAGTGCGGCCGCGAACTGCGACAACTCGCTGGAGGCGAGCGCGCCCAGCAACTTCCTGCGTTCGAGCTGCCGCAGCTCGAACGCGTCGTCACCGGCCCACGGAAGGGTGGCGGTCACCCGCATCCGCAGCTGCGGCGCCTGCACGCCGTAGGCCCAGTTCCGACCCGCCCGGGTCGAATCCGCACTGAACCGGACCTGCGGCTCCCACCGCCACGCCGCCCCGTCGCCGCGGCGAACCAGCCGGCCCGGCCCCCAGGAACCGTCGACCAGCCGGACCTCACCGGTGGCTCCGTCCACCAGAGCTGGCACCGCACCCGGGAGCACCGCACCGGGGTCCGGGAACCCGAGCGCGGTGAACGCGTCGACGCCGAGGGCAGCACTGCCCTCCAGCCGCAGCGCCTCCCACACGCTCTCCGCCACCGCGACCACCGGCCGCCCCGGCAGCTCGCACAACACCCAGCCTCCACTGGCGCCGACCCCGATGAAGTGCTGGACCAGGCCCGGCCCGTCGGCGTAGATCTGGCCGTCGGCGCTGCCGAGAACTTCTCGGCCGCCGAGCGCCTCGTACGCCGCAGCCCACCGCCGCTGCGCCGATGGCACCCCCTCACCGGGGGCAGCCGCCGTGGCAGCGGACACGCTCTGGTGCACGGCCGCGGTCGCGGCCTGCGTCGCGATCTCGGCGAGAACCTCCCGGCTCGGACCCCCGGTCGCACTCCAACCGGCCCCCAGCAGCCGCTGCACCTCCGCCCTCGGGAGCCAGACCGTCCCGTCCCCCTCGCGGACCGGGACCGCCACCGAGTCGGGGTGGCCCTTCTCCCCACGCGTCGGCGCGGCCACGAGGTGCGGCAGCCGGGCGGTCGGCTGCGCGGGCACGTGGATGAGCAGGACACCGTGCTCCCCGTCGACCGGGATCCAGTCCACGTCGATGCCGCGGGGCGGTGGCGTGATCCGCTCCCGGATCAACTTGCGGTGGCGGTCCAGGTCGACACGGTTGCGCGGCACCGGCTTGAGGCGGTCGAGGATCTCCTGCTCATGCTCGGGGCGGGTGCCGATCCCGATGACCAGCAGCCCGCCGGTCGCGGTGTTCGCGAGCGCGGCAACGTCCTTCACGAGTTCCTCGGCCTTGGCCGGGCTGTCGAGGTCGTAGATGCCGCCCTTCGCGTCCAGCCAGACGCTCTCCTTCAGGCCCAGCACGTCGTCAAATCGCCCGTCGAGAAGGGCCGCCACCGCACCCGCGAGGTCCATGTTCGCCACCGGCCCAGTATCGCGTCCGGGCTCGCGCGGCATCGAACTGCCCAGCCAGATCCCGTCCGCCGCTGCCGGCGCAGCACACCGGGTGGTCCGAGTCGACCGCCGGTCAACCCGCTGCGGCACCGCACCCGCCACCGGGTGCGGCAGCAAGGTGAGGGATCTTCCCTGGTCAGTACGGGGCACCCAACGGACGTCCCGCAGGCGGCTACGATGCACCCGCAGCAGGGGCTGGTCCCCCTGCGGGTGGCGGCTCCCAGGAGCCGAGGATTCCAACGCATCCGGCCGCCGACCGGATCGACCGCGCGAAGACCAACGAGGCGCTCGCGCAGCGGACCGGTCGGCCCCGGCACACCGTGCTGCCCTCGACCGCCCCCTTCAGGAAGGACCCCGTTGTGAGTCTGCACGTGCTCAGCCTTGACACCCCACCGTCGTCGGACGACTGGCTGGAGCTCAGCTCCTACACCCCGGCCGATGACGGCTTCGAATGGCGCGACCTGCTCACCGAGCAGGACATCGACGCCTCCGGCGGGTACACCGACGATGTCCGCAAGATGCTCCACACCATCCCCGGCGCGAGCGCCCGCCTCCAGGAACTCGGCGAGCTGCTGCTCATCACCACCGTCCGCGAGGCGCTGCGCCTGGCCGTGTGCGTGCTGCGCCTGGAAGATATCGGCGAGCTGCGCCGCGCCGACGGCGACCCGAACTCATTCGCCAGCGCCCGCTCGTAGCACACGGTCCGACGGCGCAACCCCGGGCTTCGACCCGGGGTTGCGGTGCGGTACTCCGGCCCGCGCACCGGTCGGACGACCGGGCTCCCGAGTCGGGCACCCCGGCATGGTCAGCTCGCGGTCCGGGCCTTCTGGACGGCCTGCGGTAGCTGCTTCTCGACCAGCCCGGGCGCGCCGGTCAGCATGACCTCCACGCTGCCAACGCGCACGGCCGCCTGCTCGATGACCGTGGTCGAGGCGGCGCTTGAGATCGTCATCGTCTGCCGGTACTGCTCGTCGCCGAGCGGGGCCGGGGTCATCTTGGCGATGGTGATCTGGACCGGGGAGGAGCCGGCGGTCATCTGGAACGACGGGCACGAGGCGTACGCGTCGAAGAGAGCCTTCACCCCCGAGGACAGCTTGGCCGTCGTGTCGCTGTGCAACTCCTCGCCGAGCGCGGAGACGCCGTCGGGGCCGGTGAAGGAGAACGAGGCGGTGGCCTTGGCGGCGAAGGCGAGCGGCTTGCCGCCGGACGCGCCAGCCAGCTTCTCCAGCGCCGGGCAGCCCTGCATACCGACGTTGTCGGAGCCGGCCGCGCTGCTGCTGGGCGCCGGAGCGTAGCCGGCACCGAGGTCGGCGGCCGTCAGCAGCCGCTGCTGCAACTGCTGGGCGGTGAGAGGCGCGGGCTCGGCGGCCGCGCCCGGCTGGCCCGGGCCAGCCGGGCCGCTGCTGCTGGAGCAGCCGGTGGCGGTGAGCGCGAGCAGTGCGCCGGCCAGGGCGATCGTGGCTGTCCGGTGGTGCATGGTTCCCCCTGGTTGGTGTACGTCGGGAGACCATAACAAGGACACCGGCCCGTGAGCGGGGCAGGTCCGAACCGAGCCGGCCGGTACCACTCACCCCTCCAGTTCTCCCGGCGCAGCTTGTCGCGCGCCGGGAGACCGGCCCGGTCCGCCCCTCGGAACACGACCTGTCGTCAGGAGGTCGCGGGCAGAGCGACGGCGGAGGGCACCGTCGCCAGTGGCAGCCGGTCGGTGGAGTCGAGGCGAGGGCGGTACCGGCAGGCCCCCGTGAGGGTGAACGGGCGGCTGGCCGGACTCCTCCTGGTCTCCGGGCACGCCACACTGATCCGTTGAACCCGACCGGCAGGGAGATGTCCATGCACATCGGCAAGCGCTTCACCATCGGCGCCTCCGGCATCACGCTGGGCTTCGCCGCGTTCGGCTGGTGGGCCATCAACGTTCCCTACGCGGCGATCGGCCTGTCCGCGAGCGGCTACCCGGGCCTCTTCGGCTGGATCGCGGCGCTCTTCCTGCCGCTGGCCGCCACCACCTGCGCCGCCACGATGCAGCGCCTCGAGTCCGGCGGCCGGCGCTCACGCAAGAACGAGGCGATCACCGTTCTTCTGCTGCTGTTCCTCGCCATCGGGTACGCCGGTCTGAGCTACCCGGTGGGCACACCGGGGCGAGGTCCCTGGGTCCTGCCCGTCTTCTTCGGCGGGCTCGACGTGCTCTTCGGCTACCAGGTGCCGCGCGTCATCTTCGCGATCGCCGCCGAGCCGACCACGCACGCGGAGGCGAACTGAGCCGCCACCGACCCCGGGGCGGTGATCAACACCACCACCGGGACCACGGCGGGCGGACCCGCCAGCGGCACCAGTACCAGCGCCTCTTGAACGATTCCGGTCACCTTCCGGCCGCCGGTGCACGATGATCAGGACGTGGTGAGTCTCGAGAGTCCTGACCTGTGGTGGGCGCGGCGGTGCGACGAACGGCTGCTCGCCCTCGACCGGCTGATGTGCGCCTGGGGAGTACCGGTACTGGGAGAGGTGCCGTTCCTCGACGAGGTGCTGGACAAGGTGGAGCACACCCTCGCCTGGTGCGCGCAGGCCGGCGAGCAGCAGCGGGCGTCGGGGCTCCTGTTGAGGCCGGCGCTGGAAACGCTGAGCGCGGCGGAGCGATTGGGCGGCACCGCGTTGGCCCTGGTCAACTTCCACCTGTGCCGGGCGATCGGCCAGGTCGAGCAGGCGGCGGCGCTGATGCCGGCCCCGACCCGACCCACTCTCCCGGGCCCGGACCGCGGCTGGGACCACCACGCCGGTCAAGCGGCGACACCGCTGCAGTAGTCGCCCGTACGGGTGGTCGCCTCACCGGGCCCGGACTGCATCGGGCGTTTTTAGGATCACGCCCACGGCCGGGCCGCGCTCGCGCACGACGGCGACCAGGGCGCTGAGCTCCGCACTGCCAGGGTGTTCGGCAAGCAGCCGGTCCCCATCGGCGACCAGGTAGTACGAGACGCCCGCCCGCCGTCGCAGCCAGGAGAACCGCTGCTCCTCCCGCTGCGTTTCGCGGCTCTCGATCTCGCTCACCACGCGGTGCAGCACGGCCAGGCACGTGCGCAGGTCCGCACCGTACGGCAGCGTCTTGCCTGTCGACGAGCGACCGATCCGGGCCGTTGTCGCCGGGCCATCGGGGAGTTCGAGCTGCAGCCGCATGACTCCCATCTTCTCAAGGGACCAGGCTGCCCCCGGAAGCGGTGGCCTGCCCGCGAGCGGCCCGCCGCCCAACTGGCTCAGCAGTCGATCAGGCGGTCGTGCCGACCTGTCCCAGGTTCGCGGCGCAAGCCCTGTCGGCTACGCGCGGGCGGCCTGGCGCTGGTGCGGGGTCGGAGCGGTGGCCCGGGCGAGCGCGTTGTTCCAGCTCGGCTCCTGCTTGGCGGTGGCCTGGCCCTTCAGTTCACGGCGGACCGTGGTCTCGGCCGCGCGTTCCTCCGGTTCCAGCTCGGCGCGGCGCTCCAGCTCCCCGTCCAGGGTGTCCGCCTTCTCGCGCAGCCCCTCGGCCTGGTACTGGAGCTCGCCGGCCAGCGTCTCCTTGCGCTTCACGTCTTCCTGCTCGCTGTTCACCGCGCGCTGCACGAGCTCCGGGTCCGCGCCCTGATCGCGCAGCATCGCGGCGAACGAGCCGCCGCCGGAGGCCTCGTAGTTGTCGCGCATCCACCCGGCCTCCTGCGCAGCCTTGTGCGCCTCGGACTCGGCGACCTCGGCCAGTCGGCGGCTCCTCGCCGCTTCCATCGTCAGGTCGTGGTCGGTGAGCAGCGACTGCGGCTGGTTGGCGGAGATCCGCTCCGCCGCCGCCTCGGCCTGGTCCAGGTAGAGGGCCTGGACGCCGGCCGCGGGCCCGTTGGCCTGCACCTGGAGGGGGTTGGGCTGGTCTGCGGCCAACTCGGTCGTCCAGGACAGGATGTTCATCCGGATCTCGGCGGCCTCGAAGGCGTCCACCTCGTAGCGGGCGAACGACTCGTCGGGGATCTCGGCGACCTGTCCCAGCTGCGAGCGGAAGATCACCGGGTCGACCGGGGAGCGGTTGTTGGCGACCAGGTGGGCGTCGACGACATCCGGGCCCAGGACCGTGTTCATCTGGTTCAGGTCGATGAAGTCCTTGGCCTCGGTGCGCCACTCGATCGCCTCAGCCTTCATCTGGACGCAGTCCTCCACCGCGAGGACCCGAAGGCCGTCGATCTCGGCGGGGTAGAAGTTGGTCTGCATCGGCACCATCTGGACCGTCACCGGCTCGCTGTCGGGCCGACGCGGGTCGGCGACACTCAGGTTCGCCGCCTGGTTGAGCGCCCAGACCTTCTCGACGGCGACCTCGTAGCCGGCCTCGGTCAGCGCCTGGACGACCTCGGCCCGGGCGGCGGCGCCGTCGGTGTCCACCGCGTTGAACAGGTCGATGTCGTCGACCGGGCGGTCGGCCAGGCCGTGGGCACGCAAGGCCATGCTCCCGGCCAGGGCGTAGTCGTACTTCTCCCCCACCGCGTCCAGCGCGACCCTGGCGACCGCCCACTTCTGCTGCTCGTCCACCGGTCAGCTCACCGCCCGGAGGCCAGCTGCGGGAAGCGGCGTTCCCACACCCGCATGATCGGCGCCTCGGCCAGGCCCGGTGCCCACAGCGCGGCCAGGAGCTGCGGGTTCAGCAGCGCGGCCTGCTGCTCGGCGCTCCCGTCGGCGAGCACGACCCGGTATAGCGCGCGCAGCAGCCGGGCGTCGGCGACGTCGAACCGGTCCGGCAGCTCGCTGCCGCCCACCAGGTCCGCCGGCACCTCGACGGTGCCGAAGGCCGGGCCGCGCAGCTGGGCGAAGTCGTCGACGACGCAGAATCCCGCCGCGGCCCGCCACCGGCTCAGCCCGGGAGCCTTCAGGGCCTCGCCGATGTCGGCGGCCAGCGTCCCCTCGGCGACGGCGCGCTCGATCCGGGCGGCGTGCGCGTCGGCCATCCGCTGGCCGCTCTCGCGCGGGCGGGGGGTGCTCATCGAGACTCCTTGTATATAGGGGACAGGGAACTGGTCGGCGCGGGCACGGCAGCGGCCAGCCAGCGGGCGGCCGCCCGGTGGGTGCCGGTCAGATCGCCCTCGCCGACGACCTGCCCTTCGGCGTACCGCCACAGCAGATCACGAAGGGACGCGGCCCCGGCGGCGGCGTCCGGTGCCGGGGTGCGGGCGGCGCCGACCATCACCTGGGCGAGCGCCGCGGCGGCCGCGGGCATCGCGTCCAGTTCCAGGACCACCTCGCGGCGCCCGCGCAGCGCGCCGGAGCGGGTGAGCGTGACGGCGGCCAGGGTCCGCGAGGTCGGCGCGTTGCGGGCCGGGTAGGGCACCGACCAGTGCGCGGCCAGCCACGGCGCGACCTGCTCGGTGACCCGGATCGTCCAGGTGCCGCCGGGCCCGTCCTGGCGGGCGACCTCGCTGGACAGCGCCGAGCGGCGCGCCTGCTGCCACACCTGGTGGTCGCCGTCGAACGCCTGGGTGCAGGGGTGGCCGGCCAGGTAGGCGAACGCCGGCCACACGGCGGTCAGGTCGGTGACGGCGAGCAGGCCGTGAGGTCCGGGCCAGCCCGGCTGCGCCGGCTCGGAGTCCGCGACCGGCCACCAGGCCATCGGCTGGTGCAGCAGGTGGCGGGCGAACGGCCAGGACAGCACCTTCGTGAAGTGGCTGCCCGCGTTGTCGCGGCCCAGCAGCAGCGCCACCGAGGTGGCGTAGGGCGGCAGCTCGAGCAGGAACTCGAGCTGGCCGCGCAGCATCTGCCCGCCCGCCACGGTGAAGTCGGCGACCGCGGCCCAGTGCGGCCACACCCGCCCGGCCACCACGGCGGCCGGGGTGGGCAGGGTGGTGCGGGTCATTCCGCGACCCCCTGGCGCAGCATCTCGTGGACCGCCGGGTGGCGGGCCGGGCGGGTCATCGCGTCGCTGGTCTTGGTGTAGGTCTGGTACTCGGTCTCGATCTCGGCGAACTCGCGCTGCTCCGGTTCGTGGTGACGGGCCGACGTGCACTCCTTGAGCGGCAGGCCCGAGACGATGCGGTCCATGATGAGGAACCAGTCCGCCTCCGCGGTGTCGCGCTTGTCGCCGGGGCTGTAGACGCGTACCCAGGAGACGAAGAGCGCGGCCAGGCGGTCGCGGACGTCCTCGTGCTTGTACCAGCAGGGGGTGATCTCGGCGTGCTTGCGCTGGGTGCGTACCAGCCAGTTCACCCAGATCCGCAACTCGGCCATCCGCTCGCGGCGAACGGCCGGCTCCATCGCGTCGAACACCCAGCCCGCGAGGTCCGCCTCGTCGATCTCGGGTTCGTAGTCGTCCCCTAGGATCTCGCCGGTCTCCCGGTCGACGATCTCGCCTTCGAGGACGTCCTCGTCGTCCGGGGGCGTGCCGCCGGTGCCGGTGGGGCCGGCGTAGGGGGGTTCCAGCTCTTCAGGCATACGTCAGCTCCTTCGGGGCGCGCTCGTCTGCGGGGGTGGTGAGAGCCACCAGGTCCTGGTCGCCGCCGGCGTTGCGCAGGTTCACCCGGATCGGCCGCTTGTTGTGGTACTGCACGACCGCGGTGTAGTCGTCGAGCTGCTGGAGGGCGTGGATGGGCGCCAGGTCGTGCTCGGAGGTGGACGTGGTGCTCGACTGGGAGCCGTCGCTGCCCCGGGTCACCGTCGCCTTCTTCACCTCGGCGCGGCCCAGCATCCGGTTGAAGTAGCTCAAGGTCGGCTCGTCCGCGACGCCCGGCAGCAGCATCCGCATCGGCGAGGCGCTGAAAACGGTGTTGGCCTTGTCCTCGCCCAGGCTGGTGCGCAGCTGGGACAGGTCGTGCCAGATCGTCAACATGACGATCCCCATGCCGCGCCCGGTCGTCAGCACGTTCGGAAGCTCGGGGTAGCGCAGCAGGTTGCCGGCCTCGTCGATCAGCAACCCCAACGCCGGTGAGAGGGCCTTGCCGGTGCGGGCGTACTTGGCCTCGGCGGCGTGGATCATCGACGCGATCAGCGCGGTGATCAGCGGTGCGAAGCGCTTGCTGTCCGAGGTGGAGGCGACGATCGCCAGGGTGCCGCCCTTCTCCAGGATCTCCTCGACGTTGAAGTCGGAGCGGCTGCTGGTCTCGCGTACGGCCTTGTCGGTGTAGACCCGGGCGATGACGTTCAAGGTCAGCTGCACGCTGCCGATGCCGTCGTCGTGCAGGCGCCGCCAGGGGGAGGCGTACTCGTCGGCGGCGTCCGGGAAGCCGCCGTCGGCGAGGATCCCCTCGACGGTGTCGGCCGCGTCCTTGCCCAGGCGCAGCCAGCGCCGGAACCCCTCGATGCCCTGGCCCGAGACGCGGGCGGCCAGCAGCAGGCCCTTGACGATCGGCTGCGCCTGCTCCAGCCAGGTCTGCGAGTCGGGGTTGTTGCTGGAGGCGGCGGCTTCGGCGAGCCACTTCGCCATCCGGTCCGCGTCTTCCTCCGTCTTGCAGTAGTCCACCGGGGACCAGTGCGCGGTCTCGCGTCCGGGGATGCCGCCGGGGGCCACGACGTGGACCGGCTTGCCGTCGGCCGCGCGCCGGGCGTAGATCAGGTCGAGGTCGGAGGCCTTGGTGGTGGTGATGACCAGCGCACCCGCCCACTCCAGCGCATTGGGCAGCAGCAGGCCCATGGTCTTGCCGGAGCCGGGCACCCCGAACGCGATCCCGGACAGGCACGGCTGAGCGGCCACCAGCTTCTTCGACACCGTGCCGCGTCCGGCGATCAGCCGGTCCTGGCGCTCGGCGAGTTCCTGCGGTGCGCGCAGTTGCTTCTCCACCGCCCGTCCGCCCCAGGTCGCGCCGTTGCCCTTGCGGTCCCACGGCTTGAGGACCAGCGCGGCTACCGGAACGGTGATCCCCAGCAGCGCCCACGGGGCGTACTCGGCGACGCCGCCACCGCCGAACATCGAGGGAAGGGTCATCGTGCGCTCCCGGAACCGTGAGCGGAGGTGGTCTTGTTCTTGGCGGCGGCCAGCGCGGCGCGCGCCCGACCCAGCCCGGCGCTGGTCGTCGCCGGGTCCGGCGGCGCGGTGCCCAGCTGCAGCGAGGCGAACGGCGGCGGAGTCGGTGTCGGCCTGGCCGCCCCCGCCATGGGGTCGGCCGGCGCGAACACCGCGGTGCCGGGCCGGGCTGCCGGGGCGGCGGCCCGCCGGGCCCGGTGGTGCTCCTCGCGGCGCTCCGCGCAGCGCGGGCACGCGGCGCCGGTGTCGTCGCGCACCCCGTCCTCGCACATCCGGTCCGGGCACTCGCCGTGGCGTACCAGCGCGACGGCCACCCCCAGCGGGCGTTGCAGCGCGCCGGCCGCGGCCTTGTCCGCGTACCCGTGCAGCTCCCAGCGCCGCTGAATCCGCTCGGCCAACTGCTCGGGGGTGCGCCCGGCCTCCAGCTCCCGGCGCACCGCCTCCAGCACCGTCGCGGGCAGGTGCTGCGGCAGCAGCACGGCCAGCGGGCCGGGCAGCTGCGCCAGGACGCCGCGCACCGCGCGGGCCCCGGCCCGCTCCGGATCCTCGGCCGGTTCCTCCGGAGGCGCGGCCGAACGGCCGCCCCCACCTGCGGCCGCGGGGACCTCGCCGTTCGACGGCTGCGCACCGGCCGTTGCTGCTGACGGGGCGTCGGGCTCGACGGCCACCGAGACGGCGTCCGGATAGCGCTCGCGCAGCTCGGCCAGCTCCTCGCCGGTGGCCGGGGTCGCGAAGGCGTACAGGTCGGTGGCCCACCGGCCGCCCCCGCTCTGGTGCTTGACCCTGGCCACGTAGCCCAGCGCGATCAGGTCCCGGGTCGCATCCAGCAGCTGCTCGCGCCCGGGACCGCGGTGGCGCGCGAGGACGTCCATCGTCAGCTCCCGGTGGTGCCGGCCAGCGGCCAGCAGCACATCCAGCAGCCCGAGCGCGGTGACGCTCAGGCGCTGGTCGTCGCGGGTCGCATCCGCCAGGGCGGTGCCCTCGGCCCGGCCCGGGTAGATCTTCACGCGCACACCCCAGCGGGGTGGACGGCGTAGCCGTCGGCGATCGGCCGCAGGGCGCACGGCTGCCAGAACAGCGCGGACACCCGGCTGGTCAGCTCGTCCTCGCCCGCCTCCACGGGCAGGTCCGGCAGCGGCTCGAACCGGTCCTGGAGGCAGCAGCGGCAGGTGTAGTACACCCACCAGCCCGGCACGGCGGACCGCTGGGCGGTCAGAGTGCCGGACCACGGGCCGCGCTCAAGGACCAGCTGGCCGAGCAGCGCGGCCACCGGGGCGTGGCCGGAGGGCAAGGCAAGGACGGGCGTGGTCAAGGGAAACGTTTCCTCTGCGTGCGGGGCGGCTTACCAGCGCGCCCGGTCGGCCGGGTAGACGGCGAAGCCGTCCTTGCAGGAGCGAAGGACGCACTCCTCCCCGAAGAAGGCGGCGGCCCTGGCGGTCAGGGCCGCCCGGTCGGAGCGGACCGGCAGGTCCGCCAGCGCGTCGTGCTGGGGCTCCAGGCAGTCGGTGCAGACGTAGGACATCCACCACCCGGTGGGCACGGCGTGGCCGCGCCCACCGGGCATGCGGGGCCGGGAGGTCTCCAGCACCAGGCGGCCCAGCAGCACGGCGGCCGGCGCGTGCTCCTGGCGGGACGGGGCGTCAGGCTGCATGGGCCAGCTCCTCGTCGAACGCGTCGGCGTCGTCGGGCGCCAGCTGCTCGGTCATCGCATTGGAGGAGAAGCAGAGCAACTGCTCGGTGTCGGTCAGCAGGTGCTGGACCCCCGGGTAGACGGTCTCGCCGACCATCCACAGCGCCACGCCGCGCCTGAGCCGTGGGATGTGACCGGCCGTCCAGGCCGGCAGCCCGAGCCGGGCGACCACCGCCTTCGCCTCGTCCGCCTTCATGCTGTAGATGACGATCGTGTCGGCCATCTTCAACGCGGCCGCCGTCTCCGCGCTGTCGTCCACATCGCTCAAGTGGTGGACGATGAAAATGCACGAAAGGCCGTAGCCGCGGGCGAACTTGAGGAACTTCTCCAGCAGCTTGGCCAGCTGCGGAGTGCCGAGGATGTGCCAGGCCTCCTCGAAGATGAGCAAGCGCTTGCGCTGGTTGTACTGGGTGCAGCCGGTGGCGGGGTTGCCGCCGCGGCGCCAGGCCCCGGAGGCCTCGTCGGTGGTGACCCGCTGGTGGGTGTCCGGCGCGGTGCCGCACTCGCACTCGCCGCGCAGCCACACCTCCTCCAGGAACACGCTGATGACGGCCATGAGGATGGTCATCGCCACGCCGCCGGAGGGCACCCGCGCCAGGTCGAAGACGATCATGAGCGCGTCCAGGTCGACGTTCAGCGACGTGGGCCCGTCCAGCATGCCGACCAGGTCGCCGCCGCCGTTGGCGTCGTCCTTGGTGCCGCCGCACAGCCGGTCCAGGACGTAGGAGGTCTCCAGGCCGTCGGCCAGTAGCTCGTCCACCGTGCGCTTCTTCGCCGCGGCGTCTTCCTCGGAGGGGTGGCGCAGGGCGTACGCGACGTCGGGCAGGGTGGCCACCCGCTCCTCGGCGGCGCCGCGCTCGTTGGCCCGGCGCACCGCGATGCGCAGTGCCGAGCCCGCGAACTCGTCCAAGCCGCGGCCCAGGCCGAGCTCCACGATGGTGCGCACCAGCTCGACCTGCCGCCGGCCGGAGATCGCCGGGTCCAGCGGGTTGATGCAGGCCGAGCCCGGGCCGCCGCCGGGCACGAATTTAATCGGGTCCTTTCCGGTCAGGGCACGGCAAACTGCAGCCCATTCGCCCTCGCCAGATTCTTTTTGCTCTTTTGTGTCAAGAATTGCGATTTGCCTGCCCATTCGGGCCTGGCGCAGCGCGTACGTCTTGGTCAGGGACGACTTTCCGCGGCCGGTGTCGCCCATCACCAAGGCATTCCCGCCAGGCAATCCGTCACCGAAAATACTGAACGGGCAATAAACGAAGGCCTTGCCGGAAAACAATTCCCGGCCGATGACCACACCGGCGCTGCCCAGGGTGGGCGGGGCGATGGGGAGGTAGAGCGACTGGGAGGCGCGGGTGGTGGTGTGCAGGGGTCGCCGGGCGGTGATCGGCGAGGTCTCCAAGAGCAGGCTCATATCCGGATACCTCCGCCGAAGGGCAGCGTGTTGAAGAAGGCGCGGTGGTGCTCGAGGTCGAGCCATTCCACGCCCAGGTGGGAGGAGCGGGACTTGGCGGTGGTGTCCCGCTTGGCCTTGGCGAGCTCCTTCTCGGTGCGGGCCGAGACGGTGATGTAGCCGACGATCGCCGAGCCGGCCGCGCCGGAGGCGGCCAGCTCCATGCCGCGCTGGCTGGCCCGGTCCCGGGCGATCACGTCGCGCGGGTCGATGTTCTTGCCCTTGCGCAGGTCGCGCTGGATCTCGGCCTGGTTGTTGGTGTCCTCGGCGAGCATCCGCTTGACGGCCTTGTCGTTCGGCTCCAGGTGGCTGGTGATGGCGACGGTGCGGATGATGTCCGGCAGGCCGATCAGCAGCGGCGCCAGGAAGTCGGGCCCGACGGGGGTGGTCGGCCAGGAGACGACGGCGGCGGTGGCGTGGTACCAGCCGGTGGGTGAGTCGGCGGCCCGGGCGCGGAAGTAGCGCTCGTCACGCACGTCCACCTGACGGGGGAAGGCGTGCTGGATGGGGAGGCTGTCGTCCCAGATCGCGTGGTCCGGGTCGTAGGTGTTGCGGATGACCGCGGTCATCGTGCCGAGGTCCACGGGCGCCACCACGCGCAGCTCCGCGTCCTCGCACCGCGCCCACAGCTCCTCGGCGGCGGCCGACATGACGGCGAGGATGCCCTCGTCGCCGTCCCCGCGCTCGTGCGCCTCGGCCGCGAAGTCCTTGCCCCAGGTCGCGTAGGCCACCACGTAGTAGCGGTGCTCCTCCGCCGAGGTGGACACCGCGTTGGCCAGTGCGTTGTAGCTCTGGTCCAGCCAGTCCGGCACCTTGGCGGTGGCCGGGGAGGCCGCGCGGGTGGCGACGTACTGCTGGTGGGCCTCGGGGTCGGACTTCAACTGCCGTGCCAGCACCGAGATCCGGTCGATCGGGTTGTCGGCGGAGTTGCCGAAGCTGTCCAGCAGCTCGCCCCACCGCTCCAGGGCCAGTGCCTGCTCGGATCGGTCCTTGCCGGCGTGGCCGCGGGAGGAGACCTCCAGCGCGATGGTGACGCAGCCCAGTTCGGGCTGGAGCACGACCGCGATGTCCTGCCCGCGCACCGAGCCGGTCAGCGGCCGCATCGAGGTAATGCCGGGGGCGGGCGCCAGCGCGGCGGCCGGCGCGGCGCCGTCGCGCCGCACGCCGGCCTCGATCGCCGGGGAGGTCCACACGCCGCCGGTCCTGCGCAGGGTCCGCTTGTAGTCGCGCTGGATCCGCCACCACTTGTAATAGGTGCGGCGCGCGGCTGCGCCCTTGGGCTTGTAGGGCACCAGGACGATCAGCACGGCCAGTACGACCGGGAGGGAGATCGCGAGGATCGCCAGGGCCGGGCTGCCGGAGCAGATCCAGCCGCCCAGCACGGCGATCGCACCGGCACTGACCAGCAGCACCTGCTCCCCCAGGTCCCGCTTGCCGACCAGGCCGGTGGGCCGGTCCTTGCCGAAGACGTAACTGTCGGCGGCCATCAGTGATCACTTCCTCGGGGAGTTGCGGGGCCCGCTGCGGGCGCGGACTGTGCCGGCGCGGGGGCGGGGCCGCTGTTCTGGACGGCGGGGGCGCCGGTGCCGGTCCGGGCGGCGGTCGGCGAAGCCGGTGCCGGAGCCGGGGGTGAGGCCACCGCCGCCGCTGCGGGTGCGGGGGCAGCGGCCGGAGCAGCTGCCGGGACGGGAGCCGCTGCGGGGGCCGGTGCCTGAGCCGCCGTCGGGGACGGCGCCGGGGCGTTGGCGCCGGTGGCGACCGTGGAGGGGCCCGCCGGGTTGGTGGGTGCCGGGCTCGGCTGGCCCGACGAGCCGGTGCCGGGGCTGGGCGCGGTGCCCGTGCTCGGGGAGCCCATTGCTGCTCCCGGTTGGGAGGGCACCACGGACGGCGTGCTCGGACTCGAGGTCGCCGTGCCCCCGAGCGGCGAGGCACCTGTCGACGAGCCGGTGGCGTTGTCGCCGGTCCCTTCACCGGCCGGGGTCGAACCCAGCGCGGCGGAGGCGGTGTTGGTGCCGGTCGCCACGATCGAGCCGCCGGTCGGCGTCCCGCTACCGGCGGTGCCCGGGGCGACGGTGTCCGCCGGGGCGGGCGCGTCGGCGCCGGTGCCGGTCGGCACGATCGAGTCGCCGGTGCCGGAGGAGCCGGGCACCGTGCTGGGCACGCTGCTGTTCTGGCTGTCCTCGCCGCCCTTGCCGTGGCCGGCGCCCTGGTCGGGGATCGTGTTGGCGTCGTCGACCTTGTTCTTGGCCATGTCCAGGCCCGCCTTGGCGACCGTGGCCGCCGCGGCGACCGGCCCGCCGGCCGCGGTGGTGGCGCCGGCGCCTGCGCGGGCGCCACCGACGACCGAGCTCTGCATCATCCGCGCGTTCATGGCCTGCTGACTCGCCTGGACCGGGCCGGGGATGGCCGCGACCGGGCCGGCCTGGGCGGCGGCCTTGCGGGAGTGCATCAGGTGAGCCATGTCGTCACCGAACGACGGCACCCACTTGTAGAGGGTGGCCGAGGAGAAGACCGCGAGGAACATCATCAGCGCGCCGACCAGCACGGTGCTGGCGGTGTCGCTGTTCGTCTTGGTGTCGGAGTTCTCGATGGACGCCGCCAGGCCGAACAGGGCGAACAGGATCGGCTTGCTCAGCAACAGCGCGAACAGCATGCCAACCCACTTCTTGGACCGGCCCCACAGGTCGCGGTCCACCAGGCCGCTGTTGACCAGCGGCCCGAGCGCGGCACCGATGTAGAGCGCGCCGGCGCGCACCAGCAGCTCGATCCAGACGAGCAGAGCGGCGACCATGATGCCCAGGAAGATCAAGATCATGGCGCTGGGCGCGTTCGAGCCCTGGGTCGAGATGGCCTTCGTCAGCAGGTCGATGAACTTCTTGCCCTCGTCCACCGCACTCCCGGCGAACACCGAGGTCAGATCGTCGACGATCTGGTTGAGCAGCATCAGGACGGCGGGAGTGAACGCGGAGACGAGGACCTGCAGAGCCAGCAGCCCGATCGCCTCGGAGACGGCGGTGGCGACCGACACGCCGCGCACCGCTCGCTTCGCGACCGCGATCAGCCACAGCACCGTGGTCAGGATCGCGGAGGCGGCGAAGATCAGGCCGTACTGCTTGAGAAAGCCCGGGTTGGTGAAGTCGACCTTGGAGGACGCCTGCATCAGGTCCATCACCTTGGTGAGGAGCCACTTGGCGCCTTCGCCCATCTTTCCCGCGATGAACCCGAACGGGTCGGAGACGAAGCTGGCTACGCTGGTAGCGCCGTCGACCACGTCACACACGGTCGAGACACCCGGGATGTCGCACACCCCGGGGGCGGCCTGCGCGGCGGGGGCGCTGAACATCAGCATCAGCGAGACGAGGAACCCGGTGATGCCGGTGGCCGCCAGCGGGCGCCGCAGCCGAAGCCGCCGGCGCTGTGCCGGGTCAGCCTGCGAACGGCGGAGCACCCGCGTCACCTCCCAGCTCGCGGAAGCTGTTCGGCGAGGACGGCTGACCGGCGGTGGCCTGCGGGATCAGCGCCGCGGAGCGGGTGATCGATATTGCCTTCCAGTCGCCGCCCGTCCAGGTCAGCGTGTAGTTCCAGGTGGAGAACTCGCTGGTGGGCGGCAGCTGCGTACCGGTGGTCGCCACCCCGGTGACCGCCACCGTCCACAGCTGCACCGTGGCGACGTCCGCGCTGTACGAGGAGACCGTCGCCGACAGCACCGCCTGGCGGTTGATCAGCGGGGCGCCGTCCTGCGTCTGGCCGTTCGCGCCGATCCCGAGGTTGGTCATCGCGTTCTGGCTCTGGCTGTCGAGGGTCTGCTGACGCTGCGCCAGGGCGTCGGGAGCCATCACGACCGCGCTCACCTTGTGCCGCACGTCCGGGTTCGCGAGGAAGCCGGCCGTGGACTGGGCGATCTGGAAGTTCGTGGCGGCCGACTTCGCGCCGGACTCGGTGCGGGCGTAGCCGACGGGCACACCGTCCTTGAGGTGCAGGCCGGTGCCGGGGACGGTGCCGGGGCCGGCCGGTGCGGCCGGGGCCGCGGCGGGGCCGGCGGGTGCCGGGCTGGTGTGCGAGCCGCTCAGGCCCGCGGTGACCAGCCCGGCCGTGACCAGGACGGCCACCAAGCCGACGCAGACGGTCAGTGCCCGGCGGCGGCGCGGGCGGGGGGCGGGCGCGGCCGTCCACGACCGCTCATTGGTAGAAACGTCGCTGGTCATCGTGGTCGCCTCAGATGCCCATGCCGTAGACGATGGTGGTGATGGTGGCGCACGAGGCGACGAGGAAGATCCCGATGAGGCCGCCGACGATCTGGCCCTTGCCGGTGTCGGTGTGCATCGTGCTGTTGCCGGAGCCGACCCAGCCCTTGCTCTTGGCGATGCCGAACAGGAAGGTCGCGACCGAGATCGCCAGGACCAGGGCGGCCGCCACGCCGAGCAGGGTCTTGGAGGTGTTGCCAACGGCCCCGAAGGGGCCCCAACTCGGCTTGACGCCGCCGACGACGTCGCCGACACCGTCGGCCAGGTACTGCATCTTCGCGCCCAGAGCAGGCATGGTGAGATCCCTTCAGGGAGGAGAACTCCGCGCCGGCGGAGTGCCGGACGGGAGAGTCGAGGGGGGAAGCGGCGGTCGCGGGTCAGCCGATGTGGCGCATCGCGACGACCGTGTTGGTCGGGCCGGCCGAGCCGGTCCACTGGCTGAGCGGAGTGATCCGTACGACCGCACCCGTGTGCGGCGCCTCGATGACCTGGCTTCCGCCGATGTACATCCCGACGTGACCGGGCTGGGCGGCCGAGCCGTCCGAGCCGGGCGTGAACAGCAGGTCGCCGGGGGCGAGTTGGCTGGCGGAGGCGACCGGGGTACCGACGGTGACCTGCTCGTAGGTGGTGCGCGGCAAGTTCACGCCCGCCGCCGCCCACGCCATCTGCATCAGCGAGGAGCAGTCGCAGCCCTGGGCGCCGGTGAACGGCGCCTGGCAGGTGCCGCCCCACTGGTACCAGGTGTTCAGCGCGCTCTCCGCGGCGGCGATCGCGGTCGCGGCTCCGCCGGAGCCGGGCGGCAGCGGTACGAGTCCGCCGGTGGCCGCCCACTTGGTGGCCAGGTCCCGGATCTGCTTGACGTAGTCGCGTGTCTCGGTGAAGGGCGGGATGCCGCCGTACTGGATCACCGCGTTCGGGCCGGCGTTGTAGGCGGCCAGCATGTTGTCGGTGCTGTCCCCCGGGACCTGCTTGACGTCGTTCGCCAGCGCGCAGTCGTAGGCGACCGCGGCCGGCACCGCGTCGGCGGGGTTCCAGACGTCCTTCTTGCCGTCGCCGTCGCCGTCGACGCCGTAGGTCGCCCAGGTCGCCGGCATGAACTGGGCGATGCCCTGGGCGCCGACCGAGCTGGTGGCCAGCTTGTTGAACCCGGACTCCTGGTACAGCTGCGCGGCCAGGAGGGAGGGCGTGACCTGCGGGCAGCCCTTCTTGGTGGCGCTGTCGATCAGGGTGCGCAGCCAGTCCGGGACGGGGGCGCTGGTGGTGATGCCGCCGCCGGGCCCGTTCGGGGTGGCGGCGCTGGCGCCGCCCGCGCCGGCCAGCGTCATCAGCAGGGCGAAGATGCCGGTGCAGGCCGTAGCGACGACGATGGCCGCGGAGATGGTGGTCTTCTTCATCGGGCGCCCGCCTCAGGCGAACGGCAGCGCGATCACGCGCCACCGCCCGTCCGTGCCGCGCTCCAGTTGGACGGCGACCTGGTCGTCCTCGCTCGACGCCTTGCCCTGGGCCGGGGTGACGGTCGCCTTGTACAGGACCCGGGCCAAGGCGCTGGTGGCGCTCGGCGCCGGGGCGCCGTCCGGCACGGAGACCTTCGTGACCGTCGCGACGACCACGGCCTGGTCGCTGCTCCAGCGCTGCCACTGGGTGGCGGAGGAGGGCCGGGCCATCGACAGGGAGGCGCCGAGGTCGGCCGAGGCGAACTCGGCCGCGCGCTTGCCGGCGTCGGTGAACGCGCTGTCGTGGCCGGGCCGGGCGTCGTGCGAGGCCCAGGCGGTCACGAACTGGGAGGCGGCCTTCGCGGCGTCGGCGGGCAGGCCGGAGCCGTCGCTCGCGGCGGCCGAGCCCGCGGGCAGCGCGATCGTCCCGGTGCCGGGAACGGCCGGGCCGCTCGCCGCGGCGTTGGAGGCGCCGGCCGACGCGGAAGCCGCAGCCGGAGCGGCGGCCTGGTGGCCGGAGGCGGCCGAGCCGCAGGCGGCCAGCGTCATGCCGAGCGCGGCGATCAGCGCACCGGACGCCGCACCGCGCGGACATATACGGAGAAAAGGGGTATCTGAGGGCATGGGTGGTCCGTCTCGGGACGCGAAAGGGCAGGAAGAAGGAGGGGAGGGGGTGGGAGCCTCCGCCGCCTGGGGGCCGCGTGGTCAGCGCGGCCACCCCAGGTGCTCGCCCCGGCGGGCGGCGTGGTCAGCGCCGGACCCGGGACCGGGGGTCATCGCGGTGCGGGCACGGCCGACAGGGCCGTGAGCCGGCCGGTCAGCGCCAGGCGCTCCGGCAGCAGGGGCGGGTCGATACCCGAAGGAGGCCGGCGAAGCGCCGCGCGGCGGCGGACGCCGGGACGCCGCGACAGGCGGCGGGCGACGGCGCCGAGGCCGTCATCGCCGCGCGGGGGGCCGAGGCGAGGGCGCAGGAGGTCACCGGCGCTGCCGGCGGAGTCGGCCTGGCCACGGCTGCGTCTTTGCGCAGGGTGGAATGCATGGAACACTGCCCTTTGTCCAAGGGATCTTGACCGGTTCGCTTTCCAGGGCTGGACGGTCGAGGACCCAGTGGTCCGCGGCTCCGAGCAGAAGCCGCGTCCCGGTGCCTGGGGGCTGCAACCCCCGGGCACCGGCCTTGCTGCGGGCTGCGGTCCGGGCTGTCGCCACAGATTCGCCCCCCTTGCCGCACCCGACCACATGGCGCTAGACAACTGGATAGGTCTGCATACCTACCTGTTTTAGGCCATCTAGTCGGCTAGATGCGGCGTGCTCGAAACATACGTTGCCGCCCACTGCACCTGTCAAGTCCCATCACTCACGGTGATATTCACGGGTTTGAGGCCGGAGTCCACCACTGGTGTTCCAGGCAGCCGCCGGGGCGATCTAGGCTGGTGGGGACAAGAGGATTGGGGGGTCTGGCCCCCTGTCGGGCGGGCTGTTTGTGCAGATGGAGGTGATCACCCTCTGGTGATCGCCTGTCCCGGCGGGGGGCACGCGCAGTGAAGATCATCCCCAGTTGGCTAGATGAACTTCGCGCCAGGTGTAGCGTTGGGCGTCTAGGTGCCTGGATAATGGGAATCGTCAAGTAAATCAACATCAAGGCCAGGCAGGCTCAGGGAGTGGTGATCGCGGGATGGGTGAGGACGCCCTCGTCGGGTCGGGCACGCTCGCACAGCGGCTCGACTACCTGATCCGCACCATCCACCCCGAGGGGCGCGGCCCGTACAGCTACCTCGAACTCGCCGAGCTGATCCGCAAGAAGGCCGACGCAGACGGCGGCCCCACCGTCTCCCACGGGACTATCCAGAGCATCCGCAGCGGCAAGGTCACCAACCCCGGAGTCGACTCCCTGCGCGCCCTCGCCGCATTCTTCGGCGTACCGACCGGGTATTTCACCGACGACGAAGTGGCCGACGTCGTGACCGCCCGCATCGAAGAGATCAAGCAGGGCGCCGACCAGGCCGCCGCCAGCGACGAGCTCGCCACCGTGCTCGAGAACCAGCAGGTACGCGCGCTCGCGCTGCGCCTGGGCGGCCTGTCGGGCAAGGCGATCAAGGCCATCACCAGCATCGTCGACGGAGTCCGAGCCGGTGAGGGCCTGCCCGAGCTACCCGAGGCCAAGGGCAGGAAACGCCGCAAGAACTGAGTCAGAAATCACATGTGAATTTAGTGGGGTTATTTTGACTCCGGGTCACATAAACTGCGGTTTTCGATCTCCACAAAGTCCCCTTAAGCTGCTTCCGATCTCATGCGGAGCAGCCGCTTCCGCATGCCGTCGCGCGAGCCTGCCGAACCCGTTCGGCACCGCGCGGGCCAAGCAGTGAGGGAGCTATGAGTTGGTGGAGACGGGCCCGACCTGACGCCTGCGCCTCGATCGCCCGTCAGCTCTCCATCCCGCAGCCCTTCGAACTCGGCGCCTTCATCGACGCGATCGAGGATCAGCGCGGCCGCCCCCTGGTCCTGCTCCCGCTGGACGGCCCTCGAGACCCCGATCTGCCCTGCGGAATCTGGCTCGGCCTCGACGTCGCCGACCTGGTGTTCTACGAGGGTGGCGCCCCCGACATCCTCAAGATCCACATCATCCTGCACGAGATCAGCCACATGCTCCTGGGCCACGTCGCCCCCGAGCTGGACCCCGCCGATCCCGCCCTGGCCGGCATCGCCGACGCCGAGCAGTACTTCGAGCGCACACTGGCCCGCACCTCCCGCGCCATCGCCAGCGTCGACACCCCCGGCCTGCCGATCGCCTCCGTCATCCGCGCCGAAGCCGCCCGCATCCGGGCCAGCGTCGCGGCCCCGCGCCCCACTGACGAAGCCATCGGGTTTTCCCCCGAGCGCGTCCTCCAACTGCTGGGCCGCACCAAGTACGCCTGCACTCAGGAACGCGACGCCGAGCAGCTGGCCACCCTCATCCTCGAACGTGCCTCGCGCAACGAGGCGAACCCGAAGTCCCGTCGGGCCGCCGACGTCCTCGACCGCCTCAACGACGCCTTCGGGCACCCGGTGCGCAGCAAATGAACCCTGGCAAGATCGCCGTCCTGACCCTGCTCTGGACGGTCACCCTCTGGCGCCTGCCCTCCGCGATCCGGGTCCCCGCACAGCGGGCACTGTGGGTCGGATTCGCGGCCCTCGCCGTCGTCTCCACCATCTCCATCCCCGCCATCTCCCACGCCATCGACCGCGCGGCCGGCATCACCAACGTCTCGATCCTGCTCAAGCACCTCATCGGGATCATCGACTGCGGCGCAGCACTGGAGTTCGTGGTCACCATGGCCCGCCCGGACCTGGTCACCAGGATCCGCAAGCCGCACATCACCCTCGCCGTCACCGCCGCCGCCACCCTGAGCATCCTCTTCGCCCGCATCCAGATGCCCGCCGAAGTCGACGACTTCTACAAGGCGTACGCCGGCTCCTGGTCAGCCACCACCTACGCCGCCGTCTTCATCGGCTACCTCGGCGTCGTCATGACCGTCGCCACCTGGCTCTTCTGGAGCGCCAGCCGCAACGCCGGCGCCGCCTTCCTACGCACCGGCCTACGCGTCCTCGCCGCCGGCACCGCCACAGGCATGCTCTACACCGTCCTGCGCATGACCCAGATGTTCGCCGAACTCTTCGACACCGACCTGATCGACACCAACCTGATCAGCAACGTCGAGTGGATCGCGATGGCCCTCATCCTCATCGGCAACAGCATCCCCGCCGGCGGCGTCGCCGCCCGCGCACTGCGCAACCGTCGCCACCTGCGCCAGATCCGCCCCCTCTGGACCGCCCTCACCGGCCAGGTCCCCGAGATCGTCCTGACCCCCACCAAGCGACAGAGCCAGCGCCTGCGCCTGCACCGACTCGTCATCGAGATCCGCGACGCCAGCCTCGCCCTCACCCCCTACGCCGACGACCACGTCCGCGCCCAGGCCCGCCAGGCCGCCCAGGCCCAAGGCCTCCGCGGTGACGCCCTCGACGCCATGATCGAGGCCCTGACCCTGCGAGCGGCCCACGCCGCCAAGGCCGCCGGCAAGACCCCCGCCGTCGTCAGCGACGAAACCGAGAGCACCGCACCGCACCCCGAGGGAATCGACTTCGACGCCGAGATCGTGCGCCTGCACCACCTCAACGAGGCCTACCACTCTGCCAGCGCTCGGACGTTCTTCCAGAACTACGCGTAACGGCAAAGGGTCCTTGCCCCGCCAACACGACAGAGTGCGGCAGGGCAAGGACCCGTACGGCGCAACGCTAGGTCCAACTGGGCTTCATGCTCAGGAGATTGGCTTGTGCCCTACTGGATGGTGGTCACTTCCGTGTACTTCCCGAATACCTCGGTCAGAGCTGGCACCTCTCCCGTCAGGCCGATCAGGTACTCCGCCAGCACGGCACTGACGATCTCGTAGGGCTTCGCCGGGACGCCTTGCATCGAGTCCATGACGTCGATCAGCCGGCTGAACCGAGCGTTGACGTCAGCGCGCAGCGGAATCTTTGCTCGGTAGTGAGGCAGGCTGTCGCTGTCCTGGTCGCTCTTGATGTACTTCCGGTAGGCGTTGCCCCGCTGGGCGAGATCCCAGACGTACTCCCGTTCCGCCTCGAGGTTGTCCAGGTCGGTGCCCTCCGGGTCGAGCGGGCGGAGAACCGGCTCCAGGGCTGCATCGACGTAGTGCGCGGGCGTCAGCCGGGGGCGCTGGTTGGTGAGCTTCTTCAGCAGCGCCTTGTCGGCTACGACCTGAGCACCGACCTGATCGGCGAGGAGACCGTACAGGTTGACGTTGCGGCTCTCGAACTGCAGGGTCGCCAACTGACCGCCGCTGTAGACCCCGAGCAGCGCAGCGTACCGGGGTGCCCGCATTGCGAGCTCCTGCCCGGCCTCCTGGTTACGCTGTCGTGGCCGTTCCGCATCGAACGACTCGATCGGCCGACGGCGTCCGGGGCGGCGAGCCGGCGCGGCAACGGAGACCGACCCGGAAGTCCTCACGGCGGGGGCGTAGCGAGGCGTCCATGTAGGGACGTCGGGGGCCTGCGGGGTGACGTCTACCACGGCGTTCGACTCGACCTGGATGCTGGTGGTCCGCTCGTCGGTGTCAACGAGTGCTCCCGATGCGGCAGGCAAATCCGCGGACTCGTCCGCCAGATCAGCGTTCCGCGTGTCCGGCTTCGCGAGGGTCTGCGGGGCCGGCGAGGTGGCCGTAGCCGGAGAACCCTGGGCCGTGGCCCGGATCTCCGTGGCTGTGTCGGCGACTGTCTCGACGTCGGCGGGCGCCTCGACGTCGGCGGCTTCAGGCTGCGTGGCCGGGGAGGTTGAAGACTCCGCTGTGATCACCTGGGGAGAGGCTGCCTTGACCCCCTCGGTGGGCTCGGTTACCTGGGCAGGGACTACTGCCGCAGGTGTCTGAGAGACTGCCGGCCTGGGGGTGAAGGCGCGCGTCGGTGGCTGATAGTCGTCCTCCTCATCATCATCGCCGCCGAAGTCTGCTTCGGGGATCACCTGATGAGGCTTGACGGTGGGCCCGCTTGCGGGCTGCTGGGAGACTTCGCCCTCGCCGCGCGCAGCCCTCGTGGTCCTGCTGTTGGTGGTCGACTTGCTCACGAGGCACCCTGCATCTGCTGGTCACGAAGGTTGGTGTTGTGCTGACGGACGCGGCCCAAGAGCACTCGCGCCAGCTGGGAGTAGTCGTCAGCGAGCTTGGCCGATGCGTCCGCATCCGCGTAGCGGCCGTTGTCGTCCCGCGGCCGCGGGACGACAGCCCCACCCGCATCGAGCAGTTGGCCAGCGGCGGCGAGTGCGAACTCGCGTGCCGGACGGCCCTGGTTACGGCAGAGGGAGGCGAGCTTTCGTGCGTCGCGGATGTACTCGTCGAGGATGATGCCCGGGTCCATCCCGGCAGCCGCCAGCATCGCCGCAAGCTTGTCGCGAGGATTCGTCAACTCGGTGGTGGCTTCGCCGTCCACCTTCCGGAACCCTACGAAGACAACGGCCACGAGGTCCACCTCCGGGTTGAGGCGGCGGTTGCCCCGGACCAGGCGGGCAACGGTGGCCACACCGCGGAGCGCCGCATCATCGGTGTTGTGGATAGGCGCTACCAGGTGGGTAGCCGCAGCCACGCCACTTCGCTGAACAGCCTTGTCGCCAGGAGCAAAGTCGATCACGATCCAGCTGTACAGGTGAGAGATCTGCGCGAGCAGCAGCGCCAGCAGCAGGAACGCCGCCAGGCCGTGGGTGTCCTGCAACTTGCCGAGCCGAGTTGGGATGTCCGCGCACCACTTGCCGGAGATTGCGAAGTCCAGGAACGGGCGGATTTCCTTGACGACCTTCAGGTTCCCGTCGTTGGTGATCGCATCTCGAAGCGACTTGCCGTCGTCGTCGATCGCCTTGAGGAGGCTCCTGACCTTGGCCTTGGCCTCGTCCTCGGTGCCGGTGTGGCTGGCGAAGACATGCTCCTGGATTCTGCGGAGGAGGCCGAAGTCGGTCTTGCTGTCGCCGTTGTGGTCGAGCTCCAAGTACAGAACGGGCAGCGCCGACTTGCCTCGCTTGGATCGGAGCGACTGCTCCTCGGCGAGCATGTACGCGAGGTTGGTAGCAAGGGTGGTCTTGGTCTCCCCGCCCTTGCCGATGGTTACCCCGATCACCTTCTGCAGGTAGGGGCGGAGCTGTTCCACGAGCTCCTGGAGCATGTCGTCACCAGACATGTCGTCGAAGCTCGCAATGGCCTCAAGTCGACTGACTAGGTCGGTGAATTCGTAGAGTTCCAAGACTTCTCCGCTGTAGCGAGACGGCCGCGAAGGCCAAACGCCACCCCACCTGGAGGGGAAGCGCCGATTGCTGACCGGACTGCGTGTCCCTTCGTTCTCGGCGGTGACCATACACGCATGAGTCGACTCATGTCACGCTGCATCAGATGTCGGCGTGGCTTAGGTGACTGCATACCGGCTCGTTCTCGCTCTCGGATTCGAACCCCAACCTTCTTAGCGACCTCGTCAGCAGGTAGTGAAATTCAATCTGCTTATTCGCATGAAACCCAATGTATGAGGTGTTTGTGGCGAATTCGATGGCGCCCCCATCGCCCCGATCGCTTGCGGCTGGCTGACGGTGCAGTCGGAGGGGTGAGTGTCGGAGTGAGTAAGTGAGTAAAGTATGTGACTTTGTGAAACGTGCAGGTCAGACCATGTTTTTGCCTTCACTTTACTAATGACATGCTCGCGCCGGATGGCGCGAGCGCCATGGTTTGGACATGTCAACTAGTGAGTGCTGCACCTCGCTGACGACGGCGTCAGGGAGATCGCGCCTGCGGGGCCGAGCCGATTGGTAGTCGCGGCCGAGAATTGACGCAGCCTCGACGTCGAGCCCACACGAGGGCGCGGAAATGGCTTGAGAAAGCGGCGCCCGCAGGCGGTTCGCAGAACGTCCGCTTGGGACGCCAACGGAGCGCTTTCTGGCTCTACTAGCGCTCTTCCAGCCTGGGCAGCTCCTCGGCCGCAGCGACGGCTGCCGACGCCTCGGCGGTCATCGTCAAGGAGCCGAGGCGCTCTCGAGTGAGCAGGCGAAACGCTCGCGTCGTAGCGGCGACATAGCGATGAAGGCGCGCTTGCTGCGCAGGGGTAGCGCAGTCGGTCAGGGTGATTTCGACCTCGTCAAGCCAGTCCTGAAGATTCTCGTCGTCAGGGAGCTGCTGGCGACAAGCGACGAGGCGCGAGGCAACCGCGTAGACGAGGACGTGCAGCCCTGCCGCGGTTGCCTCGCGTCGGCGGGTCTCACGCAGTTCCCGCTCGACCTCGGCTTGAGCCTTGGCGAGGGCTTCGGGGGTTCGTCGGATGGGTTGGCCGTCAGGGGTTGCCATGCTGGCGGCTCGCATCCGCGCAGCACGGTTGTAGGCAGCGTTCGGGGCCCTCACCGCAAGGGGCTCAACAAGCTCAGCCCACTCGACGCCGGCGGCGCGTGCATCGTCAACTGCGGCTAGCTGGTGGCGGTCGAGCTGCTCGCGCAGGTGCTGCCACAGCCGTACGCGGACAAGCGCGGCCCGCTGTCGGACGGCGTCTGGAGCTCGCCGCAGATCTGCGGCGTGGCGCTCAGTCCAGAGAAGGGCTCCGTAGAGCTCGCTGTCGTCTGGCATTGAGTCGGCCGAGCCATGTTCCTCGTGGAAGTCCCGCAACTCCCGCACGAGGGCACCAGGATTGATGAGAGCGAGCTGTACAGGGGTCTTGAGCAGTGGCGCCACTGCCTTTGCCCTGGAAGTCGAACGGCTGCGACGGGGAGTCATGGTCCCGATTGTGCCTGATTCACAGAATGTGAATCAGCTGCTTAGTCAGAGCTGCCGTGCTCGTCGGCCGCTCTGACCAGCTGCTTTTCGCCCTGTTGGGCGGTACAGGACCGTCGGGTCCTGGGCCAGAGCCTGGCCCCCAACTTGGGCTCCAGGTCAGGTCAGCATGAGCTGGCTGTCCCACTGGACCTGTTGGCTGGTCGGCTGGCGGTGGGTGGCCAGGGCGAGGGCCGCTCCGGCGCGGCCGGTGAGGAAGCCGGTGTCCGAACCGGTTTCGTGGAAGGTGGTGGTGACGTGCCGGGCGGCGGCGTCGGAGAGGGGCCGGTGGTTCAGACGCATGGCCACTGGAGGACTCCCGCGCTGCCGTGGCAGAGCCCCGGGCCGGTGGTGTCTCAGGTGGTGGGCGGACGGCGGGCCAGGGTGAGAAGGATGGGGTCGGCGAGGGCCTGGCCGGTGTGGTGCAGGGCGGTGGCGACGCCGGGGGTGCCGTGGCACCTGGCGTCGCGGAGGCCCGGGAGTGGCGGCCAGGCCCTCGGCGTGCGGTGGGTGTGCGAGGTCGTCGCCGCTGACGTGTGGTGGCCAGGGGGAGCCTGGCGCGGCCCGGGGTCAGCGCCAGGCGATGTCGCGTCAGCGGACCTAGGGGTGTAGCTCAGCGTCGTCGAAGGCGACCATTGTCGTGAGTGATGACCATGCTTCCCGTTGGATCAGAAACCGCTATCCGTGGCCGGCTGCACGCGAAGCGAATCGAGAACCTCGCCGATTGCTGGGTTGTCGCTGCCCTTCAGGTGGTCCCATGCACGCATGGTCCTCACCGTGCCGAGTGCCATGTCATCGAGGAGACCGGCTGCCCGCTGGGTGCGCGCGATCTCCTCTAGTTCCGGTCCCCAGCGCCAGGCCCTGGGCGCCACGCTGCTCAGGTAGTCCCGATCCGCGAGGACGTCGGAAGGCATCGCAGTAGCCTCGGCGACGAGTTCGTCACCGACCCCATGCGTGTCGGCGAGAGCATGGGCGAGCGCAGCCAGTACCCGGGCGGGCTTCTGGAATCCGGCGAAGGCCATCTTCAAGGCTGACGCTGCCCCAGTTTCCCGGTTCAGGACAACGGGGGTCACCTGGGTGCCGGCGAAGAGGTCGGACACGGCTTTGGTCTGCTGGACGTCTCCGGCAAGGTAGAGCCTTGCCGTGGCGCTACTGCTCGGCGGAGGGCCGATGACGCAACCGTCTACGAGTGCCACGCCAGAGGAGCTGATGCTCTGTTCGATGGCATGAACCCGGACTGGGCTGACTGCGTTCGCCTCCACGTACGTTCCGGCGAAGCCAGTTTCCGCTACCCGCGCGGCCAAGTCCTCGGCAGCGGCAGGAGGGCAGATCCCCAGGGCCAACTCGCTCTCCTCCAATGCTGATCGAAGCGACGTAGCCGGAATCAGCCCTGCTTTGGCAGCTCGGTGCGCAGTGGCTTCGCTTCGCCCATCGGGAACCCAGAGAACACGATGACCGGCCAGAATCAGCTGCCGCGCGAGCGCGGCTCCCATCTGGCCGGGGTGGAGAACTGCGACGGTGCTCATTCCATGTCTCCTGCGGGAAGCTCGGGTGGCCGGGTGCTGCCCTGGATGGCGTCTAGGAGCGCGATGCCGCCAGGGCTCCGGCCGGCATCGGAGAGTTCCAGACGCCGAGCGAATTGTCCCAAGCGTCGGGTGACGCTCTCCGTGGGCCTGCGCGCTGCTACCGCGAGGACATGATCGACCTGGTCAGCGGCCCCTTCGAGCTCACCGCCCCCTAGGTCGGCCAAGGCGAGGTCCATTCTTGCCAGCGACAGTTCGCCCAGACGTTGCTCGTGGGCGGGGAGGCTGACGTACATGCCTACGGCTTCCTCGGCGCAGTTGCCAGCTTCGGCGATGTCACTTTCCTCACCGAGCCACAAGTACGCGGTGCTGGCGTAGAACTTCTCCTTCGCTTCGGGGAAGGCCATCAGCCCGCCGAGCAGTTCCTCGCCGTCGAAATCCTGACGGAGGTCCCGCGCGCGGCGAATGGCCGCCACGGCAAGCTCTCTGCGGCCTAGCCGTGCCAAGGCCCGGGCCTCGATGCTGGCCAGGCGGATTGCAGCGGTTCCTCCTTCGGGGATCAAGTCGCTCCCCAAGCGGACGAAGCGGACTGCTTCGGCGGGGCGGTTGTCCCAGTACGCGATCAGTGCCTGCATGCCACGGATCCAGGTCTGAAGAGCATGGTGGCCCGCGCGTTCGGCGCACAGGAGCGCGGTGCGGGCGTGGGTTTCGGCGGCGTGGTAGACCCCGAGGTCGAAGCTGGCGTTGGAGAGGACACCGCACAGGGTTCCGGCCAGCAGGTACAGCTCTGAGGTCATCGAGGGCGGTTGGCGACCTTCGAGCAAGGTGAAGCTTCGGTCTCGCAGAGCCTTCGCTTCCCAGAAAAGAGGAACGACGGGTCGGTTCGGGTAGGTGGTTACGATTCGTGTGACGTCCGAGGCCATTTGCTCGAGAGTGTGTGGCCCGACGTTCGTCTGCTCGGCCAGGTGCGCGAAGCGGGCCGACTCGTCTGCAGCTGTCATCAGCATGGTCCAGGTGTCTTCAGGGTTGCCTGCCGGCCGGGGGCTGGCGCTCGCGGCCACCACGTCGTGGCCCGTAGGCGAACTGCCTCCCGGCGTGGGGGCGAACAGCTCTTCGGCGGAGCGGCCGAACAGGTGCTTCAAGATCCTTTGAGATGCAGGCCGAGGCAGGCCACCGATCTGTCCTTTGAGCCACCTCAGGAACTGCCGCTCACCGATCTCGAGGCTGGCGAGAGCCGAGTTGTTCTCAACCTCGGACAGGTGCCTGGCTGCCTGGCGGAAGTTAGCAAGGAAGACCTTGTACTCGGTCATCCCGCGCCGCTCCGCCAGGACCTGAAATAGCGTCAAAGCCATTGCCTCGCCTCCCCGGTCGCTCGACACCATGCTGCGCCACAACCATGTCTGACGCGAGGGTCGCCCTGCGGGAGTATGCCCAATGTCATCACAGGACACCCCGCGTCACCTCATGTCGCAGCCCACCCTCTGGCCGAGCCCGCCGGCCTGCTGGAACGCTTGATCACGTTCCGCAGTCCATTGGGGCCTCATGGTGACGAGTCGATCTTCGGGAGGGTGTCATGCGTGGATGGGCACCCGGCCCCGCTGGTCCTGTCCGTCTGGGCGCATGGGGCGAATTCGCGTGCGCTTCTCGCTGACGGCGCGACGTCCTGATCGCGATACCAGTCCTCGGCCGGAACCCACTTCAGTGCGAAGGGCGGAGCGAGCGTGGTCCCGCCGGCGGTGGACTCCGGCCCGATGCGCCTGTTGCCGTCATCGCACCGCGGGCGCCCAGCGGCAGCAGCCGCTTCAACAGCACAGGTACGCGGCGCGCTGGGCCAGGGCCCTCGCAGCGGCGCCGACGCGAGGGAGCTGACGGCATGACGAGGACAACCCCGGACTCTCCCTGGCTGCTCCCTGCACCGAAGGTCGGCACGCTCCCGGCCCGCTCGCAGGCCGAAGAGCTGCGCGTGGTGGAACTCGAAGGCGAGGCAGCTGCCTCGGCCGCGCGTCGGCTGGTTCGCGGCGAACTCGCCGCCTGGGGTCTGGAAGACCTCATCGACGGCGTACTCCTGGTGGTGAGCGAGCTGACCACCAATGGCGTTCTGCACGGGCGTGGCCCCGGAAGCGACATGGGCCGCGTGACCCTGACCATCGCCCGGTACAGCGACATGATCGCCGTCGGCGTCGAGGACCAGAACCTCGCCCGTCCGGTGCCGCGCGAGCCCGGGCCGGATGCCACCGGTGGTCGAGGGCTCCAACTGGTCACCACGTTGAGCGACCACCTGACCATCGGCCCGACCGAGACCTGCGACGGGAAACGGATCACTGCCTACTGGCGCAGCGACGGCACCGCCCGGTGCCTCCAGGAGGCTACGGAGCCGGCGCTCGCCACCTGAGTCGCATCTCGTCACCACCATCAACTGACTTTCCCTGGGGGGGAAATGACCACCATACGTGCCGGAGGCGCTCGTCGGCGCAAGCCGCCGGCGCCCGGGCGCCGGCTCCTCCGCCGGCTCGGCACGCTGATGCGGACCGGCGGCACCGACGAGCACGCTCGGTTTCGCACCTCCTACCCTCGCACCGTCAGCCAGGGACGCGAACCAGCACCCGGGCACGCCCCACCAGACACCACCGCGCCGACGCTGGCCGCTGAACAGGTGCTGCCGGCGGTACCCGCTGCCCACACCCGCAGCGCTCAGCTGCCCTTCGCGGTCGGGTATCGCCAGTCGGCGCCCGTGCAGGGCATCGCCCAGCGGGAGGCCGGGGACCTTACGCTTGACGACCTGCTGGCTGACCAGCTCGTCCGCTGCGCCGACGCTGTCCGCCGAGCGACCCGGCAGCAGACCGGATCCGGCGACTACATGTGGGCGGAAGCGCGGCTGGAGGCCGCCCGGCGCGCGGTCGACCTCCTCGTGGGGATCGTGGCCGACCACGGTTGGCCTTCGTACCGGCTGATCGGCGAGGAAGCCAGCAGCGCAGCGCTGCTGATCGCAACCGAGGCCGACCCGACGGTCCAGGTGCAGCTGCGGGAAGCCCTGAGCGCGGCCGTAGACCGCGGCAAGGTGCCGCCCGGCTACTTCGCATTCCTCGACGCCTACGTACACATCGCCTTCGGCGCCGAGGCGTCGCTGCTCCTGGGCGCCCTGGTCCAGGAGCAGCAGGTGGCCCGGACCGAGTACGCAGGGGTCGCCTCGTGCTGAATCTCCCGGGCTGGGAACCCGAACCCGAGCTCCAGCTCGTCCGGCCTGGGGAGTTGGTCGTGGGCTCGACTACGCGCTTCAACATGACGGCTGGCGGCTCGTCCTGGTGTTCGTCTGCGGAACTGGCCGCGCTGGTTACCGGGATCGGCGGCGGGGTTGGCGCGCTGCGTACGACCAACGCAGGCGCGATCCTCGCCCACACCCTTGGACTCGACCTGGCAACGGCGGCGGTGCTGGCGCGGGCGGCGGTCGCCGGCCGCCGGTGGGCCTTCGAGGGCGGGCACCTCGGCGGCACCTGGTACTGGGCACGCCGTACGCACGACACGCAGGCCATGGTCACCGCCCTTGGCGACAGCTGCCTGCTCGTCGTCTCGTCCGACGGCACCACCGACTTCGACTCGATGAGGTCCGCGATGAGGTCCTTTGCAGCTGCCCTTCCGCGGCCGTGTCCGGCCGCCCGCGCGCCGTAGTACACGGCCAGCGAACGCGCGTTCCACCTCATTGCCACCCGTCTCGCACTGCCCCGCTTTCCGTTTTGAGGAGTACCCGATGCCGCAAGGAGCCGCCGTCGCGGTCGTGATCGCCACTGGCGGCTGCACCGCGTTGTTCGCCGGGGCGTTCTACCGCACCCGCTCGGCCCTGGTCCGCGTCCGGGCCGAAGCCCGCGCGGCGCAGAAGACCGCGAGCTCGCGACAGGCCGACAACCAGGCGTACCAGGACCTGGTCCGCGGCTTCGTGCAGGTGGAGCTGCCGGCTCTGCTGGCCAACCAGCCCGTCACGGAGTTCAGCTTCGCTGCGCCGGGCCGCCCCTCCGAGCACGTGCTCAGCGCGCTGCTGGCCAGTGCACGGCAGCAGATCCACAGCGCCGTGAACGTGCTGAACCATCGGATGGGCAACGACCGTTCCCGGCAGGACGGATGGGTGCACTACCTGCGCACCGTGCTGGACGTGTACACGCAGGCGCTGGACACAGCGCTGGAGGACATCGCCGGCGGCCGGGCTCCCAGTCGGCCGGTGCTGACCGAGCCCGAGGGCGACGAGCCGATGGCCCATCTCGCCCGCGCGGTGACGGCCACTCTGGCCTGGTGGTGGGATGTCACCCTCAGCTCGGCCCACCAGCAGCACACGGCGCGAGGACGAGCCGGGCTCACCGACGTCTTCCTCCTGGCCACCCAGCGCGTCAACGCGCTGAACCTGCTGGCGCTGGAGGCGGTGTCAGAGCTGGAGAGGAACGAGGAGGACCCGATCCTCCTGCACGGCCTGTTCCATGTCGACCAGCTGCTGACCCGTCAGCGCCGGGAGATCGAGGGCCTGGCGGTGCTCGGCGGAGCGACGGCGCGCCGGGCTGCCAAACCGGTACTCGTGGCCACGGTGATGCGCCGAGCGGTCGCCGCGACCGAGCACTACCAGCGCGTGCGGGTGGAGCCGCCAGCCTTCGATGCCTACATGGGCGCGGCCGCTCCGGATCTGGAGAACCTGCTGGCCGAGCTGGCGCAGAACGGCACCAGGTTCTCCCGGGAACAGGTGCGGATACGCGTGCACGCTGCCGGGGCGGACCTGGTCATCGAGGTGGAGGACCAGGGCGGACTGCCGATGTCCGAGACTCAACGCCGCGACCTCAACCAGCTCCTGGCCAGTCCACAGGACACCGACCCGTACGCGCACTTGAAGGACGGGCGGATCGGGCTGCTCGTGGCGGCGCGCTACGCCCAGCGCAACCGCATCCGCGTTGAACTTCAACCCAATCACTTCGGCGGGACGACGGCCATGGTCTTGGTCCCCTCGGACCTGCTGGCCGCTGCCCCCGCCCCGCAGCCGGACCCCCACCCGGAGGCCGCCCCCGCGACCGGACCGGTTGCGCCACCCGAGCGCCAACCAGGCGCCGCCGTCCTTGCACCACCGCCGCCCGAAAGCGATGCCGACGGCCGGCCGGTGCTGCCCCGTCGCACACGCAGCGGCCCTACGGCCACGGCCGAGGCCGTGAACCCACAGCACCGGGAGCCCACCAGGGCGCCCACCGGCGACCTCATGGGCCGGTTCGCCAGCGGTGCGCGAAGGGCCAGCGCCGAACAGGCACCGCCGGAGGCAGCGCACCCCTTCCCGGCGCCATGACCACCGCAATCCCTCAGCTGGGCACCGCCCACGGACAGGACGGATCGACCATGACGAGCACTCAGTACACCGCCAGCGGCCTCGACGTGGCATGGCTGTTCGAAGACTTCCTGAAGCGCTGCCCCGGGGCGCAGAGCGTCGTGCTGGCCTCCGACGACGGACTGTGCCTGAGCTACGCGGGGCTCACCAAGGACCTCGCCGATTCCTCCGCGTCCTCGGTCGTGGGAGTGCTGGCCCTCAGCACGGCCTGGGCCCGGGCCGTGGGCGACGAGACCCCGGTCAGCCAGAGCGTGACGGAGACCGCGGGCAACTGGTACTTCGTGATGCACGCCGGGCAGGTGTCCGGCTCGGTGACGGGTCTGCCGTCCAGCGCGGGCACCGTGATCGCGGTGCAGGCTTCGGCCACCGCGGACCCGTCGATGATCGGGCACGAGATGAGCAAGCTGGTCCGCAGCCTGGCCAGCCACCTCATCACGCCGGTGCGCACCGGCGAGGCGGCCGGAGGCGTCGAGCGATGACGCTCACCTCCGGGGCCGCGTGGGTCGAGGAGGAGCCCGCGACACCGCGGCCGTACGTGATCACCAGTGGCCGCACCGTGCCCGGGCACGAACTGGGCCTGTCGGCGATCATCGCGGTCGGCCGTGGTGCGTCCTTGGCCAACCTGGACCCGGAGGTGGCGCAGATCGTCGCCCTGTGCGGGCGTCGGCCCACCGCGGTGGCGGAGATCGCGGGAACCCTGCGCCTGGCGCTCCAGGTCGTGCGGATTCTGCTGTCGGACCTGATCGAGGCGGGCATCGTCGCCGTCCTGAGCGAGGACCCAGCGAAAGCCCGTGCCCAGGACCCGGTCTTCCTGCGCAGCCTCCTCGGGGCCCTGGAGAAGTGGGGCAACGATGCGGCCTGACCCGAACCGGCCCGCGCAGGCCATCGTGAAGATCGTCATCGCCGGCGGCTTCGGCGCGGGCAAGACCACCCTGGTCCGCACCCTCAGCGAGATCCCCCCGCTGACGACCGAGGCGTACCTGACCGCCGCCGGACAGGGCACCGACGACATCACCGGCTTGGCACACAAGAAGACGACGACCGTGGCGATGGACTACGGCCGCATCACCCTTGCCGAGCCCGCCGTTGAAGTGCACTTGTTCGGCACCCCCGGGCAGCCGCGGTTCTCCAACCTGTGGGAGGACCTCGTCCGCGGTGCGCTCGGCGCCGTGGTCCTGGCCGACACCAGGCGCCTGGTCGACAGCTTCACCTCGATCGACTTCTTCGAGCAGCGCGGCACGCCGTTCGTCATCGCCGTCAACGAGTTCGACCACGCCGCCCGCTACACCCCGAGCGAAGTGAGCGACGCCCTCGACCTCGACCCTGGCATCCCGGTGCTGCTGTGCGACGCCCGCGACAGGCGCTCAGCCGCGCGCGCCCTGCCCACCGTGGTCGGCCACGCCCTGAACCGTGCACAATCCGCCCTCAGCTCGATGGGAGTACCAGCAACGTGAGCGTCGACCCCGTCACCACCGCCGACCACGGGCTCGGCCAGCGCCTGAGAACGATCGCGACCCTGGGCCTTGGCGCCGTCGAGGCCCGCTTCGACGACTTCGCCGCGGCCATGGCCGCGGAGTCCGGCCTGTCCTGGAGCATTGTCAACCTGATCACCGACCATCAGCTCTTCGTCGGCCTGCACAACCCTGCGGGCGGTCTGCCCCACATGGACCGCGCCATGGGCCGCTACGCGGGATTCTGCCCCGAGGTCCTGGAGAGGGGACGCTCGCTCGTCCTGCCCGACGTCTACGCCCACCCGCGCTTCGCCGGCAATGAGGTTGTCGACGGCTTCGGCATCCGCACCTACATCGGCGCGCCGCTGATCGTCGATGACGTCGTGATCGGCACGGTGTGCGTGCTCGGGCAGGAACCGCGCGACCTGTCCACCGCCCAGCAGTCCCTCCAGATGATCAAGCGGCGAGCGGACGAAGTGATCGCGATGATCAGCTCGACGGCCCCGTCCGTGACGCCCCTGGTCGCCGACCCCTACGGCCTCCAGGCAGGCCACGGTGCCTGAGTCGATTCTGCCGCCGGACCACGAGCAACTGCGCCGTACAGTACGGGACTTCGCCACGGAGGAGATAGCTCCCCGGATTGCGGCGATGGAGCGGCACCAGAGCGTGGACGTCGAACTTGCCTCGCTGATCGCCGCCCAGGGGTGGATCGGTGCCACCGTCCCCGGGCGCTGGGGAGGCATGGGTGCCGGGCACGAGGCCAAGACGGCCATCGTTGAGGAACTCTCCGCCGTCAGCGCGGCCGCCGGCGCGATCGCCCAGGCCTCCCAGCTCGGCGTCGCCAAGATCCTCCATTTCGGGAACGAGGACCAGCAGCGCACCTGGCTTCCGGCCATCTCCCAGGGAAGCGCACTGCCCACGATCGCGGTGACCGAGGCCGCCTCCGGAGGCCACGTTCTCGGCATGCAGTCAACGGCCAGGCGCTCAGGCCGGTCCTGGGTCCTGGACGGCGAGAAGGTGTTCGTCGGCAACAGCCACGTCGGCCACGTGCACGGCGTCGTGGTCCGCACCGGCAACGGCCCGAAGGGGCTGACCGCGTTCCTCGTCGAGGCGGACCGGCTCGGTGTGTCGTTGGAATCCCACCGGCCGAGACTGGGTCTTCGCGGCTTCAGCTTCGGCACCATCCGGTTCGACCGTGTCAAGGTCCCGGAGTCGGCCATCGTCGGCGACGTAGGCGACGGCTTGGCCGTCGCCTACTCTTCCAGCGTCCTGTACGGGCGCGCGAACCTGACCGCGGTGGCCCTCGGCCTGCACCGCGCGGTGGTCGAGCGCACCGTGGCCGAGGCCGTGGAGCGTGTGCGCTACGGCAGGCCGCTGGGCGATCTCCCGGTGGTCCAGCACAAGATCGGCGAGATGCAGTCGAGGCTCACCGCCGCACGCGCTCTCGCCTACCGGGCCGTGGCGCGGCTGGACCGCGGGGAGCCCTGCGACGGCGAGCTGATGGCGGCCAAACACCAAGGTGTGCAGCTGCTCCTGGACTCGGTTCGCCAGGCGATGGAGATCCACGCGGCGGCCGCGCTCGACGCAGACAGCGAGATGGTGCGGCTGATGCGGGACAGCTGGTGCATCAATCCGCCTGCCGGAACCGGCGACGTGCAGGTACACCGCCTGGCCGAGCAACTGCTGCATCCCGGCCGCCACCCCGATTGGTCACAGCGGTTCGCCGATCGGCTTCGCCTCCCAGGCCGCGAGAGCACGACGGTGGCGCCCTCCGACGGCCCGGTGCTCGCCACCGCGGACGGAGCACGACGGTGAGGCGCTCCCGCTGGCTCGATCACGATGACGACCTGTTCGACGACCCCGACCAGCAGGAGTGGCGGCCCGCCTGGGTGCCGGATGTCGAGACGGCCCGGCTTCCCGCCGGCCGCTACTGGGACGCGATCCGGGTCATCGAACCCGAGGCGCACCGCGCGCTGCAGCTGCTCGGCCCCGGCATCGGCCCCGTAATCGCCAACCCCTACGCCCAGGTCAGCTTCTTCCTCATCACCACGCTTCAGGAGCTGTGGGAGCCGACCCGCACGGCCAGGCTGCTGCGCCCCGGAACCGTCGTCGCGGTGCCGCAGTGGCACGTCAGGGACGGCCCGGACGTGCACTGGGCCGTCCCTCCTGGCTCCGGAGACACCGATCCCGCCGACCTCCGCGACGCCCTCGCCGGACGATCGCCAAAGCGCCGCCTGCCCCTCCCCCACCCCGCCCTGCCCGCACGCCGGAAGCCGTAGCCCGCCCGCCAGAAACGAGACCGCCCATGTGCTCTCACAAGCCCGAGTGTCCGACCGCTGACGATCCGGACAGCCAGTCCGCTGCCGCAGTCAGTTGCCACCCCGATCAGGGATGGAGCCTGCTGTGCAACGGCGTGCTGCTCTTCGAGGACACCGGCGTGATCCTGCCCGACGGGCGCAGCATCGGCCCGACCCGCCTGAGCGGCACGGTTGCGGCATGACCGCCACCACCGCGTTCCACCACGACGTCGACAACCTTCCCGGCGCGGCCCAGGCTCAAGCCGTCGCGGACGCATCCGGGCTGCCGGTGGCGCTCCTGGCCTCCGCCGACACCCGCTGGAGGACGGCGAAGGCGGCGGACGTCGCCGGCCCGGCGTTCACGATCTGCCTGTACCAGGACAACAGCCGGACCGAGGTCCACCCCCTTCCACGCTCCGCTGCCCGTTCCGAGCAGAGCCGGGAGCGCTTCATCCAGGCGCTGCTCGCCGCCACCGTGCCCAACGGCCAGGAGGTGGGCTTCCTCAGCACCTTCATCCAGGGGCAGCTCCAGGAGTCCACGGTGCGCGCCGACGGGACGTGGCGCTGCTACGCGAACGTCGTCGAGAGGTGGCTGGTACTGGCAGTCGTCCCCGACCGAGCCGGCAGGGGCAGCGCACCGAACCTGGTCTTCGTGCATCCCGCCGCGCCCGCTGCCGGCCGGGACCGGGGAGCCGCCGCGTGAGGCAGACGCGAACCTTCGCCGTTATAGGGGACAGCACCGGCAGCCTGCCGCTGGTCTTCGATCCGCTGACCGGGGTCGCCCACCGGGGCTCGCAGCCGCTGCCCACCGGCCGGGTGGCCATGGACCACCAGCAGGTCACCGGCTGGCCGGAGGAGCGGCGTACACCGGTGCTCGCCGTCGGCGGCCCCAGCAGGCTGTTCACCGACCAGCGCCACGCGCTGCCCGTTCTGGAGGGAGCCGGCATCGTCGCGGTGAACCTGCTGGCGGCTGACCTGGACGAGGCCCTGGTCCACTCCGCCCGCTGGCTAAGCCGCGCGGGGCTGCTGGTGACCGTGACGACCAGCCGGCCCGGCCTGCCGCAGCTGGCCGAGGAGCTGACGGGCGCCGTCCACGCTCTGCGGGTGCAACTTCGCGCGCCCACCGAGTACGAGCACGACCGGCTGGCCTTGCCGCACCAAGCACGCTGGGAGGAGTCGTTGAACGGCGTCCTGTTCGCGGTCGATGCCGGACTGCCCGTTCAACTCCTCGTCGAAGCGCCGCCGTCCGGCGCCCAGGACACCGCGCGGCTACTCCTGGCGGATGCCGCTGCCCGCCTCGCGGCCCAGACGGGGGTCTGCGGGCTCACGCTGCTGCTGCGCCCCGGTGCCCTCGCCGTCCGCTCGCGCAGGCGCGGCGCGGGCCGCACTGCGGAGGCCGAAACCCAGCTACTGCCCCGGCGCGGCACCGGTCGGCTGGCGATCCGGATCGGGATCGGCCGTGCGGAGAGGGCGGTGTCCGGGTTGGGTCCCCTGACCGCGCGCGGCTCGGCTCTCACCCCCGCAGGTGTGGCCTGATGGCGCGGGCACGGATGCCCCAGGCGCCGGTGCCGTACCTGACGGACCGGCAAGGCGAAGAGCCGACGAGGCTCCCCGTCGCGCACGCCATGAACAGCCCCGCACCGGTCGGGGGCGGCAACGCCGACGGGGTGCTGCGGTGTCCTGATCCGGTGCGGTTCCAGGGCAAGCCGGTCCCGCTGATTCTGGCCTGGACGGGGGAGGAGCCGCCCGCGCCCGCGCCGCCCCGCGAGACGGACATCCGCTCCATCGACGGCGTGCGGTGGGAGACGTGGGCCGGCACGCGGCAGGGAGAGCCGTTGTGGACGGTGCACCACCCGGCCAGGCAGTTGGAGCTCATGGACTCCAGGACCCGGTGCCTGGTCGGAGGCGGCCCCGCCCACCGCACGCCCGGAGGGCTCCTGTGGCTCCTGCCGGCCGATCCCACCCAGCCGCGCCCTCGCTCCGCCGTCCCCTCCGGCATCCGGACCGTGAATCCGCCGCTCTGCCTGCGCCACGCCCACCAGGCACAGCGACACTGCCGCCGCCTCGCGGTCGAGTGCCTGGTGCTGGTGGTACCGGAAGTCGAGATCGTCGCAGTCCGCGGCACCGTGCACCGCCCCGGTGCCGACCCGCGCTGGGAAGAAGTCGACCTCGACCACCCCGACCTCGAGTTCATGGTCGGCCAGCAACTGGTTGCCGAGCTGCGCAACCCCGTCGTCCTGGACGCGCTGCCGTCGCTCGCCCCGCCGGAGCGGTCAGGCAACGAGCCGCCCGACGGCGCCCAGTCTTCTTCGGCCGTGCTCGCCGAGCAGCTCGCGGCCTTCCCCGAGGCGTCGATCTGATGCCGAACACCCACGCCGTCCGCGCGCCCCGGGAACGCCCCGCCGTGCTGCATCCGCCGAGCAGCCAGGCCCGCCCGCCGTAGCGGCGGGCGATGCCGAAGTTCCATCGCCTCGCACCTGTTTGGAGACCTTGCTGTGCCCCCCGTTCCCACCGCCGTTCACCCGGCATCCGTAGACGTCGACGCCCCCCGCAAGCGGACCGCCGCCCTGCCGACGGACCCGGCGACTACCGAACCGCCCCTCCTGGCGGGCGCGGACGGCGAGGCCGCCGCCTTGGAGGAGGTGGTCGGCAAGCCGTGCCCGTGCGGCCACACCATCGTGCTGGCCGCAGACGAGGCGGCACTGCTGCTGCCCCTGGCCCACGGCCTGACCACCGCGGCCATCGCCCGTCAGCTCGGCCTGAAGGAGAAGCAGGTCAGTGCGGGCATCAAGGCGTTGCGCACCATCTTCGGAGTCGAGCGGATCCCGCACCTGGTGGACTCGGCGATCCGGTGGGGGCTGATCGACCCGGGCGCCGTCGCCCCGATCCGCCCGGGACGGCCCAGCCGCGACCTGAAGGAGGCCGAGCGCGGCGCGCTGGCGAACGCCGCCGCCGGATCGAGCGCGCAGGCCAGCTCGAAAGACCTGGGCATCTCCATCGGACGAGTGCACAAAGTCCTGGCCGCGGCCCGGGACGTCCTACTGGCCCGCGACACCACCCACGCCGTCACGCTGGGCCATCGCCTCGAACTGCTGCCCGCCGCCCACCCCCACCTCTCCGCACACACGGCCGACCCCACCACCGAAGCAGGAGCCGCATGAGCACCGACAGTCGCAACGAGATCACCAGCGGCGTCCTCGGAGCCGCCGCGCAGGTCCACGCCGCCCTGCTGCTGGTCGACGACCACGGCCGGGTGCTGATCAGCCAGACCGCCGAACCCCAGCGTGAGTCCTGCGGCCTGCCTGGAGGCCCCTCACTCTTCGGCGAGTCCCCGGCCACCGCCGCAGCCCGCGCAGCCGAGGCCCCGACCGGACTGCCGTCCCTGACAGCGGGTCGCCTCCTCGCCGTGGACTGGCACCCCGGAACCGACCCGAGCACGGCCGGCCTCCGCTTCATCTACGACCACCCGCCGCTGACGGCCGGCCAGGCGGCAGCACTGGGCGCCGATCCCGGCCTGCGCAACGGCCCACGACTCGTCCACCCCAAGGACCTGGCCGAGGCATCGCCCGACCAGGCCAGCCGCATCCTGGCCGCCCTACACGCCCGGGTCGACGGCTCGACCGCCGACCTCGAGAGCGGACAGCCCCGCACACCCAGCGTCCTGGACCGCCACCACCTGCTCACCCACGCCCTGCCCGGCCCGGCCACGGCAACGTGGAAGGGCGGGCCCGCCATGGAGGGCACCGTCGTGGAGGAAGTCCGCGGATGGCTCTTCGCCCCGGACGGACGGGTAGTCCTCGTGCACGACCCGGCCACCCGCACGACCTTCCTGCCGGGCGGCTCCCTGGAGCCCGACGAGAGCGAGGCGCCCGAGACGGCCCTGGTCCTGCTGGCCGACAGCACCGCACGGGCGATGATCAGCTTCACCGACCGCTTCCTGCTGGGCCATCACGTCACCGGCTCCACGGCCAGCGCCCGCATCGTCACCACCGTCAAGTTCGTCAAGCCCCTCTCCACGGCTCCGGACGCGTCGGCCCCGCTACGCCTGCTCGTCTCCCCGGAGCAAGCCGTCGACCTGCTCGGCGGCGGCAAGGCCCTGCGGGCGGAGATGGCCGCCGCCGTGCGACTGGCCACCCAGGAGATCGGCCTGCCGGACGCCGGCCGCTACCCCGTCACCGAACTGCCGGCCGAGGGGCGCTCCCTGTGACCGGCACATCCACAGCACAGTCCTGCGTCTGCAGCCCAAGCCGGACCCGCCCCGCCGCCCCGCCGGCCCCCTGAGCCGGGGCTGGGGCAGGTGGGGTTTCTCCGAAACCTCGGAATACCAGCACCGGACAGACATGTGAGAGCGGGCGGTGAAGGCCCGGATCAACCACCAATCACGATGAACAGGAGAAGCACCGCACGTGGGAGCTCTGTTGTGGCCGCACCAGGAGGAGGCAACCGAAAGCATTGCCAAGGTGCTCGCCCAGGACCGTAAAGCTGTGCTGCTGATGGCCTGCGGAACAGGCAAGAGCCGTACTGCGGCAGCGGTCGTCAACACGATGCTCGACCATCCAAGCGGCCACATCCTCGTCGGAGCACCCACGCTGGATCTTCTCTCCCAGATGCTCCAGCAGTGGGTCGACGCCTTCGGCAGACGGTGGCTCGGCAAGATCCTGGCGGTGTGTACCGACAGGGAGCTCCTGTCGGCCCAGGTCTTCCGCAGCGGGCCTGGCGCGAGCGTCAGCAGCAACCCCGCAGACATCGCGCACCAGCTAGGACCTGGGCGCAGGGTGACTGCTGCAGTCACGTACCAGAGCCTGCACACCTTGGTGGCAGCCCACCGTGACCACGGGCTGCAACCATGGGACCTGGTGATCGCCGACGAAGCGCATCGCACCGTCGGCGTCAACAACAGCTGGTCCGTGATCCACGACGAACGGCTGCTCCCGTCCCAGCTGCGCCTGTCGATGACCGCAACGCTGAAGGCCGTCATCGGAAGCGAGGACGATGACCGGGCCGTAAGCCTGGACCGGCCGGACCAGGTCGGACCCATCGCGTACAACCTGCCGTTCAGCCAGGCCATCGAACGGGACTTGCTCGCGAACTACCGGCTGGTTGTCGCTACTGTCACCGACGACGACATCCGCGCACTCGTGTCCGACGGCGGGCAGTACCTGACGATCGGTCACAGCAATGTCGCAGCCGCCGTCTTCGCCAAGGCCATCGCGGTCCTGCGGGCCGCCGCGAAGTACGGCTGTCAGCGGATGATCACGTATCACGCCACGATCGCCGCCGCCAAGGCGTTCGCGCTGGTTCTCCAGCAGGCGATGGAGCACCTGCCTGCTGGGGAGCGACCGGCATCGCTGTGGACCGGACACGTCAATGGCGAGCAGAGTCGCGAGACTCGCCGACGAGTCTTGGACCGGCTGCGCACTGGGAACGACGCCCTGACGGTGGTCACCAACGCGAAGCTGCTGACCGAGGGCGTCGACGCACCGGAAGTTGACTCGGTTGCCCTCATCGACGAGCGCGGCTCCGTCATCGACCTCATCCAGATCATCGGACGCGCCTTGCGCCGAGGTGACCCGAGCAGGCCCAAGACCGCCACCGTGATCATTCCAGCGCTTGTCGGTCCCAGCGATGGCGAAGGGCAGGAGGCTGCCTCCGCCTCAGCAGTGCTGGCACCGGTGATGGCCATGGCCGCGGTGGACGACCGGGTTCGCGTGACGCTCGACCGTGCCAGACGGGGCCGGCACACCACACACTCCGGCTCCGGCAACGGGCCGACCGCCTCGCTCCCGGACTGGATCTCCTTCGAGGGCACCGCAGTCCCGGAGAGCTTCGTCCAGGCGATCAGGGTGTCCGCCATCGACGCCTCCGCCTCCCGCCGCGAACACATCCTGGACGCGCTGGCCGCCTTCAAGGCCGAGCGTGGCCATCTGCGCGTCCCCCCGGACTGGGTCAGTCCCGCCGGGGTGATGGCCGGCAGGTGGCTCGCCAACACCAGGAAGAGGCCCGGCCATCTACCCCCCGCCATCCGCCAGCGCCTGGACGAACTCGGTGTGGTCTGGAACATGCTCGACGCGGCCTGGGACCAGTTCATCACCGACCTGGCCGCGTACAAGAAGGAGTACGGGGACCTGCTGGTTTCGAGCGCCCACGTCACCCCCGAAGGCCGAAAGCTCGGCTACCGCGTCCAGCACGCCCGCGCGGACTACGACCGCTACACCCCCGCCCAGCGCAAGCAACTGGACGACCTGGGCTTTGTCGTGAGTGACCTGGAGCGGCGCCGTCAAGTCTGGATGAAGCTCCTAGGGCAGTACATCGCCGACACCGGGCGCCAGCGCGTGGTGCAGAGCTACGTCACACCTGATGGCGACAAGCTCGGCGCCTGGTTCAACGGCGTCCTTGTCAAAGCCCGCCGGGGGCAGCTCCCCGATCAGCACCGAGCGGAACTCGTCGCGGTGGGAGCCGATATCCCTCCGCCGAGGGATGCTCCGAATCCTCCCGGCCTCGACCCCACGCATGTCTCTACCGCTGTGCAGGAGGCGTTCCGGTGAGCGCGGATCGGTACATCCGGCCTGGCGAGGACTTCAAATTTGGAGTGCCCAATGGGCTACGGATGGTGGACCACCTCGCGGGCGGCGGCAACGACTTCGCAGCCGATCGGCAACTCGCTGAGGAGGTCGAGGCGATCGTGAGCGGTGTGGGGGACGCCGCCCGCAGCGCGCACGCGTTCAAGGAGGCGGTGGTGCGCGGAGCGATCGGCATGGGAGTGCGCCAGTTCGTCGACCTCGGTACCGGGATCCCCCGCCGGCCCTACCCATACGAGATCGCGCAGTACCTGGACCCCGACGCGCTGGTCGTCTCCGTGGAGGACGACCTGGCCGGCTGGACCTATGTCAAGACCCTGCTCGACGACAACGACTTGACGCCGGTGTTCCGGGCGCGGTTTCTGACGCCTGACGTGCTCGACCACCCCGTGCTGACCCGCCACCTCAACCCGATCCGTCCGGTGTGCGTGCTGATGGTCTCCAGCGCTCATACCGCTCCGCTGGCCGACCTCGCCGACCTGCTCGGGCAGCTGGTCGACAGGCTGCCCGCGGGCAGCCTGCTGGCGTTCTCGCAGTGGGCGATCGACTGCGACGAACTGCGGTGGAGCGTCAACGGCCTGATGGCCGAACGCACGCAGAGCCTGTGGGGCCTGGCGCGCTCCAGCACGGAGATCGCCGAGGCGCTCGCCCCGCATCCCTTGCTCGGCCCGCCGAGCCCTATCGCCTCCAGGGCGGATCCGCGGGTGCTCACCGGCACCGGAGGTCATCGGCCGGGGCTGATCGAGTTCGGCGGCGTCATCCACATCGGCCGCTCCCAGCTGAGCCCCGGAGTCGCCACGTGACGACTTCCACCCCGCGCCGCCGGCAGCGCGCACCCGACGCCGGTCACCTGCGGGTCTGCGAGCCGACCCGGGAGCCGGGGGTGCGGCGGTGACCGCCCGGTCAGCCGTAGGTCGGCCCCGTCGTGCGGGGTCGGGCCGATAGCCGGTCGGCGAGTACGGCGTGCACCCCAGCCAGCCCTCTTCCCGCCACCCGAGAACGTAGAGCAGGTCGAACATGAACCAGACACCATCGCCCGCGGCCGAGCCCGGGGTGCCGGAAGCCGCACCGAGCTGGACAGGGCCGGTCGCCGCAGCCAGAGTTCTCGGCGCGATCCTGCGCCAGCTGCGCACGCGGCACCAGCTTCGGATGGCCGCGGTCTCACCACACATCCGCGCCTCGGTGTCGAAGTTGAGCCGGATCGAGACGGGTGAGAGCACTCCTGTGCCGCGCGATGTCGACGACCTCCTGGACATCTACGAGGCCGACGACCAGGCGCGTGCGGACGCCCAGATCCTGATGGCGATGGTGAAGGCCGGGCCGCGCGCGGCCGCGCAACCCGACGTCGCCCCAGGCTGGGCCCGCCGGCTGACGGGCTTCACCGCCGCGGCCAGCCGCGTCGAGCACTGGGCCGGCGTCGTCATCCCCGTCCCGCTCCGAACCGGCCGCTACATGCAGGAGCTCATTGCCGCCGCACCCCTTCAGGCACCCCAGCGGACCCAGCACCTCCAGCATCACGCGCGCCGGTCGCAGCTCCTGGCCCGGGCCCCCGCACGGTCGGCGGCGATGCTCGACGAGCGCGTGCTGCACCGCCCGGTCGGCGACCCGGACGTGATGATCGAGCAGCTGAGGCACCTGCAGCACCTCATCGAAGCGGGCGCGGACGTGCGCATCGTGCCCGCCACCTGCCGGCTCACCGTGTCGGCGACGGCCTTCACCCGCATGGTCTACGGGCCAGTGGGCCCCGGCGACGTCGTCTGCCTGGAATCCGACACCAGCGCGCTGTACCTGAACGCGCCCGACGACATCTCCCCCTTCCAGGACGTGCTGTGCCGGGTGGCAGAGCACGCGGCCGACAGCCAGCGCAGTTCCTTCTTGATCGAGGCGGCGATCCACCTCTACCAGCAGCAACCCGCCTCCGGAACCGGGGGCTGCTGCTGAAGACCGCTCGCAGCCCCTCAACGCCACCCACGACCTGCCCGCCACCCTCCTCGAAACCGCGCCCCCCACTCCCAGGAGAGCCGACCCGTGCCCAGCGACGCCGTCCCCGCACCGCCCGCACCAGGTCCCCTGGAGCGGGTACTTGGCCTGCATCTCGCCCACTTGCGCGCTACCCGCGCCCCGGCCGCCGACGCGACCGGCGCGCTCCCCCTGCCCTACGACACCAACGACCTCGAGTCGGGGCGGACCACTGCGCTGCGCGAGGCCCTGGAGGCAGGCCACCGGCAGGCACTCGCGCAGCACTACGGTGCGAGTGAGCGTGAGGCCAGCGAGTGGCTGGCCGGCCTCACCAGCCGCACCGACGAGCTCACCCAGTTCTGCGACCTCGGTCCGGGGGCAGCACACCGCTACCACCTCGCCGAGGCCCAGGCGGCGCGGATCCAGATCGCCGCCGTCCTGGTGCAAGACCTGCCCGTCCTCACCCTCGGCATGCGCCAATTCCTGCACCGGGGCAAGGCCTCGGTCAAGGACCGGATGGCCCGCGGGCTCGCAGCGCCACTGCCCGGGCGCGGCTCGATCCCGGACGTGACCGGGACGCCGTGCGAGCTGTGCGCGTTGCTGCGTAGCGTGCTGCTCGACCGGGGTAGGTCCGCGCGGGAGCTGCAGTGGCGCGAGCGGGAGTGGTACGGCCGGGTCGCCGCCGCGCGGGCGGACGCGTTCCTGGAGCGCATCCGTCGGCCCGGCCCGGCGACGGCGGAGATCCTGATCAACGCTGTCCTCCTCGCGGACTTGAGTACCGTCGAGTCCCGTACTGGCCAGCTCACGCTGCTCGCCGATCTGGTCAACTTCCGCTCGCTGACGCTCAGGGTCGTCCCGACACGCAGTCCGCTGCTGGCTTCTCAGGTCTTGCTCGACCTCGACGGCGTGCTCATCGCGGACCCAGGTACCGACGTCGTTGCCTACAGCACAGGCGCTTTGGGCGACTTCGACGATCGCAGCAGCCGGGCCCTCCCGCAGAGTGACACCCTCGCTCTGCTGCGACGGGCCGCCGCCGAGCCGCTCACCGACCCGGCGTGGCCCTGGCGTTCCGCGTCCGCGACCTCGTGCGGTCGGGCGTCCCACCACAAGGCGTCGGGGGATCACCGAGGCGAGGACCCTGACGCGCCGGTGGGGGGAGCGTGAGCAGCGGTCGGACGTCGCCCACTGGACCGCTGTCGCCGGTGCGGGCGGAACGCCTGCTGACCCACCAGGCCAGTCACGTTCTGTTCGTCGGCAATGGGACGGCCGTCTCCCTGCCTGGTGGCTGGGTCCAGCCCGGGCAGGACCCAGCCACTGAGGCCGCTGTCCACGGCGCTGCGGGAAAGGTATGGACGACATGACTCAACCGGAGGGGGCGCGGACCCGGACTGTCGCGCCGCTCCTGTACCACTTGCTGGACGCTCCAGAGCTCAACTGCGCTTCACCGACCAAGTTCCGGGTCCTGTGGCCGATCATGGCCGAAGACGCTGCGAGGGCGCTGCAAGAGCCGCGCCTCGCTCGGGTCCGGCCTTCCGAGGCTACCTACAAGCGGTGGTTGGCCGGCACCCACGTTCCCCGCGGAGACCTGCGCACGATCATCGAGGCCTACTTCGGCAAGAAGGTCGAGTTGCTCTTCCAGCTCGTCCCCGTACGAGACTTCGTTCACCCTCTCCCCCTGGACCGCAGGACGCGCACCGCAGCACGGACCCTGGACTACACCTGGACCACCTCCCGGCACGTCCCCGGCGACCCGGACGCCGGCATCTTCGGCAGCTGGGAGCTCGCCGGCGGACGGCACTTCGACGGCACCTCGATCGGTGTGCAGATCTATGAAGCGCAGCCCCGCGGCGACGTCATGGAGATCAGCTCCGCAGACCTCCCCCACTTGGAGACCTTCGTCCGCTCATCGCGCAGGGGCGTGATCCTGGCCTCCCCCGGTGCGGCTGGCGGGTCCGGCCTGTACGTGATGGACGCCGCGCTCGCCCGCCAGAACCTCGTGGTGGGTCAGGGCCCACAGGTGCCGATCGCCTACCAGCTGGACGACCTGGTCTACGCCATCATCTGGGCGCTGCACGTCATGGACGACGGCCTGCTGGCGGACGACAATCCGCTCTCCGAGCGAGCCGAGCAGCTTCGGCACTACGTCAGGATCAGCAACTCGGCCCCGCCGCGATCCGAGATGCCCGACCTGTCCCCGGTCGGTGCCGCTTGGCTGGGCTCCAGCCTCTGCGCCCAGTACGTCGTCCGCCATCTCGGTGGCCTTCCCGAGGCGCCGGCGTTCTGGACCCGCGAAGCCACTGGGGAGGAGTGCGCACCGTGGCTGCTCTTCAGGCATCAGCACGACTACCTGCAGAACATCGCCGACCGCTTCGCGGGACCAGGGAGCGCGCTCGGTCGTGCGTTCTGCGTCCCGGAGCCCGTCGTCCGATCAAGCGCGACGTATGAGCGGATTCTCCTGTTCCTCACGATTGCCATGATGGAGATGTACGGGGTCAGGGTGTGGCTGACCGCGGAACAGAGGTACCAGGAGGTCGAGGGGTTCGTCCTCGCGCGCAACCAGGCCATCCTGGCGAACTGGGTGCGCGGGGAATCCGTCTGGCGGGTCGCCACTACCAGTGTGCGGCGGGAGGTGGCCCCCTACCAGGAGGTGATCGGCCACGTGCGGGCCCACAGCGCGGTCGACGGGCCGACGCCGGCGGCACGGCTGGCGGCGCTGGCCGACTACCTCGACCTGGACTGGTCCTGGCTGGCCGGCCGGTGCCGGGGCCTGGCCGAGGAGGGGATCACCAGCATGCTGCGGCCGCGCAGCCGCCTCCTCACGCTCCAGGCGCTGGACCAGACCCTGCGCTTCATCGGCAGGCTGAGCGACCCCTTGCGCGGACCGCATGCCGACCCGACCCTATCCGTGGCCCCGAGCCCTGAGGCCGGGCCACTGTAGCGTTGCCCGGCCTGGATCTACGTGAAGCCGGGCATGCCACCGTGCGCCGACGACGTTCAGCACCCACCAGGAGCGACACCTTGAAGGACTGCGACAACACCTCGGTCGGCGTCGTCATCACCGACCACCAGGGCCGCTACCTGATGTTCGATCGCGCCACCTTCCCGGTGGGCACAGCACCGGCCGCCGGCCACATTGACGACCACGGCAGCGCCCGGGATGCCGCCCGCGCCGAGGTCGAGGAAGAACTCGGACTTACCGTCACCGGCCTCACCCGCGTCACCGGCTGCTGGCGGGACAACCCATGCCGCCGCCGTCCCGGTGCACGCGGCACCGGCCACGACTGGACCGTCTACCGGGCCACCGTCACGGGCGACCTCGCCCCGAGCGCCCGCGAGACGAAGAACGTCCGCTGGATCCCTCCCGCCGCCCTGCAGGAGCTGGTAGACCGCACCGTCGCCTACGCGCACGGATGGGTGACCGACGCCGAGTTCGAGGCTGAGCCCGGTATCGAGCCGGTATGGGTGCAGTGGCTCGCCGACATCGGCGCGGTCCGCGTCAGCCCCGACGAGCTGCGTCAGGTGGAGCAGCTCACCAGATGATCGCCGCCTCGCCCTCCTGAACCATCCGGCGCCGCCGTCCGAGCACGGCGGCCGCGCCCGCGGCCGGCCCTGCGCTCTGCTGCTTCAGCAGGCGTGGCCGGTGGAGCTCGCTCCGGTGAGGGTCGTGGACTCAGCGAAGAGCATCGCGCAGGGCCGCCTCCAGGGCGGGCAGCTGCTCCAGAATCGTCAGGGCTGCCGCGTGCCGTGCCCGCGCGTAGGACTTGAGTGCGGCGTCGACGAGGTGGGGTCGTTCGACGGGTGCCGACAGCGGAAAGGCCGAGCAGAGCATGGCTGCGCAGCCGACACGGAGTGAGGACAGGAGGTCGTCCACGGGTGCCGTGGGGTTGGTGTCGCGGTAGGCGAGGGCGAGGTCGGTGTAGCCCTTGAGCCACCGCTCGACGCCGTTGGCCTCGAAGCTCTTCGGATCGCAGCCAAGGCGCATGAGTTCCCAGGCGAGGTAGCCAGGTGTGGGCGGTCCGAAGTCCACGAGCGCGGCGACGCCGTTGTTCCTCAGCAGGACGTTGGGGCCGGCCAGGTCGCCGTGCATGACCTGGACCGTCAGCGGCGGAAGCGAGGCGAGGATGCGCTCGACCTCTCCCAGGGCGGCGTATCGCTCGCGCGCCGCCAGCAGAGCCCATGCCTCGAACTCGCCCAGCCGGGGCCTGTGCTGGTAGGCGAGGATCAGCCTGGCGAAGCGGTCACGGGCGGTGGCGACGTCGCAGACCGCATAACCGGGTTCCAGGGTGGGTGCCGCGGCGGGGTGGGTGGCGAGCCGGCCGTGGAGACGGCCCATCGTCGCGCCGACGGCCGCCCACCGTGCCCCGGTCAGGGTGCCCTCGGCAGTCTCGGTGTGCGGCACGTACGACCACAGGGACATCGGCACGCGGCCGCGGGTCGCGATGAGGTCGCCACCGCGCGTGCGGATCGCCCGAGCGGTGGCGACGCCCCCGTCGGCGGCGTATTCGGACAGCTCGACCGACGCCAGCTCCAGGTCCAAGTTGCTGCGCGTGCGGTAGACCTTGCCGAAGTGCTGACGGCCCGCCTGGTCGACGATGGCGTAGTTGTCCGTTGCGGTGCCTTCCGGGATTCGCGTGATTTCTGCCGGGTGCAGTCCGTACTCGAGCACCAGCGTGTCGGTGAGCGCTGCGATCTGCTCGGGCGCCCCGGGCATGGAGGGCGCGGCGACCGTGCCGTTCGCGCTGCCGGGGCCGGGCTGGGGCTGCTGGGATGCGGTGGGCATGGCTTCCTCGTCGGAGTGCACAGCGGTCGTGGTCAGTGAGCGGTCGGTAGGTGTTCGGGGCAGTCGAGGCGCGGGCGCGCAGTGCCGGTGGGGCTGCCGGCATGCGGTCGCGGTGTTCTCCGGCGGGCAGCCCCCGTCAATGCGGTCGTCGGGTGGCTCGTCCCTCGTTCGGGTGGCGGCAGTGCCCGAGCCCGGTCCGGCCCCCTGGCACCAGCTGCTGGCAGCAGGCCGGGCGACGGGGCCGAAGCCGCGGCGAGGGCGACCGGGGCGGCCCCGCGTTGGCGGGCGAAGCGGCACCGGGCGGGGGCGCTGGTCGCATAGAGTGCGGGCTGGTGCGCATGTGGTTCGCCGTAAGGTGGTCTTGGGCGCCTTCGTACTCGTCTCCGCAGGCATCCCTCGGGCAGCACCACCAGGAGGAACAGTGTCGTCCCCGGAAGTGACCACCCCCGAGGAGAAGCTCGCCGAGGCGAAGTCGCAGCTGAACTTCCCCCGCATCGTCGCGATTTGCGGCTCCACCCGTTTCATGGCCGAGATGGCCGAGGCCGATGTGCGGGAGACCGAGGCGGGCAGGATCGTCGTCAAGCCGGGCTGCGACCTGAAGTCGCCGCACGCGCTGTGGTCCGATCCTGTCGAGGCCGAGGCGCTGAAGGTTCGGCTCGACGAGCTGCACCGGTCGAAGATCCTGCTGGCTGACGAGGTGCTCGTGGTCGGTGACTACATCGGTGACAGCACCAGGTCCGAGATCGCCTACGCCCGGTCGCTGGGCCGGCCCGTGCGGTTCACGCACCCCGAAGTCGACCCCGACGCCTGAGGGCTCGCTCCCGCACACTCCGTCGGCACCCCGTTGATGCGGATCGTCCGGCGGGCGGCGTGGTGGCGGGTTCAAGGGGCTTCGGTGCGCATCGCGGCCGTGATGGCGGCGGCGAGCTGCTGCTGGTGGTCCATCAGGTAGAAGTGGTCGCCGTCGTACCTCTCGACGCCGCGGAAGTCCGTCGTGAGCGCCCGCCAGGCGAGGAGCCGGTCCTCGCCGATCAGCTTGTCGTGCTCGCCCGCGAAGGCGGTGAGCGGGACGGGCAGCGGTTCGGGGCTGGAGGGCGCAGTCCAGGTGTCCACGAGTTTGAAGTCGCTGCGGAACACCGGGGCGAACTTGCGCCACACCTCGTCGTTGTCGAGGAGCTGCGGTGGGCTGCCGCCGCCGCTGCGCAGCCAGGCGCGCAGTTCGTCGTCGGCCATCAGGTGAGGACTGCGGTCGGCGCCGGCGTCGCCTCGCGGGGCGCCGTAGGCGGACACTCCCAGCCAGGTGGGAAGCGGTCCCTCCTCGTGGAGGAGTCGGCGGGTGAGCTGGTAGGCGATCAGGGCACCCATGCTGTGGCCGAAGAACCCGAAGGGCCGGTCGAGCACCGGGGCGATGGCGGCGTGGAAGTAGTCGACCAGCTGGTCGCAGTCGTCGATCAGCGGCAGGCCCTGGAGGTTGCCTCGGCCCGGGGCCTCCAGGAGGCACAGTTCCCAGTCGTCGGGGAAGTGCTCCGCCCAGCCCCGGTAGAGCAGGTGTGAACCGCCGGCGTGGTGGAGCAGGAACAGGCGCGCCGCCGGGTCGCGCACCGGCCTGGGGCGGATGAGCGGGCAGGGCTGCGTCTCGCGGGTGAGCTGCGAGGTGAGGAAGGCGTGCAGCTCGGCGAGGGTGGTGGCGCCGCTGGCGGCCACGGCGTTGTCCGGGACGCCGAACGTGCCCGCCACGCGGGTGGAGATCTCCAGCATCAGCAGCGAGTCGATGTCGAGCTCGTGGGCGAAGTGCGCGTCGTCGGTGACCTCCTGGGGCTCGGTCTCCAGTACGACGGCTATCAGGGTGCGGAGCTTCTCGATGGTCACGCCCGTCGTGGTCATGGGTGTTGTCCTCGTTCCTGCGTGGGTGGGCGAAGGGCCGGCGGCGGGGTCAGCAGCAGGGCGGCCGTCGCGTCGTGGCGCGGGCCTCCGGCCGTGGCCAGGACGTTGCCGGCGGCGCCGCCCTCCAGGTAGGCGGCCGCGGCAGCGCACTGCAGGACACCGAGTGCCCCGGACAGCGGGCCCAGCTGGGATTCCAGGTCGATCCGGCGCCGGGCTGCGAGCAGACGGCCCGCCCCGGCTGCGCCGGCTTCCGCCTCGTCCGCGAGCCACAGCCCGACGGGCCCCTGCCCGGTCACTCCGAGCGGAGCCAGCGCCGCGGCGAGGTTCCCGGCCCGTGCGTAGCCGCCGATCGTGGCGCGGGGCCGTGCGCCGCGGGAAGCGGCCGCAGCCGCGGGCTCCAGGACGACCGCGACCGCCACGTCGGTGGACTGCCGGCCGAGGACCTTCGTCACCACGTCGCCTGCGGGTTCGACGCCGAGGACGACGGCTGTCGCGGCACGCCCGGAGATGATGAGGTTCCGGGCCCAGGCCAGGGCGTCCAAGCCGCTCGTTGCGCCGTTGCAGACGGTGAGGTTGGGGCCGCGCAGCCGGTAGCGGATGGCCACCCAGCCGGCGATGACGTTGCTTGAGGTCTGGGGCAGACCCAAGGGGCTGAGACCCAGCACGCCTGCCGCGGCGATGGTGTCGGTGGCCTCGCAGACGCTGTCCGCGTTGCCCAGGTTGGTGCTGACCACGACGGCGGTCGAGTCGCTCGCGCCGGTGAACGTGTTGTCGGCGTCGGTCAGACCGGCGTCGTGGAGAGCGGACTCGGCCGCGCGCAGGGCGAGCCGCGAGGCGCGGCCCTTGTGGCGCAGCTCGCGTCCGGCCAGTCCGGTGGCCGGGTCGAAGCCTCCCTCGCCCGGGAGCGGTCCCAGCAGGTCGCCGTACGTTGGGACGCCGGGCAGCGCCAGGCCGATGCCCGTGACGACGACCTCCCGGGCGTTCGGACCCCTCCTGGTGGGCGCGGTGCTCGCCGCGTTCATCGGACTGTCTCCACGATCGCGACGGCGTTGATGCCTCCGAAACCGAACGCGTCGATCTGAGCGATGCCCAGGCCACCGACGGCAGGGCTGCCCTGCACCAGGCCCAGCCCCGCGGCCTCCGGGATCGGATCGGCCAGGCCCAGGACCGGGGGCACCGTCCCGTGCTTCATGGCGAGCACCGCCATGACGAGGCTGAGCAGTCCCGAGCCGCCCAGGGTGTGTCCGGTCATCGCCTTGATGGCGGTCATCCGCGGACCCGCACCCGGGCCGGGAAAGATCCGGCGAAGGACGCTCGCCTCCGTCGTGTCGTTGCGGGGGGTGCCGCTGCCGTGCAGCATCACCAGGTCGATGTCGCTCGCCCGCACCCCGGCTCTGCGGTGGGCGTCGAGTACCGCGCGGGTGATGCCGTCGGGGTCCGGCGCGGTGGCGTGGTGGGCGTCGCAGCCCATGGACACACCGAGCACCCGGGCGTGCACGGGTGCGCGCCCGGTGCCGGCGCGCTGGACGACGACGGCCGCCGCGCCCTCCCCCATCAGCATGCCCTTGTGGGCGGTGTCGAAGGGGCGCAGCGCGTCGGGGAGGTCGTTCTGGACCCGGTCGAGCGTGCCGAAGCCGCTCTCGGTGGCGGCGTCGGTGCCCGCGACGACGACCGTGTCGGCCAGGCCGGACTCGATCATGTCGGTGGCCATGCCGAGCGCGTACAGCGACGCGGAGCAGGCGTTGGCGAACGTGTAGGTGGTGCACGCCCCGAAGGCCGCCTTCAGCGCGGTGCCGAAGTGCAGCTCCTCGAGCACGACTTGTGCGCCGTCGCGCCACCACAGTTCGAGGCTGCGCTGCTCGCGCATGGTCGTGCCGACCAGCACGGGCACCTGGGTCAGGTCCTCGCCCAGGCCGGCGTCGGCGGTCGCCTGGCGCACGACGGTGGTCAGCCAGCGGGTGGCGCGCCGCGGCTGGTCACCGCCGCCCGCGGGCCGGTCGTCGATCTCGTAGGCGTACGCCGCCCGGTACTTGTCCGAATCGAACGCCATCAGGGGCCTGCGGCTCTCCTGGCCTGCGCACAGCGCGGCGAAGATCTCCCCGGGGGTGGCGCCGACGTTGGCGACGGCCGCCATGCCCGTGATGTCCCAGGTCACGCTTGTGCCGCCTTCCTCAGCTCGAAGACGGCCACCTTGCCGGTCGACGTGGTCGGGAGCTCGTCGCGGAACACCAGCCGGGCGGGGCGCTTGAAGGAGGCGAGTCCGCCACGGATCGCGGCCATCACCGCGCGCCGCACCACGGCCTCCTCGGATCCCGGCCGGGCCACCAGGTAGGCCACGGCCTGCTCCAGGCCGTCGGCATCGCGGCCGCCGACCACCACGCAGTCCTGGACCCCCTCGACACCGCGGACAACGCCCTCGATCTCACTCGGCACGACCTTGTAGCCGCCCAGGTTGAGCACGTCATCGGCGCGGCACAGATGGGTGAACGTGCCGTCCGGCGCACGGCGCACCACGTCGCCGGTGTAGGCGCCGCCGTCGGCGAAGGTGACCGCCGCTGCCTCCGGCCGGCCGATGTAGCCCAGCGCGACGGTCGGGCCGACGATGTGCAGCCAGCCCTGCTCCCCGTCTGCGACGGGCGTGCCGTCGGCCGCGCGGACGGTCGCGGTGATCCCGGGCACCGGGACCCCGAAGGTCCCCGGCCGGCCATCCTTCGGCGGGGTGCCGACGACGATGTAGAGGACCTCGGTCGCGCCGAGGCCGTTGAGCAGCTGGGCGTGGAAGGCGGCGCGGATGCGCTCGCTGAGCGCAGCGGGCAGGTTCTCGCCCGCCGCCACGCACAGGCGCACGGAGTCGACGCTGCCAGCGGCGAGCTCCGCCCCGGGGGCGTTCAGCAGCGCCGCGTACAGCCGCGGGACGGAGAACAGCACGGAGGGCCGGTGCTGCTGCAGCGCGGCGGCAAGGGAGTGGACGTCGACGGTGCCGCTGATGAGCGCGACGCGGGCGCCGGCCGCCAGGGGGCACAGGACGGAGCTGCCGAAGCCGTAGCCGAAAGACATCCGGGCGCTGGACAGTACGGTGTCGTCGGGCGTCAGCGCCAGGACCGTGCCGACGCCGTCGGCCATGGCCGCGATCGCGCCCGCCGTGTGCCGCACCCCCTTGGGCATGCCGGTGCTGCCGGAGGTGTACTGAACGAGCGCCTCGCTCCCCGCACTCCACGCGGCCGCCGGCCCGGCCGCCTCGGGGCGGTACGCGGGGCCGGCCGAGGCAGTCGCCAGGCCGGCGCGGACGTCGGCGCCGGCGAAGCGGGTGGTCGTGGTGAACAGCGCCTCCAGGGCGCGCTGGCGCGCGGGAGCCGCGTCCAGGTGCACCACCGTGGCGGCGCAGTCGGCGGCGATGTAGCGGACCTCGTCGTCCGTGAGCACCGGGCTGATCACCACGGGGACGCAGCCGTGCCACCACAGGCCGAGGACGGCGGCCACGGTCGCCGCGGAGTCGTCGGCGACCAGGAGGCCGCGGCCGCCTTCGGGTACTCCTGCGGCCCGCAGGGCGCCCGCGTACCCCCGGGCTGCCTCCAGGAGGCCGGCGTAGGTGATCTCCCCGGCCTGGGGGTCGAGGTAGCTGGCCCGGTCGCCCCGGCCGGCGCAGACATGGCGCGCCACCAGGCGGTCGATCAGGTCGATTCCCCGGAGGTTCCTTGCCCGCTCGCCGAGCACGGCCACCGCGGCGTCCAGGCTGGTGAAGGCTGCCGCTTCCTGCGCGGACAGAGATCCGACCTCGCGCTCGACCGCGACCACGACCTCGATCTTCTCCAAGGAGCTCATGCCGAGTTCCTCGTAGAACTGGGCACCAGGCTCGATGGTCTCCTTGTCCACCTCAAGGACGGACGCCACGATCTCTCGCAGCCTGTCGCGCGCTATGTCGCTGAGTTCCACCGACGGAAGTCCTTTCCGTATCTTCGTAGCCGAGAAGCGGGGCCGGGCTGGGCAGAGAGAATTGGGCAGGCGACCTGTTTGCGGGGAGCACCGTTCACCGCGACACGATCCGGGCGAGGATCCGGGAACGGGGTGGGTGCGGCGGTCCTCGGCGGGCCGGGCTCAGGCGCCCAGGCCCACCTCGCAGGGGAAGGACACCGACACGCCCCGGGGCTCCTGCGTGAAGATGACCCTCTTGCCGAGCGCGGACATGAAGCCGAGCTCGAAGACCGTGCCGCTTCCGACGCGACCGCCCGGGTTGCACACGACGACGGCGTCGGCCTGCCGAAACGCGTCCATGTGCACGTACTTGTGCCGCCAGGTGTCGCGCGGGTTCTTCAGCAGGTCCTGGTAGTCGAAGAGGATGAAGTCGGTGCCCGCGGTCTCCGGCTTGATGCGGGTGCTGCGGGGGCTGAGGATCTCGGTGCCGGTTTCGCGCAGCCGGGCGATGGTGTCCTCGATGTCCCCCAGCGACTGCTGGAAGCTGCCGCAGACGACGGCTGTCCGGAACTCGCGCCGGACCAGGCCGTCCAGCATGTCGGTCGACCCGCAGACGGCCAGGGCCGTGTCCAGGTAGAACCGCTCCAGTGCGGGCCCCACGATGTTGAAGTACAAGCCCGTGTCGACGTAGACGCCGTTGACCAGCGCTGCCGCTTCCGGCTGCGGGAGCTGCTGGAAGACCCCGGTGGCGTGCACGCGCGTGGTCGTGTTGTCGATGGCCTCGGCGTACTCCTTGAGCCCGGCGCAGAACTCGCCGACGCGCTCCGCCAGCGCCTCGCCGGCGAGGCCGGCTCCGAACGGAAGCCGTTCCCTCGTGAGCAACTGCAGCTCGCCGCCCCGGGAGCGGTGGACGCTGACGTGTTCCGGGCCGAAGTGGACCTGGATCCTGCCGTCTGTCACCACGGTGCTGTTCTCCTTCTTCTCGATCCGTCGTCCTGGGAGTCCGCAGCCGGGAAGCCGGCCGGGGAAGATGCCGCGGAGGGTGCGGCTGCTAATCGTCTTCTCCGCGCAGAGCGCTGAGGTATTTCTCGGCGAATTCTTCTTTTCTACCGCTGTTGTATTGCGTGATGAACCGCGGGTGCTCCAAGGGCACGATCTTCTTGAAGTACCCCCGGTCGTCGTTGAGTGCCGAGAGGAATGCGAAATTCCCGCTACTGCCGATGCAGTAGCACACCGAGGTGTCGAGCCCGAATGCCAGCTGGCGCTCCAGGGCGTCCACCAGGAAGGCGCGCAGGGACTCCACCAGCTTCTTGCTCTCGTAGTAGTTGTAGTTGGCCTCCCGTCCCTGGGCGTTCGTTTTCACCAGGCCGAGCGGGCACACGAAGCTCATGACGAAGTCGGCGTAGAACCGCGTCCGGCCCCCGTAGCGCGCGATGACGTCGTGCAGGAACCCGGCGGAGGGCCGGCTCACCGCGTAGCCGTCGCCGAGGTCGATTCCCGTGTCGCTCTCCAGGAGCTTCGCGTCTTCGAACGGGACCCCGGTCACGGCCGTGCCCCGCCGGGCGGGCGAGCTGCCCAGGACCAGCCGGCGGGGTTCGTCGTCGCCGTAGTACTTGCGGTAGAAGGCGGTCGTCACCTCGCGGACGCGCTCCTTCTGGGGGCCGCTGAAGGGGTTGACGACCCTGAAGCCGGGGGGCAGTTCGAGCGTCGTGCCCGCGAGTCCCTCGTTGAACTGCAGGATGCGGTCGGCGATCGTCGTTCGCTCGTTCATTGCAGAAGCCCTTCCTTCACGCTGCCCCTCCAGGACGTCCGGCCGCCTCCGCACTCCGCCGTCCTTCCCGCGAGACCGACGGGACGCCGCGACCGCGGCCGGCCGGGCGGGTGGAGGCGTCAGACGGTGACCGCCGACAGGTAGATCTCGGTACTTGTCGGGAGCATTCGAACATCTTTGAATCCGGCGCATTCGAGGTCCGCGCCGATCAGGTTCGCCGTCTCCATTCCCCGGTAGAGGTCGACGAATTCAGTTCCGGGAATGATCAGCCCCGGCACGACGCAGCCTCGCTGAGTATACAGAAATCCGTTGGCCACGGAGACGATAATCACCGCTCCGGGCTTCAGTACCCTGTGTGCTTCCCGGGCCGCTGCGGACGTGTCGAAGAACGACGAGTTGTACGTCCTCAAGGAGACATAGAGATCGAAACTGTCGTCCGGCAGGGCGGACAGATCCTCGGCGCTGGAGACCACGGTCCTCGAACGGGGAATGCGTTCGCTTATGTTTGCGAGGCCGCTTTCCGCGATGTCGGCGAAGGTGATTCGCGGGCAGTCGGAGAACAGGGCCGTCGCCTCCTGACCGCCGCCGACGCCGACGTTGAGGACGCTGACAGCGGACAGGGGCCTGGTGGAGGCCATCCGGTACACCGACATGAAGTCGTCGACCCACCCCGCGTCGGCGGTACGGGCGTCGAACGCGTAGTCGTAGCTGCCGTACTTCGCGTCGAACGCGGCGGCCAGTGCGTCGCCCACGGCGCGATCCGCCTCCGTGTACTCCGCTCCGTACCTCTGGGAGATGAACGAGGCGAGCGCCATCCGCCCCCGGTGCGCGTTGACGTCGTCCTTGGTCAGCGCGAACCCCATGGACACCAGCGAGGCGGTGACGGCTTCACTGATCCGGTGGGTGGAGTAGTGGGGGTTGCACTCGATGCTCTGCCCGCTCGCCGCGTAGAGCTCCCGGTTCTGGTCCAGGATCTGGCGCTGGAGCTCGTCGGGGAAGCGCAGGACGTGGCCTCGCCCGGTGACGGGATCGCCGCTGAGGTAGCTCGTCAGCGCGGGATCCGGCAGGCCGATGCACACCCTGTCGATCCGCACGTCGCTCAGGAGCTCGGCCAGTTCGAACGCGCCAGCCTCCGACAGGGTGTTGATCGTCAGACAGACGCTGTACGCGCTGGACACCCCGAGTTCTCGAACCCGGTGCCGCAGAATGCGGGACCAGGACGCGCCGTGCACCTCGCCCGCGAACGCGGAGCAGATCAACCGACCGTTCTCGGAGACGAGCGCGGCGCCGACCCGCCGGCCCGGCGATGGAGCCTCTTGTGCGAGGCCGATGGCGTAGGCCATCCAGTAGGTGCTGTCCGGGTTCCTTGGGTCAGCGGCATGCACGGGGCGTCATCGCTCCTCGGGGACGTGGGTAGGTTGCACTGCTCAGGGGGTGCACGGCACGGACGCCGCCTCGCGGGAGCGGGATGGCGGGCCGACCTCCTCCAGCTCCGCCCGTAGGGCCGCGTACGCGGAGTCGAGGAACTCGTAGTCCGGCTCGCCCAGCTCGGTCTTGAGGCCCTGGTAGTTCAGGGCCACCTGCTGCGCACTGGTGAATCCGGTCAGGACGATCGAGTCTGGGCAGCGCCGGAGGCAGTACAGGAGGGCGACCCGGGCGAGGTCGTGCGGGGTGGATCCGAACCGGTCCCGCAGGGGCTGCAGGCCTCGCTGGACAGCGTCCAGGACCGGCGCGGTGAGGCGGGAGCGCACGTCCCCGGGGCCGAAAGCCGTGCCGGGACGGTGCTTGCCGGTGAGCAGGCCCAGCGCCAAAGGCCGGGTGATCATGGTGGCGATGCCGTGGCGACGGGCGAAGCTGAAGATGTCCTCGTCCTCTTCGCAGCCGTCGGCCCCGTGTTCGGGCGGTGGCTGGCTGAGGGGACTGAAGGGCACGGTGATGACCTCGGGGCGCAACTGCTGGATGAGGAAAGCGAACCGGGCCGTGGCCACCTGGTGGCGGTTGCCTGCGGTCCCGGCACCTGCCCCCAGCCGTTTCGGCGCCCTCATCCCGAGCGCCTTGACCCTGCCGAGGTCACGCAGGGCCTCCAGCGTCTCCAGAGCTTCCTGGAGGTACTGATCGCGAGGGCCGAAGTCGGTGTAGTGCAGCGTCAGGACATCCAGCGATTCCACGCCGAGGTTCTCAAGGCTCTGCTCCACCTGCCCGTGCAGAACCAGGGAGCGGTACGCGTTGTCGCTGGTGCCCTTGAACGCCCCGACCGTGCTGGTGATGCGGACACTTGCGCGGGGCACCTGGGCGAGCATGCGGCCCAACAGCCGCTGGGAGTGCCCGAGACCGTAGATGTCTGCGGTATTGAAGACGGTGGCTCCCTCATCGCGAGCGCGCAGGAGGGCGTCGACCGCGCGATCATCGTCCACGGAGGCCCATCCTGCGGCGCGGCCCACGTTGGTTGCCGGCCCCCCGATAGGCCGGCAGCCCACGCCGAGAGGGTGCTCGTCCGACCCGCCGATCAGGCGACGCCGGGGCAAGTGTGAAGCGGTCACGACAGGGCTCGCTCTCAACGCGAAGGACGGGGCGCAGACTCGGATCACCGCGGTGCAGCACAGCGACGAAGCGGAGGGCCCGGGGAGATGAGGAGGAGGCGGGGTGGAGCGCGGCGCTCGTCAGCCCACTCACCGTCACATCTCTCCCGACTGGCGGTCCAGGTGCCTACCGGCTCATATCGGGGGTCATCTCGCAGAAGCGACGACGCATCTCAGGGCAACTGGCCCAGATATGAACGGATTTGGGATTGCCCGCTGTGTGGTGGAAGGCGGAACTGAACGACCCCTGATATGAGCCCCTGTGCCTCTGGCCCGGCCGACAGCGGCGGGGCAGGCTGTCGATTCGAGTACCGGGACGTCGCCTCTGTCCCCGTTCGCCCCGCCGCCAGCTGCTGTTGGTAACCGCTGCTGTTCCGCCAGGCGCCACGCCGCCTAAGTCCTCCCGACGGGGGAATCCCCACCGAGTCGCCCGCCGCCGAGCCGACCCGACACTAGGGTGATCGAGTGAGTTCCCAAGTTCCCCTGAAGGAAAGGGCATTGAGCCCGGAGCGGATCGCCCGGATCGGGCGCGAGATGCAGACGGCCTGCCCTGCCTTCGACGCCGCCTCCTTCACCGCCCAGGTCACCGCCGATCTGCCCAGCCTGGAACTCAAGGCCCGTATCGCCCGCACCGCGCAGGGCCTGCACCAGCACCTGCCCCTTACCGGGCAGGCCGCCCTCGACACCGTGCTGCGCTCCCTGCCGGCCACTCCGGAGGCCGCGGGCGCGGAGGCCGACTTCGGGCTGTACACCTACGCCCCGCACTCCGCGTACGTCGCCGCCCACCACCTCCACCCCGACAGGCTCGACCAGGCCCTCGCCGCGTTCGCCACCATCACCCCGTACTTCTCAGCCGAGGACGCCGTCCGCACCGCCCTGGTCTCCTTCCCCGAGCAGACACTCGCCGCAGCAGCAACGTGGGCCGCCGCAGCCGACCACCGGGTGCGGCGTCTGGCCAGCGAGGCCACCCGCCCGCACCTGCCCTGGTCCGTGAGCGCCAGCCTGCCCGTCGACACGGCCCTCCCGCTGCTCGACCGGCTATACGCCGACAGCAGCCGCTTCGTGACCACCTCGGTCGCCAACCACCTGCGCGACGTCAGCCGCAGCCAACCCGACTTCGTCCTCGCCACCCTGACCCGGTGGCACGCCGAAGGGCGAGCCGCACCCGCCGAGCTCGCTTTCATCACCCGCGAAGCGCTCAAGCTGCGGCTCAAGGCGGGCTGGCCACCCGCCTACGCCATTCTCGGCTACGACCCCCAGGCCGCCGTCAGCGTCGGCCCGATCCGCCTGGACCGCACCAACTACCAGCTCGGCGACAGCCTCTCCTTCGAAGCCGAGCTCAGCGCTCCCAACGACACCCCGGTGCACGTGATGTACGTCCTGACCCGCAGTGATCCCGGCACCGTGGCCCGGGCGAAGGTCTCCCACCTCACCCGGGCCACGGCCAAGGCGGGCGCACCGCTTCGCCTCACCAAGACCCATCCTCTGAAGTCCACCGGCACGGCTGCCCTCGTACCGGGCAGCTACCAGCTAGCCCTCCAGGTCAACGGCCGACGACACGCCCCGGCGCTCCTGCGCATCACCGACCGTCCGGCCTGACCAGGCCGGGCCCGCGCACACCGATCGCAGCACCACACCACCGCCCGTTCGACGGCCGATCCCGAGGAGCAGCCCGCAGTGATCCCCGCTCAGCCCGACTACGACCGCCGCCAGCGGCTGCTCCAGGACCTTGCCGCCATCAGCCCCTGGGACTCCATGGAGACCCAGCACCTGAAGGAGACCGTGGCGTGGATCTCCAGCGGGGCACCGCTGGAGCGGACCACGTTCGATGTGCCCGACCCCCACCTGGTCGCCTACTTCGTCGTCGCCGACCCTGACCGCGAAGAGCTCTTGCTGGGCCACCACATCAAGAGCGGCCTGCGTCTTCCGGCCGGCGGGCATGTGGAGTCTGGAGAAGCGCTCTGGCAGACGGTCGAACGTGAGGCGGTGGAAGAGCTGCGACTCCCGGCTGTCCCCTTCCTCGGCCAGAGCCCGTTCTTCGTCACCCGCACGCCGACCGTGGGTCCGCGCAGCCACACCGACGTGTCGTGCTGGTTCGTACTGCGCGCTCGCCGACAGGAGGTGGGCTGGTTCGACCCCGGCGAGTACACCGCCGTTGAGTGGCTGCCCTGGCGGCAGGTCCTCGAGGAGCCCATCCATCAGCTCGACCCGCACATGCACCGGTTCACACGCAAACTTCTGGCCGCGGTGACGACCGGCTGACCGCGAGGACACCCGGCAGCGGGGTCCCGCACGGTGAATCCGGCTGCCCGCGGTTTGGGCCCCGCGTCGACGAGAAGCCGGAGCGCCCCACCAGGCGCTCAACATCCGAGAGAACAGGTGAGGCAGTGACCGACCAGCAGATGGCGACGCCGGCGCGCTCAGTACGGGAGGTGACCGCGAGCACGTTCCTCCTGCGCCGCGACGACGGTCACTGGAGCGTGGGTCTGATCTGGCACGACCGACTGGGCAGCCACATGCCGGCCGGCGGTCACGGCGAGCCCGGAGAAGGAGTCCACGACGCCGCAGTCCGCGAGGTCTTGGAAGAGACCGGCCTCAGGGCCCGCCTGATCCCCGGGCCCGCGGCGCCCACCCCGGCCAGCTTTCCCCACCGTCCCGTTCCCGCTCCGTGGTGGATCTGCGAGGGAGGCGCGAGCCCCGATAGCCACACCAGCACCCCGCACACCCACGTCGACCACATCTACCTGGCCCTCGTGGACACCGCGTCCGCAGCCGCCGAGCAGCGTGCCGACCACCAGCTCACCTGGTTCGCCCACAGCCGCCTCACCACCGACCCGACCGTCTCCGAGGACAGCCGGCTCCTCGCACTGCAGCTCATGGCCTGGCTGGACGACGCCCCCGCCAACGCCGCGGACGACCCGGAACAGCTCGGCGCCCACCTCGCCCACCGGGCAATCACGGAGGCCCTGCCAGCACAGCACGGCGAGATGTCGCAGGCGCGCGGCCGGTGACCGAGAAGAGCACCGCCTTACCAACCCTCGCTTCGCTCTCCGCTGCCCGATCCGCCTTCACCGACGCGCTCGCCCTGGAGCCCGGCGTCCACCATGACGGGATCGTCGCGGCGATGGCCGCCGTGCCGCGACACCTGCTGATGCCACGCCTGTTCGCGCCGCTCGGCAGCGAGCGCCCCGTCCGGCGCTGGCGACTCGTCGACCTCCAGGACGACCCCGAGCAACACCTTGCCGTCTGCTACGGGATGGACCAGGTCGTGGTGCAACTCGACTGCCGCCCGCAGTGCCTGTACGCGGTCGGAAGCGAGTACACCGGTATCCCGAGCGGGCAGAGTTCGGGCGCCGGGCTTCTGGCCGTCAGCCTCCAGGACGTCCGTCTCGCGCCGGGCGACCGGCTTCTGGAAATCGGCTCATGCACCGGCTACCTGAGTGCGGTCGCCGCCGAGCTGACGGGACGGCAGGCGACCGGGGTGGAGATCGACCGGGAGCTGGCCCGCGACACCACGCAGCGGCTGGCCGCGATCGGCGCCGACGTGCGGATCGTGGTCCGTGACGGGCTGCGCGGACTGCCCGAAGGCCCATGGGACGCGATCACCGCCTCGTTCGCCGTCCGGCACATCCCCGCCGCCTGGCTGCACCACCTCGCCCCGGGCGGCCGGCTGCGCACCACCGTCACCACCGGTGCGCCCGGCTGGCACGCCACCGCCCTCGTCCACCGCGACGAGAGGGGAATCCTGTCCGGGCGGCTCGCTGCGGAGCTGTGGGGACATGTACCGGACCGCGCCGGCGGGTGGATCCCGCTGCCGGCCGCACCAGCCGGGAGCGGCCGGAGCCGTTCCGCCGTGCTGGTGCCGCCCGCGCCGGCCGAGCGTGGATTCTGGGTCGCGCTCGCGCACGCCCTGCCTGGAGTACGGCGGCACTGGGCTCCCGGCTTTGACGACGAGGTCGTGCTGGTTGCCGCGGACGGGTCACGGGCGGCGGTCGCGCGGGACGGCTCGCACGCCACCGAGTGGGGGCCGCGAAACCTGTGGCTGGAAGCCGAGGAGATCCACGCACGGTGGACGGCGGCCGGCAGCCCGGCCGAGTACCGGCTGGAGTTCACCGACGGCGTCCAACGGGCGGTCGGCGGGCCAGGGCTGAGCTGGGAACTGCCGACGTCCTGAACCCTCGTGGACCACGACCGGCCAACTCCTCTACCGCATCGGAGTGCAGATGACCGACCGCACCACCGTCCCCGCCCCGCGCACCGCGCTGACCGCGCCGCCGGCCTCGGCCGCGTCCGCGCCCGAGAGCGGAGACCTCACGGGGCACGTCAGCCAGGGGTACTGGGAAACCTTCGAAGGGCAAGCGTCCCGCACGGGAGTGCTGACCATCCTTCGAAGCCTGCCGGCGATCGTGCGCCAGGTGTGGGTCACGGCCTGGCGAGCCGACCCGCGCGCCGCCGTGCTCGTCGCCGCGCTCCAACTGGTCTCCGCCGCACTCGCCTCGGCCGGCCTCCTCGCGTCCGTCAACGTCCTGCAACGGGTCTTCGCCGACGGGGCGGGCGGGACGCGGATCCGCGCAGCGCTGCCGGCGCTGGCGGTGGTGGCCGTCCTGCTGCTGGCACGCGGGCTGATGGACACCGGCATCGCGCACTGGCAGGCCCGCCTCGGACCCCGGGTACGCCAGGAACTCGAGGCACAACTGCTGGCCCTGACCAGCCACGTGGGCCTGGACGTGGTCGACGACCCGGGGTGGGCCGACGACGTGCGGCGCGCCTACGACCGAGGCCTGTACTTCGCCAAGGAGTCGGTCGGCAAGACGATCGAGCTCGTCTCGGCGCTGCTCGCCCTGGCCGGCGCCGCCGGGGTGCTCGGGGTCCTGCACCCGATCCTGCTCGTCCTGCTGCTCGCCGCGGTGCTGCCCAAGGGGGCCGCGTCGGTCACCTCGGTGCGCAAGGGCTACCTCTCGGCGGTCCGGCAGAGCAGCCTGCGCCGCCGCATCCTGCACTTCTCGTGGGTGCTGTACGAACGCGACACCGCGGCCGAGCTGCGGACCTCCACCGCCCAGGGCGCGCTGCTGGCCGAGCACGAGTCGCTCGCGACCCGGATCAGCGAGGAAGAGGTCGCCCTGGGCACCGAGCAGGCCCGCACCGCGCTGGTCGGGCGGGCGCTCGGCGGGGTCGGCCTGTTCGCCACCTACGCGGTGCTGGCGTGGATGCTGAGCGCCGGCTGGCTGCCGCTCGCCGCCGGTGGCGGCGCCTACTTCGCCATCCAGGCCAGCCAGAGCGCCCTGATGCGGGTCGTGATCGCCGCCCACCAGGTATTCGAGAACAGCCTGTGGGTACGGGACCTGGCGGACTTCCAGGAGGCATGCCGCCACCGGCTGCCGCGCACCACCGGTCGCCAGGCGCCGGCCGCAATCAAGGAGATCACCGTCACCGACGTCGCGTTCTCCTACCCGCAGGGCAAGCAGGCCCTGCACGGCGTGAGCTTCACCCTGCGGGCCGGGCAGAAAGTCGCCTTCGTGGGCCGCAACGGGTCGGGCAAGTCGACGATGTCCCGGATCCTGGCCGGGCTGTACGAGCCCTCCTCCGGCACCGTCCACTGGGACGGCACGCGCGTGGACGACTACGACAGCGAGAGCATCCAGGGCCGGGTCGCCCTCGTACTCCAGGACCCCGGCCACTGGCCGCTCACCGCCCTGGCCAACGTCACCATCGGAGCGGGCACCATCAAATCCGCCGAGCCCGAACGCGCACTGCGCGCGGTGCACGCCTCCGGCGCCGACCGGGTGATCGAAGGACTCGACCACGGCTGGATGACCATCCTGAGCCCGCAGTTCGAGGGCGGCGCGGAGCTGTCCGACGGCAACTGGAGCAAGATCGCGTGCGCCCGCGGCCTCTACCAGAACGCCCCTGTGCTGATCATGGACGAGCCGACCGCCAGCATGGACCCCCTCGCCGAGCACCAGCTCTTCCAGGCCGTCATGGACGACTACGCCGGACCGGACACCATCACCGTCCTCGTCTCCCACCGCCTTGGCCCCGCCGTCGCCTGCGACCTCGTCCTCGTCTTCGACGAGGGCCGCATCGCGGAGTCCGGCACCCACACCGAACTCATGGCCCTGGGCGGCATCTACGCGGCCATGTTCGAGACCCAGGCCGCCGCCTACCGCACCGGCGCCGACAGGCAGGACGCTGCCTGATGGACGCCGACACCCGTACCGCCCGGATCCCGACCGGACTGGACACCGACCTCGCCGACGCCGGGTCCGCGCACACCGTGCACACCGCCGCCGGGCCGGGCCGATGACCGCAGCCCCGCCAAGCCCACCGCCGCCCAAGGAGAGGAACCGCCCCGTGGAGCACACCACGCCCAGCCTGCGCCGAGCCTTGCCCTCGGACGCCGCCGAACTCACCCGGCTGCGCCTGGTCATGCTCGCCTCCGCCGGCAGCATCCCGCCGCAGCCCTGGAGCAGCGAGTGCGAACGGTGGTTCGCTGACCGCCTCGCCGGCGACCCGCGGTTCGCCGCGTTCGTCGTCGACGACGGCGCCGGCCGGCTGCTGTCCTGCGCGGTCGGCCAGTTCGCCGACCGCATGCCCCGGCCCGGGCAGGGCCCGCACGTCGGGCACATCGCCTCCGTCGCGACCGACCCCGGCCACCGCCGCCTGGGCCACGCCCGGCTCGTCGTCGCTGCCGTGCACGACTGGCTGGTCAGCAGCGGCTGCGGCCAGATCAACCTCACCGCCTCCCCGGACGCCGAGGCCCTGTACCGCTCGCTCGGCTACGCCAACGTGGCGGGCCCGGCCCCGATGACCTGGAGCGCCCCGTGACCGAGACCGACCAGCACCCGCCCTTCGACCTTCTCGCCGAGGCCGCGGACGCCGGGATCCAGCGCCCGGCCGTCTCGGTGCTGCTCGTCAACCTCCGAGGGGAGCTGCTGCTCGTACGCCGTGCGGCCACCACCCTGCTGGGCGGGCTCTGGGAGCTACCGGGCGGTGGCGTCGAGGCCGGCGAGGACGTGCTGGGCGCCGGGCGGCGCGAGCTGCGGGAGGAGACCGGCATCACCGCGGCCCGGTTCACCGCCTACCTCGGCCACAGCGACTACGAGAACGCCCGCAGGCTGCTGGTGCGCGAGTTCGCCTTCGCCGCCGTCGTCGACCACGACCCGGACGTCGTCCTCAGCCCCGAGCACGACGCGCACCAGTGGGTGCTGCCCGCCGATCTGCCCGACCGGCTCGCCGACCACGAGCGTGACCTGATCGCCCGCCACGCCGCCCAGCCCAAGCCCTACCCCGGCTACCTGCCGCTGCCCGCCTACCTGGCCGGCATCCCGGCGGCCCCGATGTGGGGTGCGGTCTTCTTCACCACCGCCCTCGGCGAGGCCGTGCTCCTGCGCTCCACCAACCCGCTCAAGGGCCTTCAATATGCGGGCGGGGACGTCGAGTTCACCGATCCCACCCCGCTCCACGCGGCGGTACGCGAGACCTGGGAGGAGACCGGCATCCGCCTGACCCCCGCCCCGGAGCTGCTGCCACTGGTGGCCACGGTGGTCGAGCAGCCCCGTGCCGGCTGGCCGGCCAAGGTCGGGCTGGTGTTCTCCGGCGGGGTCCTCGCCCCGGCCCAGCTCGCCGCGATCCGCCTCAACCCGGATGAGCACAGCGAGGTCGTCACCGTCTCTGAGGCTGGGCTGACGCAGCTGGACGACCCGCACGCCCACGATCTGACGCTCGCCGTCCTCAACGCGCTCCGCACCGGTGCCCCCGCCTACGTCGTGCGCTGACCGCCCGGCCCGCCGACGAGTACCGGCCGCGCCCGTCACGGCTGTCGGCGGACCACTGGCACCTGTTCTGCCCCACGGTGGTCACCCCCTTGGCCGGACCGCGAACGCCCTCCACCCGCCCGATCGACTTGACCAACCTCCTCAAGGAGCCCGCCCCCGTGTCCACGGACCCGTCCGCGACCGCACCACCGCGCCACCAGGAACCCGTCGACGTCCATCTCCTCCTGCGCCGGGACGGGCCGACCGGCCCAGAGGCGTTGCTGTCCCGCCGCGCCGGCGACGTCTACGCCGCAGGCCTGTGGCATCTGCCGGCCGTCCGGGCACCTCGACGGCCCGCACGAGCACGCTGGTGGGGCGCATCACCGGCTGGACCGACGCCTCCTGGGCGCGAGAGGGCAGCCGCGTCTGGCGGGCGCAGGGGGCCGAGGGCGGCGAGTGGTTCGTGAAGGTCCACCAGAGCGACCGCTTCCACGACCGCGAGGTTGAGGCTTGTGTACGGGCGCCCAAAGGTATCCGATGTGGAGCTGTCTGATCACCCCGGCGCGGGTGGGGGCCCAACTCGTTCAGGTCTGGACTTCGAGGCTGTGGGTGGTCACTGACCGCCTACGGTTCGATGGTGCGCAGAGGCGACGCGTGGTCGGTGCACTACACGTGCCGGGATCTACCGCAGCTGGATGAGCTGCCGTGGTTCCTGCGTGGCATGTCGGATGACTTCGAGGTGTGGCTGGACGAGGCGGCGATCCCCGACGGTGTGCCGTACCTGCTGTCTCCCCTCTTCGAGTACGACGTCGACCTGCGAGAGATCTCCTGCCGGGCGGCCTCGAGCAGATCATCGCAGCGGACAGCACCTTGGAAGCAAGCGTGGACCAGATCATGGAGGAACTGGGCCTGGCTGGGGCACCCGACCAGGCTTCGACGGCGGGGCCGTCCTCACGGAACGGGTGACGGCACACCGCTGCCCGCTCGCGGCCAGGGAGGCCCGACACTGACCGGCATCGGTCGCACCCGGCGGCCGGGCGGGCCGAGCTGGTGCGGGAGGGGAGTACGACGGCGCGTGGCCGGCCCTGTGTGCTCTCAGTCGGGCCTCGGGTGCTCCTCGGTCACGCGGTGGTAGACGAGGTCGACCACGAACACCGTCATGGGTGCCCACGCTCGGGAGGCGAGGACGTCCAGATACTGGTCCGAGTACACCAGGATGGGCAACTCCTCCGCCCAGGCCCCGAGCTTCCCCGGGTCCGGGCAGGCGACGGCGATCGGCTCCGTCCACACCGGGCCCGCGTCCGTGCAGCGGAAGGCCGGCCGGCCGTTGCCGTAGCTGGGGTCGGGCATCCCGAACACCAGCTCCCGGTCTGTGTAGCCCATCAGCAGGTTGGCGAAGATCCGCCAGTACGCCTGGTTCATCCCGGTGCGGGCCCAGAACGCCTTGTAGGCCCGGTCCTTCGCCGCCCGCTTCTTCGCCCGCTCCCTCTCCCGCTCGGCTTCCCGTATCGCCTCCAGCCGCTCGCGCTCCGCCCGCCGCTGCGCGGCCTCCCGCTCGCGCCGTTCCTCCTCCTCCACGTGCTGGGCGTGCTGGTGGGCGAGGGCCGTGTAGGCCGGGGCGGTCCACCACGCCTGCCAGGAGTGGTTCCAGCTGCCCGTCCAGCCCGACGGCCACTCGCCGTACACCGGCCCGCTGACCTGGTTGCTGTGGCGCGTCGCGCGGTGCGGAACGACCTTGCCCCGCAGCACCCACGCCACGACGTCGGCAAGCGTCACGTCGGCCGGCACCCACCGCGCCAGGGCGTCCGGGTGCGTGGGGTTCCAGTTGAAGCGGGCCAGGCCCGCGGTCACCTTCCACGCTGCGTCCCGGCCCTCGGGCAGGTCGACCAGGAGCGTCGGCACGCTGCCGGCCCACGGCCGGGGCTGCAGGCCGAACCAGCACACCCGCACCCCGTCGCGGGCGTACCGGCTGGTGCGGTGCTTGATGTCCTCGACCGTGATCGGGGACAGCTGGACCTCCAATGCCATCAGCCACCCGCCGTCCTGCTCGAAGACCATCACGTCCGCCCGCCACAGCCCGGCCGGGTCGCCGACTTCGAGTTCGGCGCGGAAGCCGGCGGCGCGGGCGAGGGTCACCAGCTCCAGCTTCAGCAGGTGGTGCTCCAGCGACTCGTTCGCCAGCGAGCACGTCGGCGGCTTGATCCGGTGGTAGAGGTGCTGGTTGCCGAGCTGGGAGACCCGCGCGAAGACCTGCCCGCCGCACTCGGGGCACGTCAGCTCGATGCCCCGCACCCGGTGGATCGCCTCCCAGGATCTTCCGACCCCGAGGTCGGGCAGGGTGACATCCACCCTGCCCCACTTGCCGTGCACGGCGGTGAACTGCACCGGTGCCCCCACCAGTCAGCCTGACGTCGACCGGCGCGCGCCTGCTTCTAGTCCCCCAGCGCTATGCGCCAACTTGGCTGGACTATAAGCGCGTTGCGCGTCACGGGGGGACGGATCCGGGGAGCTGTCACCCATGTGAGTGAACGCCGTTGCCAGGTCACTCGCCGCCGGCATCCGAGTCGCGCAGGGGCCGGAGCCCGCCGGGCATGTCGGGCAGCTGTGAGTACACAGGAGATTGTGGCGGGGCGCACTGACAGCTGGGTCCGGCCGGTCGGCCGGCCTTCGGGTTCATGCGGCGGCGAGGTCCTCCTCCTCGTCGATCGCGTCGTACAGGCGGGTGCCATGGGCCCACTGCTTGAGGACCTTGCGGCCGACCAGGATCAGGTCGTGGCGGGCGGCGAACGCCCTGGCGTCCGCGGTGAAGCCGTTGAGCCCGACCATGACTGGCACGTCCGCGCCGTGTTCGGGCCGGGCGGTGCCGTTGAACGTCTGGACGTCCCGCGAGCCGACCGGCCGGGCGTAGTGCTTGACCTGGACGACCACCTTGCGGCCGAGGTGGTCCCAGGCGACGACGTCCGCGCCGAGGTCACCAGTACGCCCCGAGTGCTCGACCTGGGCGAAGCCGTCCCGGATGAGCATGGCGGCGCACGCCTTCTCGAAGTCGGTCGGGTGCATCTCGTCCAGGTGCCGCATCCGGTAGGTCGGGGCGCCCGGCTCCTCCCACTCCTCCTCGTCCGAGTAGTGGCCGTACCCGCGCGGAGCGAAGAGGAACAAGCGGGCCAGGAAGACGGCAGCCAGCAGGAGCGGGGCGGCGATGAGGGCCGACCACCAGGGGTGGCCCGTGATCCAGCCCCACACGTCCACGCTGAGCCAGCGCCAGACCGTAGTACTCAGCCACTGCCAGAGCACCTTCGCGGCGGCCACGGCCAGAACCACCCCGGCGAGGAACTTCAGCAGCGGATCGAACGTGCTGTCGTCGCGCACGGCCGCCCTCCTTGTCGAATCGGTGTGGTGGAAGGATCACGCCGCCGGACGGCCGAGCCCTCGCCTGGACGCGCGGGCCGGCAGCCGCAGCAGGTCGTGCAGAGCCACGCCGTGCTCGGCCCACAGGCGCAGCCGGTCGCGGTCGACCCAGTGCACGGCGTGCTTGTCGCCCCATGCCTTGGCGTCGCGGGTGAACGAGCCGTTGGTGACCACGACCGCGGTGTCGGCGCCGTGCGCGGGGCCGGCGGTGCCCTTGACCTGGTACATCACCTGGGAGCCGACCTTCGCGCCGACCTTGGTGTGCTTGGCCTGGAGCACGATCCGCCCGAGCGTGGGGTGCTGGCCGATCACGTCGGCGGCCTGGTCGCCCTGCTGGCCGACCTTCCGTGCGCTCCAGCCGTCCCGCACCAGCAGATCCCGCAGCGCGAACTCGAACTCCTGGTCGCCGAGGGCGTCGATGCCGGCCAGGCTGAGCCGCAGGGTGGCCAGCCGCTCCGCGCGGACCCGGTCCGCGGCCCGGCGCCGCACCCACCACGCCGTCGCGCCGGCGGCGGCTACGCCCGCGAGGCCGGCGAGGACGGGCCAGTGCCGCACGGCGGCCCGGACGCCGGCCTCGGCTGCCTGGAAGAGCAGGACGGCCGCCGCGAGGGCAACGAGCCCGGCCGCGGCGAGCTCGGTGGTGCCGCGCGGCCGACGCCACCGGCGCCGCTTACGGGCCATCAGCGCGCTGCATGGGCAGTGGCCGCGGGCGCCGGGGTGCTCGGCGTCGTCGAGCTCGTGTCGCTGAAGCCGATGAAGTGCCCCCACAACCACACCAGCGCGCAGATCCCGGCGATCGCCCAGCCGCTCATCCTCTTCGCGCTCGGCCGCGGGTTGCGGCGGATGTGGCGGCGAACGACGTGGTATCCCTCAGGTACCGGCATCGGACTGTCCCCTCCCATCGGCGGACCGCACCGCGCGGCCCGTCTGGCAATTGATGTACCAGCGGCCCACGACAGGAATTGACGGATCATCAACGGTCGGTGGCGGGCGGGAGCGTGTTCCGGACAAGCCGGCCGCTGCGGGTGGGCCGATGGCCGCCACCCGCGACACCAGCCCTGACCGCTCGTAACCGACTGATTTCGCAGTGCGAGCACTCCTCCGCGGGCGCCGGCAGCGGAAGCCCCCGCGCGCGTGCCCGGTGTCCTGGCCTGCGAGGACATGCGGCCCCGCGCTGCGGGGGTCCTGGTCATGAATATGGCGAAAAGCGGCGGCGTACGCCGGTGGCACACGGCCGGGTGCTGATGGTGCCCGCGCCCGGTCTGCGGCTTCAGCCCAGCGAGTCGGCTCCGCCGTCCTCGGGCTGCTGCGGGTGCTCCCACAGCAGCGCGTACTGCGGGTGGTCGGTGTAACGGGCCGCCACCGAACGGACCACGTCACAGGGGAACGGCCGGCGGCACGCCTGGCACTCGATGCGGTGATAGCGCGTCAGCACAAGCAGTTCAGGGGCCGGAAGGAGGGGGTGGGAGCCGTCGTGGAACCTCAGCCCGAGACGGACCGCGTCCGCCTTCCGCTTCTCCAACAGCCGACCACAGGGCCGGTGAGGGCTCCACCAGCGCTGCCACGGCACGCGGTGGCCGTCGATCTCGGAGGTGAGCGGACCGCACCCCTCCCACAGCTCGGGTCCGGCGCCCGGCGCCGGCCGAGGCCTGCCGGCCAGGCGCTCCTGCACCCAGCGGTGCAGGAAATCGGCGGTGAACCAGGCGTCGGCCATGGCCTTGTTGTGGCGCGGGTGCTCGGTGACGATCGCGAACGCCTCCGCCGCCTCAGCCTCGGGTCGGCTGTCGAACCACTCGATCACCGTGTCCGCGACCTCGGACCACCACTCCTTCGGCTTGTTCCGGCCGTTGCCGTAGCGGTGGCCCTTGAAGCGGGACTTCGGGTTCGTGGTGATGCCGACATACAGCAGGGCGCCCGAGACGTCGTACAACCGGTACAGCGCCGTACGCTTCGCGGCTACCTGCTCCCACCGAAGCTCTTTCGCGGCCACTCGGCGTTTGAGCTCGGCGTACTCCTCATCAGGCACCAGGACGATGCGCCGAGGCCGCGGCGGTTCCGTCACGGGCTCCGGCGTGCGGGCGCGAGATTCCAGAGCCGCCTGGGGTGCAACTGGTTCGGGTTGTCGTCCCAGAGCACGCCGCAGGCGGTGCCAGAGCCGGCCACCCAGCGTTCCTGTGCTGAAGAGCTGTCGAGGGGGCACCTTGCGAGCGTACGAGGGAAGCGCGCCGCGATCAGGGGCGACTCGGTCCGACCTGCCTGTTCCTGCAACCGGACATCCCGTGAAGACATGCGTCGGCCCGGGCGCTTGCTCGTAGGGGCTTCCCGCAGTGCAAGGCGTCGGCGAGCGAGGGCCGCAGTGCAGCAGGTGGGCTGCGGCGGTCACTTCATGCCGCGTTCGACGAAGGCGGCCAAGCGGATCAGGACCGCGTCATCGGTCCAGGCCTCGCCGCCGCCGGGCACCAGCCGGTTCCTGGTCCGCCACGGCTCGACCGCCTTGAGCACGGCGGCTTCGAGGACCAGGGCCTCCTGGTAGCTGCTCGTGATGAAGGTGTCCACGATCGACGCTCCAGCCGAGCGGTGGGTCTTCAACCTGCGGTCGCTGCTGAGCGTGGTCACGCCCACCTTGTACAGCTTCAGGAGCCGGTAGTGGGCGATGTAGACCCGGTGCGGGGCCTGACCGTCTCGGTGGCCCATGCAACGGGGGCACGTCTCCTCGTCGAGGGCATCGTCGTGGCGTGCCATCGCCTCGGTGAAGATCCTCTCCCACTGCCAGGCGCTGTCGTTCAGGAACCGTGCCGCCACCTCGAAGGCATCGCGCAGGTGGGGCCAGTCCAGGAGGTCGAACGCTTCGGCGATCAGGTGGTCACGCTCGGGCCCGCCCATCTCGCGCCCGTCGAGTCGCCACCGGGTCACGAGGACTCGGGCGAGCTCACGCAGGTCGCTGGTGAACTCCTCGGACCGCTCGTACCAGCGACACGGTGGCTCCTCGGGAAAGTTGTTCCAGCCGTAACGGCGCTTCAGCCGTCGGCGGAGGCGCTGCTCATCTGCGATTCGAAGGTCGCGGCCGTACAAGGGGCGGTCGGGCACGCGGGCGGCCCGGGCGCGTGCTTCCCCGGCAGCTGCCCACTTCCGATCCACCGCCTCTGCCAGGTACCGGCTCCACCACTCGGCCGCTCGCTCCCGGAGGTACTCGGCTCGCTCAGCGCTGGTGAGGTGCCTGAGCCCGGGGTACTGCTGCAACAGCTCGGCGCTGATGCGGGCCGAAGACGCCATCGTTCATCACTCCAAGGTATGGCTCGGGCACGCAAAGCTACCCATGGGGTCTGACATCTCCCCGCCCAGAGGACAAGACTGCGGCACAGCCAGCGGAGGACCAGTGGCGAAGCCGCACCTCGTCGTCGATGTTGAACTGCGTGCGGCTCAGCTGCCGCGGCGGCCGGATAGCCTTCTGGGCATGGAGAGTTCCAGCCGAGGGCCGGTGCACGACTGCCACGGGAGTCCGTGGTGCCTGAGCGGCGCCTACCCGCGCATTCCGAACGGCCCGTATACCCCGCCCGGTCAGCCGGAGGAGGACCGGGCGGCCTGGGCTGCGCTGATGCCTGATGATGATCTGCGGACCTTGCCGCACCGGCTCCGCGATCACTACTCAATCTCGTGGATCTTCGTTCAGGAACGGGCCCACGGCTACAACGACTTCCGGTACTTCACCCTGGAGCCTTTCCAGATGGGTGCCCCGCTCGGGCCGCTGGCTTCGGCACAGGTCTACGCCTCTGACCCGGTGGGTGAGGAGTATGACCCGCGGGCGTTCAGCTCGTGGGGGAGCCGGAAGTCGCACGGCCTGGGCTGCCAGCATGCGCGGTTGTTGGAGACGGAGTGGCACCAGCTTCTTACGCTGGAGGAGTTCCTTCCTCACCTGCCCCAGCCGCGAGGATCCGCCAACTTCTCCATGTTCTCCGCGGAGTACATGGTCTGGAACGAGCAGCAGAACCGCTGGTGCTCCAAATGCGGTGGATACGCCGTCCGCCGGTTCACCGATGAGCAGTGCGATTACTACACGGCCCAGCTTGCTGCCTTCCGCGACGAGGCGGTGCGCGGCTGACCCCGCCCGGTGCTGCGGGCGGTGTGGCGCCAGCACCCCGCGGTGAGCATGCTCGGGGAGCCGTTCGCCAGCGTCCAGACAGCCGTGCACCAGGCTGTACAGGGCGGTCCTCTCCGCGCACGGGCACCGGCTGCGCGCGGAGCAGGATCAGGGCCGCGTACCGACCGTACTTCCGGCCGGCACGCGGGGCGAGGACATGGTTCGAGGAGGGGCGACGGTCGGAGGATGATGGTGGACGTGGACGGCGATGAGTTCGGCGAGCTCACCGCAGACGAGGTCAACGACCTGCTGGACGGCCGTACGGACGCGGCGCGGTGGGACGCCGAGGACGAGGGCTACGAGTGGCAGTGCTGAGCCCGGCCGGCGACATCGACACCGAGGTGCCGACGGTGTTCCTGCTGGTCGGGCTGACCGGCTCAGGCAAGACCACGTACGCCACCCGGGTGCTCGAGCCTGCCGGTGCGGTGCGGTTGTCGGTGGACGAGCTGGTGCATGCCCGGCACGGCCGCTACGGCCTCGACTACCCCGAGGACCGGTACTTCGAGCTCGAGGCGCCGGTGGTCGCCGAGGTCCGCGAGCAGCTGGCCGAGCTGGTCGGCTCCGGCCGGGACGTGGTGCTCGACCACGGGCTGTGGCTGCGGCACGACCGGGACGAGTGGAAGCAACTGGTCGCCGAGGCGGGCGGCCGGTGGAGGCTGCTGTACTTCCCGGTCCCCAAGGACGAGCTGCTGCGACGCCTTCAGGAGCGCAACCGGCGTGAGGACGCCAACGCGCTGACCGTGACTGCCGGCGCACTGGACGACTTCTACGCCCGGTTCGACGTACCCGACGATGAGGGCGAGGAGATCATCGAGCCGGATTCGTTGCGGTGGATCCGCGACGGCTCCACCGTTGCCGACTGAGCCGAGTCCAGCCCGTTCTACGCGGCGCGGTCGTTGTATGCCTGGATGAGCCACTGGGGAAGTCGTCCGCGCGTGTTGACCGTACGGCCGGTCGCCCGCGCCCAGGCCCGGATCTGCTGCGCGTCCGCGGTGGAGATCGGTGCCCGGGCCGGCCGGTGCGGGCCGGACTTCGGAAGCTGGCCGCGGACCCGGCGGGCCCGGGCCATGAACGGGGCGAGCGCCTGGCGCAGGCTCTCGGCGTTCGCCTCGGCGAGGTCGATCTCGTACCGCTGGCCGTCCAGCGCGAAGGAGACCGTCTCGTCGGCGCGGCCGCCGGTGAGGTCGTCCTCGACAACAATCTGAATGCGCTGGACCACTGGTCGATCTTCCTCACGAGAAACTTTGTTCGTCAGCGCATCGTATAGGTCGTAAATTCGTTCGCACCAATTGATTTCCGACAATCCGGGTGCGGCCGCGGGGCCGGCGGCGGTAGCGTCCGGTCCGTGCCGCAGCTGAGCCTCCCGACGACGCGGGTCCACGCCTCCTTTCTCGGCGCCCTCGCCGAGTACCGCGCCGAGGGGTGCTTCCCCGAGTTCGACGCCCTCGACGTCACCGACCCCCGCGCGTTCGCCGCCTACGTCCGGCAGTCTCGGACCGCCCCGCACGCCCTGTACCGGCCCGGGCTGCCGCCGATGACCATGCTCTGGTGGACCGACGGCCCTTCCTACCTCGGCCGGCTGTCCGTCTGGCACCGCCTCGAAGGCGCCCTGGCCGACACCGGCCACATCGGCTACGACGTCCGTGCGAGCGCACGCGGACAAGGCCACGCCACCACCATGCTCGCCGCCGCGGTGCCGTTCGTCCGGGCCCTGGGTATCGACCCCGCCCTGATCACCGTCTCCCCGGCGAACACCGCCAGCCGCAAGGTGATCGAGGCCAACGGCGCCCGCCTCATCACCAGCACCCCGTCCCGCCTGTCCTACCACCTGTGACACGCCCGCCAGCCCCGCCGGCGAACACCGCGTACGCCCTGGCCGGGGCGACGGCCTGCGTTGTGATGGTCGCCTGGCGTTCAAAGGTCGGAACCGGTGGGGCCCGCGCCAGGTGCTCGTCGACGCGCGGACCCCGGGTGAGTATCCCGCGCACGCCTTGATCAACTCAGGGCTTTGCCCAGATCAGCGGCTCGCTGGCCGAGCTGACCGTCCGGGCGGGGCGGGCGTACGGTGAAGACATGGCCTTGGCCAGTCCGAGCCTGTCCGGCGTGGGCCAGGCGGGCGAGGCAGCAGTACGTCGGTGCGGGCATTGCGGAAAGCCGCTGCGAGCGAGCGCCCGCTCCGACGCGCGGTTCTGCGACCGGGTGTGCAAGGCGGCCCGCCGACGTGAGCGCCGGCACCAGGCCGAGGCCGTCGCGATCGGCTTCGCCATCCTCGACGGGGGCAAGGCCGAGGTCTCGCGGGCCTGCCCGGTCTGCGGCAGGCGCTTCGTGCCAGGCCACGGGCATCGCAGGGACCAGGTCTTCGACCGGTCGTCGTGTCGGACGGCCGCATGGCGCCGCCGCCGGGCCGAGCGGGTACGCGAAGCCGTCACAGCGCCCGTGCCAGGTGGCGCCGTCGTCATCGCGCCGACGGCTCTGACCAGCGCTGATGTTCTGGACCTCGTGTCCGTGGACAGGAGGACACCCGCCCGGGCGGGCCAAGCGGGCGTGAGGGCTTCACGAAGGCGGCGCCGACGGGCCTGCGGCTGGTTCAGCGGTTCGGCCACCGGTAGGCGAGCGACCACAGGTTGACCGGCAGGATGTGGATCTGCACGAGCACCGCGCGGTCCTGGGCGTCCCAGGCGGCGTGCAGGACCCGGTGGACGCGGGCGTCGGCGTCGAGGCTGAAGAACGAGGCCTCCGCAGAATCCGGTGGCCGGGTGTCGGTGTGCGCGGTGAAGTAGTCCACCGCTGCGGCGTGGGCCCGGTCCGGTGACGGGCGGTAGGTGCGGGTGAGACGGATCGGGGTACCGAGGTCGACCGGTGCCCCGTCGGCCTCGGCGGCGTAGGCGTGGGCCACGTTGATCGTGGCCTCCGTCTGCGGATCGACTCCCAGAAGACGCGCGACGTCGGCCGGCGGGACTTCGCGGCTCTCGCCGTCATGCTCGCGGGGCACCAGCCCCAGGCTCCGCAACTGGGCTTCGAACCGGTCCCGGGCACCGCTCCGCGGGCCGAAACTACGGGCGAGGACGGCGTCGCCCTCCCAGACGAGCTTGGTCAGGATCCGCGCGACGTAGGCACCCGAGCCCACCTTGGTGATCAGCAGGCCCTCGGCGGCCAGGAGCCGCACCGCGCGCTCGATCATGCTGCGGCTGCAGCCCAGTTCCTCTCCCAGGGCCGGCGCCGCGGGAAGGCGCTGGCCCGGCTTGTAGAAGGCCTCCCGGATGCGGGAGCGGAGTTGCTCGGCGATGCCCCGGAAGTCGGGGGCGGCGGAAACCGGTGTGGTCACCGTGCGGGTCTGCCTGGTCGTCACGACCGGCCCGGCCGGTTGGCGGCCTGCCACTGCTGGCTCAGCTCCTTCAGCTCCTTGCGGAGGTCGGCCTGCTTCGTTTCGGGGTCGGCCCAGCAGGTCGCGAAGATCATGTACGGGGTGTCTCCGTAGGGGACGAACCCGACCTTCGCCCAGGTCTCCCGCAGTCGGGTGCGCGCGTGCTTGCTCTGCTCGCCGGTCATGCCGCTGGAGTCGATCGGCGCTGGGTGGACCATGACCGCGCCGCAGCCGCCAGCCAGGCGCCGGATCGCGTCGGCGGCCATGATCGGGCCGAGGTCGAACCCCCGCCAGGGCCCGGCGAGTTCCGCCTTGTAGAGCACCAGCAGGTCGCTGCCACCGATGCCCATCTCGGTCAGCTCGTTGAACTCCTCGCTGAAGTCGTTGTGCTCTTCCGAGAAGACCACCTCGGCCATCTCGTAGAGGTTCTGGCTCTCCTCCTCCATGGCCCAGTAGGGGTTCTGGCTTCCGCCCCACCGGATCTTGTAGAAGACCAGCTCGCCGACGTGCAGCCGGTGCGGGCAGTCCTCGTCCTCGTCGACGTAGCCGTCCGTCTCCTCGATCTTCCGCCACCGGGCCAGGCAGGCATCACACGGCGGAATGTGGTCCAGGCCGAAGGGATCCTCACCGAGGTCGGCGGTGATGGTCCACTTCTCGATCGTGTCCTCGTACTCGTGGTTGCCCAGCGACGCCTCCAGGTTGTAGGTCAGGCGGATGTCGTCCGGGTCCTGGGGCAGGTCGGTGATGAGCCGGTTCGTGGTGGCGAGGAAAGTCACCGCCTCAGCCTAGCCCTGGCCTTGGTAGTGGTGGCTGGTGCGGGGCCGCCTACCGCCCCTTGCCCACTCTGCAGGCCCGAGCCAAGGGCGCGCTCGTCGGCCCACGGAATCAGCATGGTCCGTCCATCTGACTCACTGCCGACGCCGGCCCCTCAAGCAGGGCCAGCGCGGCCGCCTGCCGCATCACGGCCAGCGGCGCCTGGTGGCCGGTCTGGAGTTCGACCTGCCGGGCGGCCTGATGGACGAGCATCGGCAGACCGCCGATCACGATATGGCCGGCCCGTTGTGCGGTGTTGGCAAGGCGGGTGGGCCAGGGCCGGTATACGACGTCCAGCAGGGCTCCCAGGCCCTCTGCCGGCCACAGTGCCGCGAGCGGGTCGGAGGCGCCGGGCGGCAGCGCGGAGACGACCAGATCCGCCGCGAGGTGGTGTCCTGCTTCGTCCAAGGGCCGTACGCGCAGTCGAATGCCGATGCGTGTCGCGGCTCGGGCCAGCTCGTGGGTGCGGGAGGTGTCACGGGCTAGGGCGGTCACCTCGGTGCAGCCCAGGGTGTGCAGGACCGCCAGGGCGGTGGCGGCGGTCGCCCCCGCGCCAAGCAGGCATGCCGACCGGACCTCGGTGATGCCTGCCTCGCGTAGGGCCTGGAGCATGCCGGCCGCGTCGGTGTTCTCACCCAGCAAGCGGCCGTCGCGGATGGTGATGGTGTTGGCGGTGCCGGTCGCTCGTACGGTGTCGGAGACTTCGTGCAGCAGGGGGACCACCGTGCGCTTGAGCGGCATGGTCAGCGACAGGCCGGCCCAGGTGTCGTCCAGCCCGGCGAGGAGGTCGGGCAGTTGTTCGGGGGTGCAGTCGATGGCGTGGTAGGTCCAGTCGAGGCCGAGAGCCTGGTAGGCGGCGCGGTGCAGCACCGGGGAGAGGGCTTGGCCGATCGGTGAGCCGAGGATGGCGAGCTGCTTGGTCACCGAGCGTTGTCCTCGGCGTGGGGCAGTGGCTGGTCGGCGAACGCGCCGCCAGTGAAGTGGTCGGTGACCGGCCCAGGGTCCGGGTGCTCGGCGGCGTCGTCGTCGGGTTGGTAGCCGAGTGCGTCCCAGCCGGTGCGGGGCCACCACTGCTCGGTGTTGTCCGAGGTCCCGTACACGGCGAGGAACCGGCCGGGCAGGGGACGGGTGGCCGCGGCGTGGAGGAGGTCGCCTGCGTCGCGCGGGCTGAGCCACGTCGCGCGGTGGCGGGGCTCGTTCGGCTCGGGCCGGTAGCTGCCGATCCGGACGGCGACGACTTCGAGGTCGGCCTTGTGGGCGTAGAGGTGGCCGAGTGCTTCCAGGGTGATCTTGCTGACCGCGTAGAAGCTGTCCGGCGCGAGCACCTGACCTTCAAGCGCGCTGCCGACCGGGTGCAGGCCGGTGACGTGGTGGCTGCTGGCCAGCACCACGCGCGGCACGCGTTGGCGGCGGGCGGCCTCCAGGACGTGGTGGGTGCCGGTGATGTTGTGCTCCACCATCGCGGCGAAGGGACCTTCCTGGCTGGCCGCGGCGAGGTGGATGATCGCCCGCACCCCGACGGCGGCCCGCTCGATGGCGTCGAGGTCGCGCAGGTCCGCCTGGATGAACTCCGTCCCCGCCGGCGGGTCGGCGGGCAGGGGCGTGCGATCGAGCAGCCGCAGCGGCAGGCCTCGGGCGGCGAGGTCGGTGGCCAGGCCGCGGCCGATGGCGCCACTCGCGCCGGTGATCAGCCAGGTCACGGCCGGTGGTGAAGCATCGCCGCGACGCCCTCGTCGCTGGGGGCGTAGGTGATGCCGCGCAGGATGGCGACAGGGGCGCCGCGGCCGCGCTGTCCGAGGATGATCCCAGCGGCGGCGGCGATGAGGTCGGTGAAGGTCTCCTCCTGCCGCTTGCCGCCGTGCTCGGTGGTCCGCAGCGGGGCGATGCCGGCCGCGCCGATGGAGATGACGGTCGCCCCGCGCCGGTCGGCCCGCCCGTCCGAGTCGGCGATGACCACCGCCACCTTGGCGCCGGTGGCCGCGGTCAGGGCGTCGCGCAGGTGCCGGGCAGAGGCGTCCGGGTCGGCGGGCAGCAGCCAGGCACCGTCGGTGCCGGCGCGGTCGATCCCGGCGGAGGTCAGCTGGTAGCCCAGGCGGTGCCGGGCGATGATCGGCCCGCGCTCGGTGGCCAGGAAGTGCTCACTGGAGTGGTCCAGGATCAGCTGGACGACCGCGGCGGGCTTGCCGGTGCGCTTCGAGATTTCCACCGCTTCGGGTGACGGGCTGACGGTGGTCAGGTCGACGTAGCGCTTCTCCGCGACGGACACGACCTTGGAGGCCACCACCACGATGTCGCCGTCGCGCAGTTCGGCTCCAGCGGCGTCGGCTGCGCCGAGGATGACCCCGGCCAGGTCGTCGCCCATCTCGACGTCGGGGAACGGCTCCAAGGCGAAGGCGGAGAATCCGGAGGTGGCGGTCATCGCGGGGCTCCAGCAGAGGTGAGTGCGGTGGACAGTCGGGCGTGGGCGGCGGCGAGCGTGACAGCCCGCTGCCTGGGTGCGGCGCCCTGGCCGGCGGTGAGCCAGTCGCGTACGCGGCTGACGTAGTGCGGCCACAGCCGGTGCGCCGCATCGAGCGCCGGCGTACCGGAGTTGACGGCATGCCAGGCATCCGCCACGGGCAGCGGCCAGGGGTGCTCATGGTATCGGGTCGGTGCCGGGACGAGGTGGTCCAGCACCGCCAGCATCTCCTCCAGACGCTGCGGCGCCAGCACCCTGTCTCCGATCCGGTACGCGGCCGGCGCCGCCGCCCCGGTGGCTGCGGCAGGGGCCCAGTTGGCGGTGAGGTGGAGCAGCACGGGTACGGCCTGCTGGTAGATGGCCGGCAGGTGGGGAAACGAGCCGGCGTGCAGCTTGGGCTGCGTGAGCTGCACGGAGGCGACGGAGCCGTGGGCGGCGGCGGTCAGCAGAAGGAAGGCGTCGATGCCGTAGCCGTCCACGCACGCGGCCAGCGGTCCGGGCAGGGCGTTGTAGGAGCGGACGGCGGTGGCCAGCGCGGAGCCGGACAGGGCCAGGTCGCCGGCCAGCGGCTGCGGCACGTCCAGCCCGGTGGCTGCTGCGATCAGCGGCCGGGCGAGGTGGTTGGTGAGGTTGGCCTCGTCCCAGTGCCGCGGATAGTCGGCGATCGCCAGCGCCGCCCCACCGCGCACGGTGTCCAGCAGTGCGCGATAGACGGCCGGGGCCGGGCTCTTGGTGTCGGTGTCGGCGATCAGCACCACGTCGGCGCCGGCGACGTCCGGTCGGCGAGCGGCGGCGAGAATCTGGGCGCCCTTGCCCCGCACGAGGCAGGTCAGAGCGGTCTTCGCCGCCCGGGCGGAGGTTGCGGTGAAGGCGCTGGTGGTGGCGGGGGTGTCGGAGGAGTCGGCGTGGACGATGACCGCTTCTGCATCGCCGAGGGCCTCGTCGACCGCGGTGGTGACAGCGGCGATGGTGGCCGCCTCGTTGCGGCTGGGCAGGATCGCGGCGACGCTCACCGGGTGGCCTCCTTGACGAGCAGGTCGGCGGCACTGGCCGCGTCGGGGGCGTGCAGGTAGTCGAACCGGTAGGTGGCCAGACGGGTGATCAGGTGGCTTCGCCACCGGGCCAGTGCCGGGCTGTCCAGCGGCCAGACCGGCCCGTAGGGCACCGTGCCGACCCCGGCCAGCGGGGTCGGCAGGCCGGAGACGTGGCGGGCCAGCAGCTCGTGCAGCCGCAGGGTCTCGTTCACCGACAGGGGCAGCGCGGACTTCAGCGATGCCGCCGGATGGACGGGGTGGATGGCGAGCCGCACGATCCAGCCGAGCGAGGCCGGGCCGGCGGCGAACGGCGTCAGATCGACCGCAGGCTTGGGGGCGAGCGGGGCGTGCAGGTCGCGGATCGCCGCGGTGGGCTTGCCCGGCCACACCGCCACCCGCTCGTCGGGGTCTTCGGCGAGGACGACCAAGTCCTCTCCGGCGTGGACCCAGCCCCGCGCCGCGAGGGCGAGCGCGGTGGTGGTCTTGCCCGCGCCCTTGTCGCCCAGCAGCAGCACCGCCTGCCCGCCGGGGGCGAAGAGGGCGGTGGCGTGGACGGTGACCTTGCCCTGCTGCTGGCGCGCGCGTTCCAGCGCGCTGTAGGTGACGTACGCCAGGGAGCTGGAGGCCGCGATGTTCTGGGGCAGGCGGATCTGCACGGTGGCGGTGTCGGCGGTGATGCCGGCCTCCCCGAGCGTGATCTCTACCGCCGCCCGCCCGGGGCCGGCTTCGGGCCCCGCCAGCTGCCAGCCACCGGGCAGCATCCGGGCCACCGTCCGCGCCGCCGCGGTGTCCAGCCGCGCGGGCAGGTCGATGGCAGCGCGGACGTGGCCGGTGGCAAGCTGATGAAGCGTCACCTGGCCGCCTGGTCGAGCTCGGCCAGCAGCTGCTCGACGGGCTCGATCCTGGGCAGGTAGCGGCCGGCGAGCAGGTCGTCCAGCCAGTCGGTGCGGGCCAGCGTGGCGCGCACCAGCTCCTCGGCTGCGCCGGGCGGTGCCTCGGTGCTGGTGGTGGTCTCGATGGAGGCGGGCTGGTCGTAGGGGGCGCCGTTGTGCCACAGCAGGGCGACGCGGGAGGGGCCGAACTGGTCGGCGACGGCTTGGGCGGCGGTGTCGGCGAGCCAGCCGCCGACCTTGCCGACGTGGTAGGCCGGGTTCTTGCCGAACGTGGCCTCGTTGCCGGCCAGGTGGGCGCCGCTGATCACGCCGGTTCGGGCGTTGCCGCGGCCGACCAGGCCGTCCTCGCCGTAGTCGACGGCCGAGCCGGACAGGGTGAAGTACTGCCCGGAGATCGGTCCGGTGCGGTGGCCGCGGGTGTTGCACACCACCTGAACCGGGCCGGGCAGCCGGGCGGTGAGCTGGTCGCTGAGCTCCCGGGCGGCGGCGGCAACGGCGTCGTCGAACTCGGCCGAGGTGGTCAGGTGCCCGGCCAGCGCGGGCACGCACACGGTGACCGCCAGCGCATTGCCGCGGCGCACGGCGAGGGCCTTGATGTCGCTTCCTGCCCACGGCAGTCGGCGAAACCATGCCTCGGCCAGCAGCACCACGGTCTCGGTGGCGGTGCGGGGGGCGGAGCCGACGAGGTAGGCGGTGTCGTTGGAGAACGCCGTCGGCCGCTCCGGCAGGTCCTCCACGCTCCGAGGGGCGAACCAGTTCGGGAACTTGCTGGAGTCGGTGGTCTCGTGCCGGATCTCCAGCTTGACCCGATCGAACCCGGGCAGGCAGGCCCGCAGGTGGTCAATGGCCGCCTGCTCGAGGATCTCGCGCACCGGCAGCGGCCGGCCTGCGAAGCTGGTGGAGATCCTGCCGCCGAAGACGACCCGCAGCGGCCGGTCGTAGGCGCCGTCGGTGTCGGTGAACGCCGCCCGCCCGCCGAGGACGGCGACCTTGTCGAGGTTGTGGTGCAGCACCGCCCCGGCCACGTCCAGGCAGTGCCGGCTGTAGCGGATGGAGGCGAGTTCGGCGATGCCGTCGGCGAGGGTGTCGGGGTGGCCGACGCCCTTGCGTTCGACGACCTCGACGGCCAGTTCAGATGGCAGCGGCGTGCGCGCGGTCGGCAAGGTGTGCGTCGCGGTAGACACGGTCGATCACCTCCAAGGGGCGCCGCAGCGCCGTCAGCGGGAACAGGCAGGGATGGGCATCCCCGGTTGCTGCGGTCAGCACGGCGGTGTACATCCGCTGCCGCAGCTCTTCGTGGTTCAGGGCCCGGGTGGGGTCGCCGAGTCCGGCTTCGAGGTTGCGCCCGCGCACCCGCAGGGCCCGCCCGTCGGCGAGGTGGAGGACGAGCTCGTGGCGCGGGGCGCCGTCGTGGTCGACCCGGGCGTCCACGGTGAGCGTGCGCCCGCCGGCCAGCTGCAGCTCGGCGGTGATCCGGTCCTCGGTGTCGGCCAGGTGCCGGCGGTGCTCGACCTCGGCGGTCACGGTCTCGACGGGGCCGGGCATCAGCCGAAGCGCCAGGGCCAGGCCGTGGATGGCCTGCTGGTGCAGCACCCCGCCGGCGGTGGCGTAGGTACGGCGCCAGCCCCGGAAGTACCCGGGGTCGCGCCGCACCTCCAGCAGCACCTCGGCCCGCTTCACGGCCGGCAGCCGGGCGAGCAGGGCATCGAGGCCGGGGGCGAAGTGCGGCTGGAAGCCGACGAAGATCCGCTCGTCCCCCGCCTGGTAGGCGAGCGCCGCGGGGTCGGTGGTGGCGGGCTTCTCCACGATCACCGCAGCCCCGCTCCGGGCGGCGGCCCGGGCTGCGGTCAGCGCGATGCCGGGCGGGGCGGCCACGATCACCAGGTCGAAGACGAGTACGTCCAGCGCAGCCCGCCAGGACGTGAAGTGGTCCGCGCCGGGCGGCATCGCGGCGGGCCGCCGGGGGTCGACCACGGCGGTCACCACCGTGTCCGGCAGGCCGGCGAGGGCGGTCAGGTGCTTGGTGCCGACCTCGCCGGCGCCGACCAGCAGCACCCTGGTGGTCACCGCGCGCCGCCGGGCAGCGCGGCGCGCAGGAACTCCGCCCCGGCGGCCAGCGCGTCGGCGGGGGTGTCGCGCACGTGGGTCTCCAGCGCGTACGGCAGGACCGGCTGGGCGCCGTGCAGCAGCGGCAGCACCTCGCCGTAGGGGACGACGCCGGTCCCGGCCGGGCAGAACGCCCGGCCGCCGGCCGCGGTGGCCCGGTAGTCCTTGACGTGCACGTAACCGGCGTACGGGGCCAGAGCCCGCACCACGTCGCCGGTGGCCTGGCCGACCTCGTGGAGGTTGGCCACGTCCAGCCATAGCCCAAGTCCCTGCCCGTGGTACCGCTCCAGCACCTCCAGCAGCGGCTCGGCGTGGGCGACCGTGCACACCGGCTCGTTCTCCAGCAGCAGCCGCACCCCGGCCCCGTTCGCCAGGTCCAGGGCCTTGGGCAGCAACGGATCACCGGCGAAGGACTCGGTCAGCTCCTCCTCCACCCGCAGGTGGGAGAAGACCCGGACGATCGGCGCGCCGAGCAGGCCGGCGACCTCGATCGCCCGCTGAACCCATCCCAGCCGGTCACCGGTCGGGACCTGGGTGGGGAAGGCGAAGCTGTCCACCCGGCCGGGGGTGGCCTCGGGCCGGCACCACTTCCACAGCGGGGAGGCCAGCGCCGCCACGGCCAGGCCGCGCTCGTCGGCCAGCGCCCGGATGTGGCGGAGCCGGTCGTCGGGCAGCACGAGCGCGTTCGAGCCCTCGGCGGACCGGATCTCCAGCCGGCCGATCCCCAGCTTCACGGCCAGGTCCATGCCGACGGCCGGATCGGGGCCGAGCTCATCGGGGTTGAGCACCAGGGTGCCAGCGGGGTGGACGTTCACGGCGGTCGGTCTCCTTCGATCAAGCGGTGGGGAGTTGGAACCTGGTGCCGGGGCGCCCCGGCACCAGGTTCAGCAGTCGTCAGCCGACCTGGTCAGCTGCGGCCGGGGAAGGGCGGCGACGGCGGGCCCGGCGGCGGCGGAGGCGCCGGCGGAGGAGGGGGCGGGGGCTGCGGCCCGAAGGTCGGGACGGCTTTGGCGGGCATTTTCACCTCCAGGGTGAGAGGACAGCCACCATCCCTCGATGCCAGCCGGATCGACAGCCCATCAGCTCACCCAAAACCCGGACAGAATCGGCCCGTTGGACAACCCTTGGACATATGACCGTTCCCCAGCCGCGCCTGTCGCCCGAGGCCGTCCGCGTCCAGCTCTCCCGGCTCCGCCAAGGCCCCGCCCTCGGCCACCCCGGCGCGGTGACGGCTCTCAGTGACCAACTGCGCTCGCTGCTGCTGGAGCGCCAACCGCCGCTGGCGGGCTCCGCCAGCGAGACGACGCGCCTGCTGGCCGCTCTTCGCCGGGCGATCGACAGCCTCAGCCCGCACGAACGCCGCTACGCGGTCGCCGACTTCAACCTGGTACCGGAGCACTCGTGGCCGACCCTGAGCGAGCGGCAGGAGTCCCTCGCCCGGGTCCTCGGCTGCTCGACCAAGACCGTTCGCCGCCACGCTGGACAGGCACTGGACACCCTCGCCCTGCTGATCTCCGACGGCAGCTACCTCGCCGCCCCGGCCGGCATCGCCACCGCCGACATCGGCACTGTGCCGTCCGACGTGGCGGGCCGGTTCTTCGGCATCACCGACGCCGCCAACGTGCACGTGGTCTGCTCCGCCTTACCGGCCGGCGCCGACCGTCAGCGCGGCAGGGACGAGCTGTTCGCCCGCTACGCGGGCTTCGCCGACCTGGACGCCCTGTTCTACGTGCGTGTACGCCTGGCACAGGCGTTCCCCGCCGCCACCATCCGCGACTTCTACCCCGGCGAGTACTACAACGCCGACCCCGACAGCGTGGTCGTGCTGGGCGCCCCGCACCGCAACAGCGTCTACGCCGACTTCCTACCCCACCTGCCCTACCGCTTCAACCAGCTCCCGGACGCTGCCATCGCCTTCCCCGACCATGGCGTGCGCCTCGCACCGCAATGGACGCCCGAGGGTGAACTGCTGGCCGACATCGCCGTCATCACCCGCCTCACGCTCGCCCAGGGCACCACCGTGGTCCTGCTCGGCGGCTGCCTGACCCTGGGCGTCCTCGGCGCCGCCAAATGCCTCCTGGCCGCCGAGCACGGCCGGCGCAACACTGCCTACCTGGACAGCCTCGCCCCGACCGGGGACCTCATCGTCGTCACCACCACCCGCAAGATCGGCGGCATCACCGACACCCCAGACTTGACCGCCACCGAACCCCTGCTCGTCCTCACCCGCGACGGCGGGGGCGCCTTCACCGTCCGACTGGACAACACCACCCAGCAGCCGAACGGCTAACCGACCCGACTGCCCGCTTTGGTGACCAGCCGGTCGACGATGAGTGGTCGACCCCGGGGACGTGCTACCCCTCCAGCTCCGCCAGCCACGGATGCCCGGGGTGCACGCGCTCCAGCCACCCGCTGAGGACTTCCTTCCGCGTCCGGCTCAGCAGCGGCAGCGCCCCCTCGAAGTCCGCGTGGTCCTTGAGCCTCGGCGCCTTCGCCTTGAACAGCAGCACCACCTCCGGCACCAGGTAGGGGATCCCGTCCGCCGTTCGCTCGATGATCGCGTCGTAGGGCAGTCGCAGACTCTCCTCCCGCCGACAGATCCACGTCGCGCCCTCGTGAGGCTCCCGGAAGATGTCGAACAGGAACCGGCCGCTCGCCGGATCGCGCACCCAGGTCTGGCGTGTGGCCGCAAGCGCCTCGGCTCCCGCATTTGCCCAGACCCGCCCCGAACCCACCGCGTCACAGACATACTCCGGGAAGCAGTCCCGAACCTCCCGGAATCCCGCCGCGGGCACGGCGATCTCCAGATCGCCATGCGGCCGTGACTGCCCCCCGCGGAACAGGTCCAGCGCCCAACCCGCCGCGACGCACCAGGGCACGCTGACCCCACTCAATCGTTCAGCGACCTGTTCCGGTCGCCAGGCGTCCGCCCACCGGGTATCCAACTCGGCCGCATCGATCACAGCGCCGCCGGGCGGCAGGTATTCGGTCATCGTCACAACGTACTCCCGAAGCCCGACCTGGTCGGTCCGCCTTCCGTGGCAGAACCCCTGTTCAGCCATAGCTCGGTGACGGTCCATCAAGACTTCTGGCCCGGCACAGGGCTTGCCGACACAGCCGCGGGTCGACCTCCGCGGAGCCGCCAAGTGACGCTCAGCCAAGGTCAACGAAGTCGTGACACGAGCTGGCCCGTGCGAGGTACGCGCAAGGGGACACGACGTGATCTTGGTCTGAGATGCGAGCCTGGGGGACGGAGTACCCCGCGTGGGAACCTGATCGGGGGAACGGGCTCGAGCGGTCCGACCGAGTGGCTACGATCTGCGTAAGCTCGATCACGCGACGGCGTTTCAGCCCCTGGATGGTGCCGTGCTGGCACGGTCGCCTCGCCGGAGACGCCGGCTGGGGTGGCGGTCCTGGTGACGGCCCCGGCCAGCGCTACCTCGGAAGCCTGACCGTCTGAAGTTCCACTCAGTGTGAGTCCTCTGGACGCCTGTTCTCGTGCAGACCGAGCTGGCCCACAGCCGCAAGGGGGTCTGGGGCTCTCCATGATGTTCCGATCCAATCGGCGAGGAAGGGGGCACAGTGCGCAACACCGCGGCGGCGAGGACTGCTGTACGGCTTCCCCGGATTCGAACGCATCGCCTCGGCTGCGGTCAACGGTCAGTCAGAAGGTCCGTCCACAACGAGGCGTACCGGAGCTGGGTGCCAGCTCTGGGTCCGGCCGCGCCCCGCCTGGTGGCCGCCGACCCGCAGCTGCGGGCCATCGTCATCACCGCGGTGCCCGGCCGGTCCCTGCACGGCGCCGTCCACCCGCCCAAGGAGCAGCAGCAGATCTTCCACCGCATCGGGGAACTCGCGGCCGCGATCCACCACAGCCGACCAGCGCAGCCGAGCAGCGGGGCGCCGGCAGCGTTCGGGAAGCTGGAGCGGCACCTGGCCGCCGCCCGCGCCCACCTCGCCCCAGGCGACGAGGACTTCATCCGCCAGGTCACCGCGAAGGCCGACCGGCTGCCGGAACTCGAGCACGTGCCTACCCACGGCGACTTCCAGCTGCGCAACCTCCGCTGGGACCAGGCCACGGGCACGCTGTACGTGATCGACTTCGAGCGTTCCGAACGGGGCCCAGCCCTACGGGACTTCATCCGCCTGTCCGACGCCTGGTTCGGACGCCCGGACCTGCACGCGGCCGTGATGGCCGGCTACGGCAGGCACCTCTCGCAGGCCGAGGAGGAGCACCTCGCCGTCCACCAGGTCCTCGATGCCGTTTCCGGCATCCAGTTCGGCATCTCCCACGGCGACCCCGAGCTCGTCGAGCGAGGCCGCCGCACCCTGGCCCAACTGCGCGCAACCCGCGGCAGCGGGATCGCCCCGGCAGCGTCCGAGGCTTCCCCCTGAGAGACCCGGCCTCGACCAGTCCGGCAACGACCGACACCCAGAAGTGGAGCAGCAACGTGGGGCACATCCCGCAGCAGGAGTGGGAGCAGCACTTCGCGGAGGGCCTGGGCTTCAGGCCGCTCGGCGCCGCCGAGCGGGAGCTGCTGGCCGCGCACGTCCCCGCCCCCGAGGGCGGCGGGCGAGCGCTCGACGTCGGCTGCGGCACCGGCGAGCTGGCCGTCCACCTCGCCGGCGTGGGCTACACCGTGGACGCCGTCAACTTCACCGACAGCGCCCTGGCCCGGGCCAGGGCAGAGCAGGGTGACGTCGAAGGCGTGCACTGGCTGCGCCTGGACATCGAGCGCGACGACCCGGCCCCGCTGCACGAAGCCGGGTACGACCTGGTCGTCCTGCGCCTGACGTACCCGTTCCTGCACGACCGCGGGCGCGTGCTGCACGGCCTGGGTGAGCGGCTGCGCAAGGGCGGTGCGCTCGTCGTCATCACCCCGGTGGTCGAGCACACCCCGGCCGAGCGGCGCGCGATCGCCCTGGACGAGGACGAGATCGCCCTGGTCACCGCCGGCTGGGAGACAGCGGAGCAGCTGGACGCCGACGGGCTGGCCGTCCTGGTCCTGCGCGGCCCCTGCCACGCCGACGCCCGGGCGGTGGAGAAGTCGCCGACCACCGGCCACGCCCTGACCGGTGCGCTGGCGGTCGTCACCGATGCTGCCGGGCGGGTCCTGCTGGGCCGGAGCCGGCGCGGCATGCTGGAGCTGCCCGGCGGAAAAAACAGCGGGCCGGAGGGCTTCGCAGCCACCGCGGTGCGCGAACTCGCGGAGGAGACGGGCCTGGTCGCCGACCCGGGCGACGCCCACGTGCTGACCATGCTCCTCGACGACAGCCACGGCGTCCCAAGGCTCACGGCGGTCGTCCGCATCACCAGCTGGAGCGGCGAACTGGCCGTCAAGGAGCCGGCGCTGTTCGCCAGGTGGGAATGGTTCGACCTTCACTCCCTGGCCTGCGCCGGTGACATCTTCGCCCCGGCCGCTGCGGCGCTCGACGCCGTCTGGCCCGGGGTCCTCCCCACTCCGCCGGCCGTGACCGCCTACCCCCTCGCGGTCGACCAGCCCCCCGTTCCCGGGGAGCCGACCCAGGCCGTCCGGCTGCGCGAGGCGATGACGCAGATGGTCATCGACGGCGGCTGGGCCCCCTCCGAGCGGGTCCAGGAAGCGCTGCGGACGGTGCCGCGTCACCGCTTCGTCCCCGAAGCCGACCTTGAGAGCGCGTACGACGGCGGGGATCGGGCCGTCACCACCCGGCGCGACGAGAGCGGCAGGACGACCAGCTCCGTCTCCGCGGCCTGGCTCCACGCCGACATGATCCGCAGCTTGGATCCGGCACCGGGAGCGGTCGTGTTCGAGGCAGGCTCCGGGGGCTACAACGCGGAGCTGCTCGCCCACGTCACCGGGCCCGAGGGGCGCGTGGTCACCGTGGACATCGACCCGTGGGTGGTGCGGCGCACCCGCCGGTTCACTGCGGAGGCCGGCAGCGGCAGGGTCACCGCCGTCGAGGTGGACGCCGCCCTCGGTGCGCCCGCGCACCTCGTGCCGCGCGGCGGCTTCGACGCCAGCGTGATCACCTACAACTGCTGGGACATCGCCCCGGCCTGGCGCGAGCAGCTGGTCGAAGGCGGCCGGCTGGTCCTGCCGCTCGAGATCGGCGGCTACACCCGGGCCATCACCTTCGAGCGACGCGGCCAGGTCTTCCACGCGCGCGGCTTCACCTACTGCGGATTCGTCCGCGACCAGGGACTGCAAGCCCGCTCCATCCCCTCCGTCGACCTCCTCCAGGGCGAGCTGACGCTGCGCTTCGAGCACGGCACCGCCCTGCCCACGCAAGGAGTGGAGGAAGCGCTGCGTAGACCGCGGCACGAGGCCCCCACCGGCGTGACCATGGGGGCGAACACGTTCTTCGGCTCGCTGCAGCTGTACGTCGCCACCACACTGCCCGGCTTCTGCCGGCTGGCTGCCTACCTTGACCCGGCCGACGGCGTCACCGCGATCGCCAAGGGCCGGGACGTGCCCGCGATCCTCGGCGACGCCTCGCTGGCTTACCTGACCTACGTCCAGACCCGCGACGGCGAGCGCCCCGAGGACAAGGAGTGGGCGTGGATCGTCCATGCCTTCGGCGCGCGGGGGCCGCAGCTCGCCGAGCAGATGGTGGCAGCAGTGCAGGCCTGGGATCGCACCGTGCGCGCCGACGACAACAGCAAGCACGCCGACCCGGTGCTGACCGCCTACCCGGCCGGCACTCCCGACGAACTGCTGCCCGCGGGCCACGTGGTGGACAAGAAGCGCTGCCGCCTGGTCGTGCAGTGGCGGGGGCACACCGAGGCCCTCCCGCCGGCCACCGAGGACGAGCAGGTCATGCAGAACATCGGCTGATCGCGGCACCCCACCCCGCCGATCGCCGACCACGCCGGCGCGCACCGCCGCGCCTCCACCGCTGCCGGGACCCGACGGCCCTGCGTCCCTTCGGGTCCCGGCAGCACCACCCGCCACTTCCAGGAGCCAGTCATGCCCCACCTGCCGAGCCTGCTTGCCGTGGCCGCCCATCCGGACGACGAAGTGCTCGCTTTCGGCGGCGTCCTCGCCCAGCACGCCGAGGCGGAAGCGCGCACCGCCGTGGTCACCGCCACCTGGGCCCCGGACACCCACCGCGCGGCAGAGCTGGCCGACGCCGTCAGGATCCTCGGAGCGGGAGAGCCGCGACTACTCGGCTACGCCGACCACCGCGTCCCGGACTCCTCCACCGGCCCGCGGCTGTGCGATGCGCCGCTGGACCGCGTGGTCGAGGACATCGTGCGGCACATCCGATCGTTCCAACCCGACATCGTGATCACCCACGACGCCTACGGAGGCCTCACCGGGCACCCAGACCACCTCCAGACCCACCGCGCGGTCGTACTCGCCGTCAGCGCCGCAGGCCTCGAACACCACTATCCGCAGGCCGGCGCACCCTGGCAGCCCGCTGCGCTGTACGCGGCGACCCACCCCCACTCGGCGGTCGCGGACCTGGGCCCGCTGCTCACCCGGGTGAACAAGTCCGTGCTCAGCGTGCCCGACGAGCTGGTCGACGTGGCCGTCGACGTGCTCCCGTGGGTGCCCACCAAGCTGGCCGCGATCCTCGCCCACCGCAGCCAGGTCGAACGGGAGAGGCCCCTGCCCGGAATCCTGGCCCGCCTTCCCGAACCGGAAAGGAACCGGATCATCGGGACCGAATACTTCACGCGCATCCACGTCCGGCCCACGGCCAGCCGGGCAACCGCTCTCACCGCCTGACCACGCCCCAAGCAGCCACAACGGGAAATGACGACATGAAGAAATATGACGCCTGCGAGCCGTCTGCTGATCCAGTTGCCGAGGCGCCTGCCGCAGCTGATCGGATCCCGCTGACCGGCGGACGGCTGACTGCCGGAATCGTCCGGGTCGGCAACTCCGTGCGCAGGCCCATTACGGATTCCTCCGAATTCGTCCACGCCCTCCTCGACCTGTTTGAGCAAAGAGGCTTCAGCGGCGCGCCGAGATACCTCGGACAGGAAGACGGAATGGACATCCTCAGCTATCTGCCAGGTGACGTGCCGACGCGCTTCCAGACGTGGGAGGATCGCCAGGTAGAGGCCGCAGGCGGACTCCTCCGAGCCATGCACGAGGCGTCACGAGAAAGCAGCTTGGCGGGCAGGTTCCCAGTGGTATGCCATCACGACCCCGGTCCGAACAACGCCGTCTTCCGCAACGGCCTGCCAGTCGCCTGGATTGATTTCGACACGGCCGCTCCAGGTTCACCCATGGAAGATTTCGGCTATGCCGCGTGGACGTGGTGCATCGCCTCCAAAAGCACCGCTCCGGTGAAGCGGCAGGCGGAGCAAGTGAATATCCTCGCGGACGCCTACGGCCTCCAGAGGCCGGAGCGTGCCGCAGTGGTCGACGCCATCCTCGAGCGGCAGGCACGTAACGCGAGGTTCTGGGCTGAGCTCATGGCCTCGCCCGAGACTGCGCCCGCCGAGCCCGGGGTGCTGGCTTCGCGGATCGAGTGGAGCCGCCGGGAGCTCGCGTTCACCACCGAGAACCGGTCGGTGTTCGAGAAAGCGCTGGCCTGAACAGCCCAGACCCAGACCAAGGAGAGGACCTGATGGACCAGCACGTCACGATCGGCGCCGCCCAGCGGCCGGGCACGAAGCCTCCCTGCGCGGACGGGTACGACGTCCAGTACACCGACGACCGCGTCACCATCGCGGTCGTCGACGGCGCCGGGCACCACCCCGACACGGTGCGGTACGTCGGCATCGCCCCCGCCGTCATCACCCACGTCGGTGCGACCCTCGGCGGCCTGGCCGGCCTCATCACCGCAGGGAGGATGGCCCACGCGTACCCCAAGCCACCGCACGTCTCCGCCATCTACGCCCGGGTCGACCCCGGGAAGGCCGTTGGCCTCCACTGGATTGGCGACTGCCGCGCCTACGGGTGGAACGGAGAGGCCCTGACCTGCTACAACACCATCCAGACCATGGGGACGCTCCTTCGTACCCACGGCGGCGTTCCGGTGGAGATCAGCGATCGGTACGACGAATGGGCGCGACTCGGACTAGCTCAGGCAACGGAGACGACCTGCCGTGAAGCCGAGATCCCCGAGGAAATCCGCTTGGTCATGCTCTGCTCCGACGGCATCCCTGACCACGTCGAGCAGTCCTCCTGGCGGGAGCTGTGCGCGGAGCACGCCGACGCTCCGCAGGCCCTCGCCGACGCCCTGGTCGCCGCCGCGGTCGAGAACGGCGCCGGCTACCGCGACGACGCCACCGTCGTCGTGCTGCTGCGCCGCAACGCGTAGGCCCGACCGGGCCTCGGGCGAGCCCACCGGCTCTGTCGCCGTTGCCGACCTCCCCGTGCTCACCGTCTGCCGGGGGGTCTAGGCGGGCAAGCCGGGGCGTCGGCGGGGTGACGGCGGGACGGTCTTCTTCAGCGCCCGGTTGATGCCGGGGTTGCGCCCGGGGACGTACGAGCGGATCGGCGTGTAGCCGGCAGCGGTGTACAGGGCGAGGGCGGCGGCGTTGCGGACACCGGTCAGCAGGATCTCGGTGTGGCCGCGGCCGAGCGCATCCTGCTCCAGAGCGGTGAGGATCCGGCGCCCGAGCCCCTGCCCGCGGGCGGGCGGGGCGACGTACATCCTCTTGATCTCGGCGGCCGAGGGGCCGAGGGTGCGCCAGCCTCCGCAGGCCAGGGCCGGTCCGTCCCCGAGGCGGGCGAGGAGGAACTGGCCGTTCGGAGCGTCGAATTCAGCGCAGTCGGTGGCCTCGGGGTCGTCGGCACTGCCGTAGGTGGCCAGTTGCTCCTGGTGGAGGGCTTGGGTGAGGGCGCGGGCGTCGACGGTCCAGTACGGGACGGCGGTGAGCGTCCACTGAGGGGCGGCCTGGCGCAGCGTCATGGTGTCGATAGTGCCGTACGGAGGGCGTTCAGTGCATCCCCGTGCCCGGCAGCGCGCAGTTGCCGGCCAACGGCGGTACGTGGGGTAGCGGCCGACGAGTTCGGGGGTGAGGTGCTGGGCCTCGGCGGCGCTTGCGCTGCTGCCCGCGACGCGCAGCCGGGCGCCGGTGGGCAACCGGTCAGCGAGGGACGGGCAGAGGGGTGCCGGGGTGCCCGGCGGTGGCCGACCGGCGCCCGATGCCCCGGCGGTTCGGGAGCTGGACGCGGCGAGCGCGGCGTCGCACTCCAGCAGCGGGTGGTCGAGGAGCGTGGTGACGACCGGAGCGGCTCGCCCCTACGGTGCGGGGGCTCAGTTGAGGTGGGCGAGCCCGGCTCGAGCGTGGTGGATGAAGTCGAGCACGCGGGGCTCGGTCCTCCATGGCTCCAGCGCTCCGATCAGGTCGAGTACGTAGCTGCGGGCCCGTGGTGAGTGGACCTGTCCGAGTACCGAGACCGCTTCGCGGCCCATGTGGAGGCCTCGGTCGAGGTCGCGCTGCTGGAGGTAGGCGGTTCCGACGATCGCCAGGCGCATACCGACGGAGCGGGTGTAGCTGCCTTGCGGCATGGTGTCGGCTTGGCGGTTCCAGGCCAGGGCCGCGCGGGGGTTGCGCAGGTCGCGGTAGATCTCGGTGGCGTCGGCCGCGATCCGCTCGTGGGTGAAGTAGGCGAGCCAGTCCGGGTCGCGGGTGCCGGGGCGAATGCTCTCCAGGAGTTGTTCCGACTGGCGGAGGGCGGCGGAGGCGGCGGGTGCGTCGCCGAGCCGGGCGTGCGCGCGGGACTCCATCAGCTTGATGAAGGCGAGGACGCGGGGGGCCGCGACCCTCTTGCCGCGGTCGTAGGCCCCTTGGGCCATGTCCACGGCCTTGTCGGCGTCGCCCGCGAGGAGGGTCTGCAACGCCATCGTGCCCAGGATGTACGAGCCCGCCTGGACGTCGCCGCCAGCGCGGGCCATGGCCAGGGCCTGGATGAAGTACCGCTGGGCGGCGTCGTGGTGACCGGTGTCGACCGCGGACCAGCCGACCACCCTGGACAGCTCCGCGGTGGCGGAGAAGAGGTTCTTGCCGACCACCTCCGAGTAGCGGCCGTTCAGCAGCGGCACGGCCTGCTGGGTGAGGCACTGGCTCACCGACGACGCCTTCCAGTGACCGCCTCCGAACCGGCTGTCCTGTCGGCGGGCGTCGTCGGCCGCCGCCCAGAGCTCCTCGACATCGCTCTGCCCGACGAACCGGGTGCCGCGCGGAGGCGGCGGGGCGGCCTCGGGGACCGCCAGCCAGCGGGTCACCGGGGTGGCGTAGGCGGAGACGGCGAAGCCGGTGCTGGCGAGGAACTGACGACGGTGCACGTTGCTCCAGTAGGCGGTGGCGCCGCGCACGGCGGCGGTCGGGTCCCTTGGGAAATCCAACCCCATCGTTGCCAGCGGGTCGTTCACCCCGGCCATGCCGATATCCGCCTCTGTGAGGTGCCGGCCGAGACGTTCGCCCAGCGCAGCGGCGACGAGAGCGGGGATCGGCTGGCGGGGCGGCAGTCCCCCAAGCCAGCGAAGAACACTCGTATGGGTGTACTGCCGGGACAGGCCGGCATCCCGTGCGAGTTGGTTGACGCGGTGCGCGAGGGCCTTGCGGCTGTACCCGGAGCTCTCGAAGATCCGGGCGAGGTCGGCGTTGCCTGCGGGTCGGCGCGATTCGTCGTCCAAGACATCCCCTTCCGACTACCCGTCTCGGCCTGGGGTCACGAGGCGGGAGACGTCAGCCTAGACCTCAACTCGCCTTTGGGTGAACCCGGTTGAAGAGCAATGAACCCCCCTTGTGAACCTCCTCGCCGGCGTCTTCCGGAGCTTTCCTGAACTCCCGCCGATCGCGACGCGACCGACACCGGCACCTGGGCTCCGGCCTCGTGGTGCCCGCCGGCGTCGTCGTGGTCGTGCTCCGTGGCAGCCGTGCCGCTGCCGCCCCCTGGACCGCTGGGAGAGCACCGATGACCGCACCCACCGCGGTGGACCTTCGCCCGCGCCACCTGACCGCCGAGAGCCGAGACCAGCTGCGGACGCTGTTCGGCCGTCTGATCGACCTCGGACTCGACTTCAAGCTCGGCGACTCGGTGTTCGAGTCCCGCCGGCACCCCGCCGAACTGCGCGACCGGCTCCTCACCGCGCTGCCCGACAGCGGCAGCCCGATCGAGACGGTCCTCGACGAGTTCGTCCGCGACGTCCTGCCCGAGTGCAAGAACGAGAACAGCCCGTTCTTCCTCGGCTTCGGCGACACGGGCGACGACATCGCGGCGATCTGCGGCGGCCTGCTCGCGCTCTTCACGCAGCAGAACCTGATCAACCAGAGCTTCGACTCCCCGACCGCCACCTTCGTGGAGATCGCGGTGCTGCGCTGGCTGCGCGAACTCCTCGGCTACCGCAACCCGCAGGCCGCGCAGACCGAGTCGATCTGGGACGTCGGCGGCTGCGTCACCCACGGCGGCACGCTCAGCAACACCGTCGCCATGATGCTCGCCCGCGAGCACCGGGCGCCGGGAACGATGGACCGGGGCATCACCGACGCCTCGCGCATGTCGATCGTCGTGCCCCGGGGAATCGGGCACTACAGCGTCAAGAGCGCCATGGCGTGGATCGGCTGCGGCTCGCGCCTGGTCGAGGTCGACACCGTCGGCTTCCGCTACGACCTGCGGGCGCTGGAGCGCACGCTGCGCGAGCAGGCCGGAACGGTCATGGCCGTCATCGCCTACGCCGGCGACAGCCGCACCCACACCATCGAGGACCTGCGCGGCGTCCACGACCTGGTGCGCTCCATCGACGACAGCATCTGGCTGCACGCCGACGCCTGCTGGGGCCTGGCCTGCGCGCTGACCGACACGCTCGCCCACAAGATCGACGGAATCGGCGGCTACGACAGCATCACCGTCGACCCGCACAAGGTCATGGGCATCCCCTACGCGCTCAGCGCCCTGCTGGTCCGCGACCCGCAGCACATGCGGATGGTCGCCAGCTTCTCCGACCTGATCATGCAGGAGGACTTCGCGATCGGGCAGACCACGCCCTTCATCGGGTCGAAGGCGTGGATGTCGCTCAAGCTCTGGATGATGATCAAGGCATACGGCCGCGCCGGGCTGGCCGCCATGGTCGACCAGCGGCTCGCCACCACCCGGCGCTTCACCGAGCTGGTCGACGCCTCGTCGCACCTGGTGCGCCTGAACGAGCCGGACCTGACCGCCGTGGCGTTCATGTACGTCCCCACCGGCACGGACCCGGCCGCGCCCGACGTCGAGCGGATCAACACGGTCAACAAGGCCATCCACGAGCGGATGCTCGCCGAGGGCACCTGGCACCTGCACCAGTTCACCCTGCCCGACGACGGCATGTTCCGGGCCGGGGCCGTCCTGCGCCCGCTGCGCTTCATGGGCCAGAACCTGCGGATCGAGGAGCGCCACCTGACCGGCGTCCTCGACTACGTCACCGCCCTGGGCCGCGAACTCGAGTAGCCCGACGCCCGCCCGTGCTGCCGCCGCGAGCGCGGCGGCAGCACGCCCCCGACGAACCGGACCACGACGAGAGGAAGCACCATGTCCGCCACCACCGACGGCTTCCGGGAGATCTACCAGGCCCCCGGTCTGTACGACCGGCTCCTACTGCCGCACTACTTCGACGGGATCGAGGACACCGACCTCGTCCGCCGGCTGATGGAGCTCCACTACGGGCAGCCCGGCAGCGAGCCGGCCCTGCGGGTCGCGGAGCTGGGCTGCGGCACGGGGCGCGTCACCGCCGCCCTCGCCCCGTACGCCCGGTACCTGCGCGCCACCGACTACAGCCACTCCATGATCGACACCTTCCGCTCCCGCTACCCCGGCGCCGAGGCCCTGCCGCAGGAGACCACCCTCTCGGTCGAGCGGATGCTGAACGCCGGGATGGCCGGCACGTTCGACGTCGTCGGCGCGTTCTGGTCGCTCAGCTACCCGCTGGGCGACTACTTCGAGGAGCTGAGCGCCGACGGCATCGTCCCGCGGCCCGACGCCGAGCAGGGACGGGCCGAAGCCGGGCACCTGGTGCGCGACATCGTGCGCCTGCTCGCCCCGGGCGGCCACTTCCTGGCCCTGTTCTTCGACTCCGAGACGCCCGAGCAGCAGCTGGTGACCCGGGCGTGGGAGAAGGTCGCACCCTTCCCCGGCACCGGCCGCGGCTACACCCGCGAGATCCTCCTCGACGAGCTGCAGGCCGCCGAGGCCCGCGGGCAGGGACGCCTGAACGTCGCCCGGCACGGCGGCATCGCCGTCGCGCCGAACCAGGACGCCGCCCAAGCCTGGTTCACCACCGTGCACATGAAGTCCCTGCCCGCCCTGCACGACCCGGACGTCCACCACGAGATCGACGCCTTCGTCGCCGACCACACCCAGGGCGACGGCCGGGTGTTCATCCCCACCGGCACGTACCTGATCGACTTCTGGGCCGGGCCGGCCGAACGCCACCTGCCGGCCCGCCGACCCGCGGACGCAAGGTGAGCGCCGACCGGCGGGTGCCGCACCAGCGCGGCCCCGCCGCGCGCACCCTGCTGGCCGACGCCTGCGCCCTGCGCGCGGCACACCTGGCCGGCGGCGGCTACGGGCTGGCCTACGGCTCGCACACCGACGGCGGCGCCGGGGCCGCCTCCGACCTCGACCTGCTCCTGGTCGGCGCCGAGCCGCTGACCGCGGACCGGGCCCGGGCCCTGACCGACGACGTGATCGGCCTCCACCGCCGCCACGGCCTGGCCCTCGACCAGGAGGTGTCCTACGAGAGCAAGCTCCACGCCACCACCGGCCAGGTCGAGCGGGCCACCGCCCTCGGCGGCTTCACCATCACCGCCGCGGGCGACATCGTGGTGGACCCGGTGGTCGCGGAGCCCTGGTTCCTGAACTCCATGCCCTTCAAGCTCCGGCTCGTCCTCAACGCCCTGACGGTCCCGCACGTCTTCCTCGGCGGCGACCTGGCCCTCTACGACCGGCACCGCCTGCGCGCCGAGCGGGCCGTGGCCCTCCTCGCGCTGTCCCTGCTGGCGGAGCGCGAGGAGGTCACCGTCGACGAGGCCGCCGCCGTCCTGCTGGGCACCGCCCCGCAGAACGGCGAGGACTGGCTCGGGTACGACGAGCGGGCCTGCCGCCCCTCCGCCCTCTTCGGCCTGCTCCAGCGCGCGCTGGGCACGCTGGAGCAGGAGGGGGCGCTCAGCACCAGCGGCGGCGTCCGACTCCGCCAGCGCCCGAAGCGCCGCCGTCAGCTCCTGCAGGAGCTGACGGCGCAGGTGGTGAGCGCGTAGCCGGGCCCACCACCTGCGCCGACGGCTACATTCGGTCCGGGGCCTGCAGACCGAGGAGGTCCAGGCCCCGGGCCAGCGTCCGGGCGGTCAGCCGGCACAGCGCCAGCCGGTTCGCCCGGACGCCCGCGGACTCGGCCTTCAGGACGGGGCATGCCCCGTAGAAGTCGGTCAGCGCCTTCGCCAGCGAGAACAGGTACCCGCACAGCCGGTGCGGCTCCAGCTCCGCCGCGACCTCGCGCAGCGTCGCGTCGAAGCCGTCGAGCGCCAGGACCAGAGCCCGCTCGGCCGGGTGCAGCGCCAGCGAGGTGTCCACCGGGGTGTCGAGGGCGTCCTTGGGCGCCTTGCGCAGGATGGACAGCAGCCGGGCGTGCGCGTACTGCATGTAGACGCCGGTGTTGCCCTGCAGCGCGACCATCTGCGCGATGTCGAAGACGTAGTTCTTCGTGCGGGACGTGGACAGGTCGGCGTACTTCACCGCGCCGATCCCGGCCGCCTGGATCACCCGCTCCAGGGCCTCGCCGTCCAGGTCGTGCGGCTTGTCGGCCACGGCTTCGCGGGCCGCTTCGACCGCGGCGTCCAGCAGCTCCGACAGGCGCACCGTCCCGCCGGAGCGGGTCTTGAACGGGGTGCCGCCCGGGCCCATCACGGTGCCGAAGGGGACGTGGCGCGCCTCGACCTCGTCGGTGAGCCAGCCGGCCCGGCGGGCGGTGGCGAAGACCATCTGGAAGTGCAGGGCCTGCCGGGCGTCGACCACGTACAGGACGCGGTCGGCCTCCAGCTTCCTGATCCGGTGCCGGATCGTGGCCAGGTCGGTGGCGGCGTAGCCGTAGCCGCCGTCCTTCTTGCGGACGATCAGCGGGACCGGCTCCCCGTCCGGGCCGGTGACGTCGTCGAAGAACACGCACAGCGCCCCGTCGCTGTCCACCGCGATGCCCGCGTCGACCAGCTCCTGCACCACCTCGTCCAGGACCGGGTTGTACGTCGACTCGCCCGCCGAGTCCTTCGGCGTCAGCAGCACGCCCAGCCGGTCGTACAGCTGCTGGAACGCGGCCGTGGAGACCGCGACCAGCTCGCGCCACACCGCCAGCGTCGCCTCGTCGCCCGACTGAAGGGCCACCACCCGCAGCCGGGCACGCTCGACGAACTCGGGATCGGTGTCGAAGACCTGCCGGGCCGCCCGGTACAGGCCGTCCAGGACCGAGACCTGCTCGCCCGGGTCCGCGCCCTGCCAGCGCGCCTCGGGGTGCTCGTCGATGTACTGGATCAGCATCCCGAACTGCGTGCCCCAGTCCCCGAGGTGATTCTGCCGCACGACGTCCCCGCCCAGGAACGACAGCACCCGCACCAGGCAGTCGCCGATCACCGTGGTGCGCAGGTGCCCGACGTGCATCTCCTTGGCGATGTTCGGAGCGGAGTAGTCGATCACCGTCCGGGTGCCGGCGAGCGGCTCGCCCACCCCGAGCCGACTGTCCGCCAGCCGGGCCTCGACCTGCCGCCACAGCTGCGCGTCGTCCACCGACAGGTTCAGGAAGCCGGGCCCCGAGAGCGTGGAGGACACCACCCCGCCCGTCAGCTCCTGCTGGAGCGCCTGCGCCAGCTCCCGCGGCGGCTGCCCGGACTCCTTGGCCAGGGACAGGGCGACGTTGGACTGGTAGTCGGCGTGTTCGGAGGGTCGGACGAGAGGGTCTCGCTCGGACAGCTGGCGCGGCAGGACGCGGGCCATGGCCTCCGTCACGGCGTTCTGCGCTAGGACCATCGCTGCAAGTACCTCGGTCACGGGAATTCCCTCTCCGGCGCGGACCCTGGATCCATCGCCAACTTGCCTAAATCGTAGTGGTGCTGACGGGGACGAAGCTCCGGGATATCGCCCCCAGAGGCCCGGTCGCGATTCAGGCTGAGCACCAAGCGCACTGATGAGCGGTTCCCTGCCCGCGTGCCACAAGGTGCCCGGCGGGACGAGAACCGCTATGCAGGGATCATGAGCGAATCGTCCTGGCCCGCTGACTGGAACGACCGAAAGGCCGGCTTCGGCTGCGGCATGTGCGACACCAGAGGACTGGACGACAACGGGCGCGGAGAAAGGATCATGAAGGGTGGATACGCCGACGTCTACCTGAACCGGGCAGCCCTGCGCGGCTACGCCGTCGCGATCTGGAACGGCCCTCACGTCGCCGAGCCGACCCAGCTCACCCCAGACGAGGTCGCCGGGTTCTTCCGCGACGTGCTCCGTGCCGGCCTGGCCATCGAGCAGTACCTGCAGCCGGCCAAGATGAACTACGAGGTGCAGGGGAACGCGGTCCCGCACCTCCACGTCCACGTGATTCCCCGGCCGGAAGACGACCCGGCCCCCGGCATGCAGCTTCCCTCAGCGCTCCTGGAACACCAGCCCGATGCTTCGCCCCAGTTCGCCCAGGACGTCGCACACCTACGCCAGATCCTGAACTGACCCTCACATACCTTCGACCTCCGGCGTCCCTGGGCTGGGGTGGGCGGCGCCTGGCGCTGGGCGCTGCCGCGCCTCGGTGGGGTGGCGCCCGGGGTTGCCACCCCACCGGGCGGAACTGGCTGGCCCGGGCGCGATGATTCAGCCGGCCAGGCTGCTGGATTGAGCTGGCGACGGTTGGCTACGCCATGGCGGCGGTGAGGCTTCCTGCCCGGATCGCGTGGAGCAGCGCGTCCTTGACCTGGGGCGGCATCAGGTTCAGGGTGTCGATGGCCTCGACGGTGAGCGGGACCTCCTGGAGCTGGTACTCGCCGCGGTCGTCGCGCTGGAACTCGGGTCCGGTGCGGTCGTCGAAGTTCCACTTGACGATCCGGGCGGCGTAGAAGTGCTCGATCTCGCCCTTGTCGTTCCGCAGCTGGCAGAACGCACGCAGGTCGAGGGCTTCGCCGGCGATCTCCTCCCGAATCTCCCGCAGCAGCGCGGCCTCCAGGTTGGCGTCCTCGGGCTCGACGCCGCCGCCGACGAGGACCTGGTAGGCGGGGATGCCGGGGCGGATGCGGTTGATCACCAGCGTCGTGCCGGCGGCGGTGAGGAGGATGGCGCGGACGCGCTCCTTCATGGGGCTTCTCCCTGGTGGTCGTGGTGGGTCAGTGGGGCATCCAGCCGCCGTCGATGCTCAACGACTGGGCGGTGATGAACGATGCGCTGGGGCTGGCGAGGAAGGCGATGGCGGCGGCGACGTCCTCGGGCTGGCCCCGGCGGGGGACGCACTGGCGGGCGATCTGGTCCTCGGGCCGGGCACGGTGGTGCGCGGGGAGGCCGTTCTCGGCCGAGACCTGGATTGCTCCCGGGAGGACAGTGTTCACCGTGATGCCGTGGTGGCCAAGTTCCCTGGCCAGCGACGGGGTGAGGCCGAGGATTCCGGCCTTGGCCGTGCTGTAGGCGGTCAGTCCGGGGCGGCCGAGGCGCGCGTTGACGGAGGAGACGTTGATGATCCGCCCCCAGCCGCGCTCGATCATGGCGGGGGTGAAGGCGCGGCAGGTGCGGTAGTGCGCGGTCAGGTTGATGCTGAGTGCCGTGGCCCAGACGTCCTCGTCGGTGTCCGCCCACTCGATCCTCGGGTAGGCGCCGGCGTTGTTGACGAGGATGTCCACCGGGCCGAGCTCGTTGCGGATCTGGCTGGCCATCATGGCGACGGCGTCAGGATCGGTGAGGTCGGCGCTGATCTCGATGCCGTTGGAGCCGGTCCGGCGGACGGCGTCGAGGACTTCGCCGGCCTGGTCGATCTGGTCGAGGTGGGCGATGGCGACGATGGCGCCGGCCGCGGCGAGGGCGCGGGCGGTGGCGGCTCCGATCCCGGTCGCCGCCCCGGTGATCAGGGCGGTGCGGCCCTGGAGGGGACGGGTGGCGAGGGGCAGCTCGGTGGAGGTGAGGGTCACAGCAGCTCCAGGGACGCAGGGGCGGATGCGGACATCGGGTCGGTGCGGACGAGCTGGTCGGCGAGGTGCTGGGTCTCGGCGAGCTTGGCCATGACGAGCAGCAACTCGTCGTCGCCGAGGGACCTGGGCGGGATCACACCGAGGATCCGTGCGGTCAGGAAGGGGCGCAGCGCCTCCAGCTCCCGGCCGGCCGGGAGACCGGCAGCGGCGCCGAGGTCGCCGGTGAGACGGATCAGCAGGCGGGCGAGGGCGGCGCGGCGGCCGGGGCCGGCGGCCCAGGTGTAGGCGAGGTCGAGGTGGCGGTGGTGGGTGGAGATCTCGGCGTGGTGGACAGCGGGGACCGCGGCCGGGGGCAGGTGCAGGCGCAGGGTGCGGACGTAGGTGTCGCGCTGGTGGAGGGGGACCAGCCAGCCGCCGAGGGCGAGCAGGTACCACAGCAGGTTGGCGCTCTCCCCGGCGATGGTGTTGCGGCCGGCGTACTCGAAGTCGAGCCAGCACGCCCCGGAGGCGGTGCTGACGATGTTGGGTTCGGTGGGGTCGCCCTGGGTGAGGGCGGTGGCCCAGCGGCTGGTCGGGTTGAGGGCGGTGCGGGCGGCGTGGATCGCTGCGGGGACGTCCAGGGCCAGCCGGGTGCCGTTGACCGTGAAGGTGTAGCCAGCCAGGTCCCGTACGGCGGGCAGGTCCGGGCCGTCCGCCGTGGTGAGGGTGAGATCGGGATCGAGCCACCAGGCGTCGATGCGGCCGCCGGGGCGCAGGCGGTCGGCGTACAGGCCGGGGACGCACTCGGCGAGGGGGGCGGTGCGGCCGCTGGTGGCCACCGCGCCGATGAGGTCGTCGCAGACGGCGTCGACCAGGTCGGTGACCGCATCCAGCGCGGTGGGGTCGTGGTCGGCGAGGGCGATGAGGTCGCCGAGCAGGTGCCCGGCCCGGCCGGAGGCGAACACGTCCTCGTACACCAGGTCATCGCGGGTCGCGTCGACCTCAAGGCGCGCGTGCAGGGCCGGGACCTGGAGGCGGCCGGCGAGCTGACGCCAGCCGAACTCCTCCGCCGTCGCCAGGTCCCGGGGCATCCTCTTGCGGAAGGTCCGCTGCTCCGGCGTCACACCTTCTCCCCGATGGCGGAGGGCATGGTCGCCATCCACTGGCCGAGGACCAACTGCGCCAGCTCGCATGCCGCACCGCGGTCGTCGCGGGCCTTCGCGGTCAGGGCGGCAGCGTTGCCGGCCAGCTGCGCGAGGTCGGCCAGGGCTTCGTCGTCGCCGGAGCGCTCCACGCCCTCGAAACGCAGCAGCACCTTGGCGAGCAGCGCGGTGATCTTGTAGAGGGCCCGCAGGTCGGGTGCGCCCTTGAGGAGCTGGCGGCGGATCTCCACCGCCGCCTGGACACCCGCCTTCGCGCTCGCGGTCACGTCGTCGGCCAGCTGCGGGGCGGGGATCACCAGCCCGGGGCGGACCCACTGGGGCTGGAGCGCCCCGGAGCCGAGCAGGGTGAGCACGTGCAGCAGGCGGGAGGTGACCGCGCCGGCGAAGCACTCGCCGAGGGACAGGACGGTCAGGCCGAGCTTCACCTGCCCGAGCTCGTCCTGAACCTCCGCCAGGAGGCGGCGCAGCTCCTGCGTTCGGCCCGGGTCGGCGATGACGAACACGTCCAGGTCGGACCAGCCGTGCTGGTACTTGCCGCGGGCGCCGCTACCGGTGACGGCCAGCAGGTCGATCAGCGGCTCGGGGCCGGTGGCGGTGCGCTCCAGCAGCTCGGTCAGGAACACCTCCAGGTGAACGGGCAAGCCCAGGGTGTTCACCGGGGCGGCCACCGGTGCGGCCGTCTGCCAGGCGGCGCCCAGCGCGAGGTGGTCGAGCTGGCGCTCCAGCGCGAGCCGGGAGCCGTTGTTGTCGATCACGACGTTGGCGATCTCCCGGATCCGCTCCGCTCCCCTCGACCGCTTCACCTCGTCGCGCACCAGGACGTCGTCCGCCCCGGCGGTGCTGCGGCGCATCCGCACCTCCGGCGCTGCCTCCAGGTACGCGACGGTCAGCTGCTGGCCGAGCATCCGGCGCAGTTCGGCAGTGACGTCGTACTCGTGCAGGGACTCGATGGTCAGTCGCTCGAGGTAGTGGTGCGCCGCGGTGTAGCGGTCGAGGCCGTCCAGTAGTAGTTCGGCGCGCACCACCGGGGCGAGCGCGTACGGGGCCTGGATGCCGGCGTGCGCGGCGGCGGCCTCGAGCAGGTAGCCGATCTTCAACCTGTCGTGGGCGTGGCGGGTGCGCAGGTACTCCCCGGCGCTGCTCTTGCCGCTCTCCGACGGGCCGCCGAGCGCGACCACCCCGACGCCGGGCAGGCATCCGGCGGGCACGACCGGGTGGTGCGGATGCAGCAGGCGGCGCAGCTCGTCCTGGACGGCGACGACCGGTCGGCCGGCGACCAGGACCACGGCGTCGAAGCGGCTGGCGTCGGCCAGCCGGTGGATCTGCTCGTGCAGGTGCCGCTGGTAGGCGGCGTAGGTGTCGGTGACCGTCTTCTCGTGCGACAGGCTCAGGCGGGTGCCGACCTCCGGGTTCTCGTCGTGGAGCAGCAGGATGCTCCGCTCGCTGGCCTCGGCGTCCAGCAGCGCGTCGGTGAACGGCTCCAGCAGCCGGCGGGCCCGGTCGGCGGCCCGCCGTGCGTCCAGGTCCTCGCGGACCGCCAAGGTCGCGGCGAGTGATGCCTCCAGCATCGGCATGCCGCGGTCCACCAGCCGCAGTACCGCCCCGGCGGTGAGCGGGTGGCGGGAGCGGGCGAGGTAGGAGGAGGCGAGGACGTCGGCGACCTCCTCCACCGGTGCGTCCTGCCACCACCACGCGCCCATCCCGCGCTCCTTGATCCCCGCCCAGCGCTTGTCATGTGCGTCCAGCGGCCCGGCCGGCGTCGCCGCAGCGCCCAGCCGGCGGGCCAGGATGCCCAGCTGTTTCGTCTTGCCCGTGTTGTCCGGGCCGCTGACCGCGACCGTCACCCTGTCGTCCACCCCGAACCTCCGAACGGTGCTCGTCCTCGGGCCTAGACGGCCCGGAGGTGTGAGTACAGTCGAACCGCCGTACGGCGTACCAGTGTTCGACCGTCATGGAGGCGTCATGGGCCCCTTGCCCGGCCGTCATGGAGGGGTCATGGAACCTGCCCGTTCCGGCCCGCGCGGGCACCGGGTGGTGCTGAGATGGGTCCGTGGATGTGCACAGGATCCAGCACCCGATCGCCGTCGCCCGCGCCGTGACGGGCATGTCGATGGCCGATCTGGCGTCGGCGATGAGAGCTGCAGCACGCCGCCACGACCGCCGGGCCGGCACGACCAAGCAGCAGATCTTCACCTGGGAGCAGCCCAGCTCGAACCCCCCGAGCACCTGGTCCCAGCAGCTGATGGCCGAAGCCCTCGGTGTCGATCCCGAACTCGTCCCGCTCCTGGGCTGGCCGTACTGGCTGCCCGGGAACGAAGCGCCGCTGATGCTCCTGGGCACGGGAGACACGGTCGCCGCCCTCAGAGAGGCCCCCCGCCGCGCCATGCTCAACCGCCGCACCCTCCTGGGGCTCGCCCCAGCCGCCCTCGTGACCCTCGCTCACCAGTGGGCCACTGTCGACCCCGCCCTGGCCGCGGCCGCTCACGACGGCAAGGAGGTGGCCCCCGAGTTCGTCACCTGGCTGGAGACCAGCGTCTACCAGCTCACCAGCATGGCCACTGCCGACCGCCAGCACACCGCACAGCTCCTCGACAGCTACTACGACACCGTGGTCGGCCTTCTCGAAGGTGCCGCCTACACCCAGCAGGTCGGCATCCGCCTCCAACTGCTCGCCTCCGCACTCGCGCAGACGATCGGCTGGTACCAGTTCGACAACGAGCACCACACCGCCGCTGCCCACTACTGGAGCGCAGCCCTGCACGCCGCCCATCATGCCGGTGACACGGACCGCGGTGCCGGAATCCTCTCCGACCTCGCCTACCAGAGCATGTGGCTCGGCGACGCCTCACCTGCCGTCGCCGTGCTCGACCGCGCCCTGACACGCACCCAGGACCGCACCGCACGCTCGCTGCTGAACCTGCGCAAGGCCCGCGCCTTGGCGATGGTCGGCGAAGCCCGTGCCAGCCGCCGCTCGCTCGACGCCGCCGAGCACTGCCTGAACATCGCCACCGGCACCCCGCCCGCCTGGTGCTCCTGGATGGGCGCCGCCGACCTCGCCGTGGACACCGGCCGCTGCCTCATCGACCTCGGGGAGCCGCGCCCGGCTCACCAGCAGATCGCCCAGGGCGTCAGCCTGCTGCCCGGCAGCCGGGACAAGACCCGGGCTGTCTTCCTCACGTACGAGGCCGAGAGCCTGATTCGGCAAGGCGAGATCGACAATGCCGCCGCCACTGCGCGTCAAGCTCTCGTACTCGCCCAGCACATCGGCGCGACCCGCTGCATTCGGCAGATCACGAGCCTGAGCGGCACGCTCGAGCCCTACAGCCGGACGCCCGGCGTCGGTGAATTCCTGGAGGCTGTGCAGGCAGCTGCCTAATGCCGAACCAGCAGCTGCCGGTCAACGGAACTCCGGCAAGCCCCTAACTGAGGTTCTCGGCTGGCGCCCACCTGCCTGCTCCACCGACAGCGTGGCCCGTGAGCCGTCCGACCAGGGCTGCTGGACCAAGCGAGAGGGATAGGGCTGGGCCAGCGGCTACGTGGGCAGGCCGGCGTGGGGGTAGGTATCAATCGGATAGGAGTTCCATGAATCAGCAGAGCGTACTGCCCCATCACGCCCACGCCGCGCGGACGCTGCGCCTGGCCGTTGCGCAGAGCAGGGTTCCCGAGGACCCGTCCGACCCGGAGCTGCTGCGCGCCAGCGGCCAGGAGATCCGCCAGCTGATGCGCGAAGCCGCCGATGCCGGCGCCCGCCTCGTGCAGTTCCCCGAAGGGGCCCTGGTCTACCCCAACCCGCGGACCATGCCGACCGACCCGGCCAGCTGCGCCGGACACGTGGACTGGTCCGCCACGCGCTGGGACGTCCTGCAAGAGGAAGGGGAGGCGATCCGCGCCCTGGCCGGCGAGCTGGGTCTGTGGACGGCGTTCGGCACTATCCGCCCCATCGAGTCGGCAAGGCCGCGCAACAGCCTGCTCGTGGTTTCCGACCAGGGCGAGGTGGTCGCCTGCTACGACAAGCGGATCTTGTCCAACACCGAGCGCACCCGCCTGTACTCCCCCGGGGCGGATCCAGTGGTCTTCGAGGTCGACGGGTGGCGCTTCGGCGTGGCGTTGTGCGTAGAGGCGAACTTCCACGAGCTGTTCGTGCAGTACGAGTCGATGGACGTGGACTGTGTGTTGTTGTCGGTGATGGTCGACGACGCGATGCGTGCCGACCTGGCGAAGTCCTACGGCACCCTCTTCAACTTCTGGCTCGGCTACAGCGTGCCGGCCCAGTACGGGGCTACCGCTCCGGCTGGGGTCATTGCCCCAGGCGGAGCGGTTCTCGCCCACTGCCCAGCCGAGAACCGCTCCGCGGTGACGGTGACCGACCTCGACCTCGATACGGCTGACCCCGTCATCGCCACCGGCCTGAATCTAGCCCGCCCCTGGCGCCGCCTGGCCCGCGTGCAAGGCATCGACGCCGGAGTCTTCAGCTAAAGCGCACTCCGACGCCGGCCCTTCGATGGGCCGGCGCGTTGCGCCGGGTGGTGCCCGGCTTCGCCGGGCGCTGCCCGCCGGCCGGGCCTTCGCTTCGCTGCGGCCCGCCCGGCGCTTCTCCCCGACCTCCCGGCTTTTCGATTTTGGGGGCGCGCGGCCTGCGGTCAAGCGCTCCGGTCCGTGTCCTCGCCGGCCCGCTCCTTCGTCGCTCTACCGGCTGCGGTACTCCCTCCCGCGCTTGACCTCCGGCCGCTCACCGCCCCCAAGATCTCATTTCGCCGGGGGGCCGGGGGAACAGTCCACGGGACCAACCCGTACGCGGCCGAGCACCCACCCCGACACACCCACCCACCAACGAAAGGCAGTAGCTCATGATCACCCAGGCACCCGAGCGGGCCCGTGCTGCACTCCGTACCTACGCGCAGACCTGCGGCGACACCCCGCTGGACGAGGTCGGCGACTGGCAGACCCTGCTGGCCGACCTCCTCGGCGACCTGATGTTTTTCCTGGCCGCCGAAGGCGAGGACCCTTCGTTGCAGGAGGCGCTGACTCGCGGCGAGACGTACTACACGGACGAGGAGGTGGCGAAGCCTGCCCCGATTGGGTAGAATAGTTAATGTCGAAACGGGGAGGGCAAACCCCGGGATCGGCCACCACGACCACCATCGAGGAGAAGCCGTGATCTATCTGACCACTCCGGCCGGAACGCGTCTGCCCGCAGAGCTCACCACGGACTGGAGTTGCGGCACGAGCGGCTACCGCCTGACCGGCGCGGGAGTGTTCACCCTGATCCCCGATGCCGAGGATGCCGACCGCCTGGAGATCGTCTACGGCCGACCGGCCGGGCCGCAGGCCGCCCCGGACGGGATCACCGGCTGGACCGGGCACCCACTGGTGCACGGGATCGCGCTCGCCGGCCGGGCTCGCGTCCGCCTGTCGCACATGGAACGCCTCATCGCCACCCGCTCGGACTGGGGCTTCGGCTGGCACGTCTGGATGGAGCGCCCGGCCCGCCTGCGGCGTTCGGCCTCCCGGGACCTGTATGCCGCCACCACGGTCACCGACCGGGTCAACCTGGCCGCCGCCCAGTTGGTCGCCGCCGTGGCCCGCCACCACGCGGCGCGCCCGGACCGGTCGGCCCTGATCCGGGCCAGGGCCGCCGCCGTCGCCCCGGTGCGCATCGCGGACCTGGAGGCCCGCCGGGAGGGCGTGCTGCGCCGCATCCTGGACGCCCAGGCCGAGGCCGCCCGGCTCGAGGCCGAGGCCGCCAGTTGGGCCGCATTGCTGCCCGCCGAGGCCCTCGTCCCGGTCGGCGCGTAGCGCCGCGCTGCCCCGCCTGGCGGCTCGCCGGGCGGGGTGGGGAGGTTGACAATCCTTCCCATGAAGAGTAGATTAGTGCATGTCGGAACGGGGAGGGCAAACCCCGGGCCGGACGCCGCGAACCACACCGAGGAGAAGCCGTGACCACCGCAGTCGAGACCCCCCAGGCCATCGAGACCATCGAGACCGAGCCCACCGCCAGCGTCGAGAGCCAGCCGGACTACGACCTGGTCCTGGCCCTGATCGACCCCCGGAAGATCGTCTCCGAGCGGAAGATCCGCCCCGTCGATCTCGCACCCGACTTCCTGGCCTCCGTGAAGAAGCACGGCGTGCTGGAGCCGGTGACCGTGGCCGAGATCGGCGACGGCATGTACGACCTGGTGTTCGGCAACCACCGGCACGCCGCCTCGCTGGTCGCCGAGCACGAGCTGATCCCCGCCCTGGTGCGCACGAACATCAGCAGCACCGCCGTCCGGCTCATCCAGGCCCTCAGCGAGAACATCCACCGCACCGAGATGAAGCCCAGCGAGATCGCGGCCGTCTACGACCAGCTCGCCCTGGAAGGGCTGAACGTGGAGGAGATCGCCGCCGAGGTCGCCCAGGACGAGGAGACGGTCCGCGAGTCCCTGCGGCTGCACAAGCTCCCCAAGGCGGCCCGGGACGCGGCCGACCTCGGTCAGCTCTCCATCGAACAGGGCCAGCGGATCAGCGAGTTCGAGGACGACCCCAAGGAGTACGCCAAGCTGCTCAAGACGGCCAGCGAGGGCGGCAACCTGCGCTACGCGCTGGACAGCGCGGAGAACCGCCGGAACATCCGGCAGCGCAAGGCGGAGTCGCGCAAGGAGCTGCACGAGGCTGGAACCCCCGTCGTCCCCGAGCCGGCGGGGTACGGCGCCGTGGCGCTGGCTCTGTCGAAGCTCAACGACCCCGAGGGCGAGCCGTACAACGAGGACTCCCACGCCGACTGCGCCGGGCACGCGGCCTACCTGGACGATCGCGGCTACGTCGTCTACGTCTGCCGGGAGCCGCGCCGCTACGGGCACGAAGTCACCGTCTACTACCGGCACATGAGCGCGGAGGAGAGCGCGGCGCAGGCGGCCGAGGCCAAGGCGAAGGCCGAGCGTGAGGAGGCGCTGCGGATCGCCGCGAAGATCCGCGTGGAGTTCATCACCAAGCTCGCCCGCGCCGCCAAGACCCCCAAGGGCCTCTGCAAGGCGACCATGACCCAGATGTTCGCCTACGCCTTCGACCGGGGGTCGAGTGACGGCTTCGAGGCGGAGGTCCTGCGCATCATCGGCGCGTCCCCCGCCAAGGACCAGGACCCCGTCGAGCTGATGGCGCGGCGGATCAGCCGGACTCCGGAGCACCGGCTCCCCCTGATGATGTTCGCCGAGCTTGCCGTGATGGCCGAGGTGAACCTTCAGAAGCGGAACTGGGCGTTCGACCTCGACTGGGCGATCGCCTGGCTGGAGCTGCTGAGCGCGTACGGGCACGATTTCGCCGAGCCGGAGATCGACCTGCTCGCCGAGCTGCGCGAGGAGCGCGAGAAGCGGGACAACCCGCCGCAGGAGGACCGGGGCCTGTACGCGGTCACCGACGAGGAGGACGAGGCGGACTCCGAGGACGAGGAGCAGGACGGGGACGAGGAGGGCGACGAGCACGAGACGGCGGACGTGGCGGTGATGGAGGAGCAGCCGGCGGCCCCGGTGGACGAGGGCGGGGAGCTGAACGACCTTCCGGCGGCGGCCTGACGAGGCCGGATGGTGGTGGGGGCGTCCCGTGAGGACGCCCCCACCACCTCCAGTCCTGTTGACACCACCACCCCGAGCGGGTAGATTAGTACATGTCGGAACGGGGAGGGCAACCCCGGGATCGGCCACCATGAACCCCAGCAAGGAGTCGAGAATGAGCACCGTCACCGGGCACCGCGCCACCCTCTCCGTCTACCTGGTCGGCACCCACGAGGTCCAGGCCGTGCAGCTGGGCCGCGAGGTCTTCCTCACCATGCCCTCCGCCCGCCTGCGCTTTCGCCACCCCCACGCCCTCCTCGCCGCCTGCCGCGCCTGGCTCGACGCCGAGCGCCTCGCCGCCAGCACCTTCGACGCCGCCCGGGTCGCCCAGCGCGCCCCCGGCATGGACGACGTGCAGTTCTCCGGGCACCTGACGTTCGCCGGTCCCGTGCACGGCGTCCACGTGGACGCCCGCCCGGCCGAGGCCAGCCCCACCGGCGCCGGTCAGATCCGCCTCCAGCTGGGCGCCCTGACGCTCACCGTCGGCGACTTGGACGCCTTTCGGACCCAGATGGACGCCTGGACGTTCGCCTACCGCCTGGGTCACAGCCTGTGGCCCGAGGAGCTGCCCGCTCTGGAGCAGGTACGCGCCGAGGCGCTGCTCGCCGACGTCGCCTCGGCGGCGCTGCCCGCCGCAGCGTGACCGGCCCGGCCGTCCGGGCGGCGGGCCGCAGCCCGGGCGGCCGGCCGCGGTGCAGCCCCCGCGCCGGGGGCGGGGCCTGAACCTCAACCGTCTTGATCCATGCCGAACGATTCGAGTAGGTTAATGAATGTCGAAACAGGGAGGGCAAACCCTGGAGCGGCCACCACGACCACCACCAACAGGAAGAACCACCCCCATGGACCCCACCGTCCGCATCGTCAACGGCAGCGTCATCCTCCCCGCCGGGCCGTGGGAGGTGATGCCCGAGATCCACCGCGACCTGCGTCAGGACGACTTCTACCCGCCGTTCCACGAACTCGCGCTCATCCCCGCGCTCAACGCCACCGGCGGCATCCCGCAGGACGCGCGCACCCTCCACATCCACTACCGCGCCCCGGTCGAGGACTACGACTGGTACGTCGCCGAGTTGGACCCCACCACCGGCAAGGCGTACGGCTGGCACCGCTGCGGAACGTTGCTCGGGCAGTGGGGCGAGTTCCTTCTCGGCGAGCTCGAGGAGTGCGTCCTGGCTCCCCGTCTCATGCGCCGGCCCCGCGGCCGTGTCCAGGGCCCGCTGCTCGTCGAACGCGATCCGCACTTCGTCGCGACGCCCGCCGGCCTGTGCCTGCCCGCGCGCACCCTCGACTGACGTCGACACCCTCGACACCCCCCTCTCCTCCTCCTCTGCTGCCCGCGTCCTGCGCTGCGCCCGCGCGCCGGCGTGCCCGCGCACCCCCCAACCCCTTCGGGACCACCACCATGACCACCACCTTGACCGGCGGCCGTCCGGCTGCCGCTCCCGCACCGCCCGCCACCGGGCCGGTCGCGCACATCGTCCAGTTCAGCGGCGGGATCGCCTCCTTCGCCGTGGCCACCCGGGTGGCCGCCCTGGCCCGCCGCCGCAGCGAGGAGCTGGTCCTGCTCATCGCGGACACCCTCGCCGAGCACCCCGACCTGTGGCGTTTCAGCCGGGAGGCGGCCGCCCTGCTCGAGGTGCCGCTGACCCGGGTATGCGACGGGCGCACCCCTTGGGAGGTGTTCGCGGACAAGCGCTGGCTCGGGAATTCCCGGCTTGCTCACTGCAGCCTCGAACTCAAGATCAAACCGTGTCTGCGCTGGTTGGAGGAGAACGCCGACCCCGCCCGCGACCGGCTCTACATCGGCCTGGACAACTCCCGCCGCGACCAGGCCCGCGCCCGCGCCATCACGGCCGGCTGGCGGCCGTGGCAGGTGTTCTACCCGCTGCACGACGAGCCCGAGCTGACGAAGGCAGACCTGTTCGCCGAGGCCCGGAGTCTGGGCATCGCGATCCCCGAGCTCTACGAGCTCGGCTACGACCACAACAACTGCTTTGGCCTGTGCGTCAAGGCAGGTCAGCGCCAGTGGCGCCGCACTCTCCAGCTCTTCCCGGAGGAGTTCGCCCGGGCGGAAGCCGAGGAGCAGCGGCTGCGCGAGGAACTCGGCGACGTCGCGATCCTGCGCGAGCAGCGCGACGGCGTCCGCCGTCCCCTGCCGCTGGCCGAACTGCGCCGCCGCCAGCAGGCCCTGGCCACCGCATCCTGAACGAGAAACCGATGATCATGACCACCGACACCACCGACACCGTTGTGCTGACCGATGCGCAGATCGACCGGCTGACGGCCGACTTCGCGCTCGGCGACGAGGACCTCGACGACCTCGTCCACGACCTCTTCTCCGGCCGCGCGAGCGCGGTCAACAACGGCGGCACCGCCGCCCAACTCGCCTTCCTGGCCGCCGAGTGCAAGGACGAGGCCGGGCTGCGCGCCTGGCTCGCCGGCTCCTTCCCCGGCCGGGAGCCCGACAGCACCCCGAGCAGCCGGTGACGGGCCACGGCCGGCCCGAGCAGCTCGAACTGACGCCGCCGGGCGCCGCCGGGTGGTGCCAGCGCTGGAACCGCCGTCAGCCCACCTGGTTGCGCACGAGCGACGGGGGCTTCGACCCGGCGCTGCACCGCTGCGTGCCGCTGGAGCAGGGACCGGCCAGCAGCTTCGTCCGGGAGCACCACTACAGCGGCTCATGGCCCGCCGTACGCATGTCGTTCGGCCTCCAGCGCCTCGACGAGGAGCCCGGCCCCGGCGAGCCGCCGGGCGGGCGGCTGCTCGGTGTCCTCGCCCTCGGTATACCGATGAACGAGGCGGTGCTCACCACCGTCTTCGACGACCTCGTCCCCTACCGCGAGAGCCTCGAACTCAGCCGCCTGGTCCTGCTGGACCGGGCCGAGTCCAACGCCGAGAGCTGGTTCTGCGCCCGCGCGTTCGACCGCGCGGCCCGCCTGGGCGTACGGGGAGTTCTCGCGCATTCCGATCCGTACCCGCGGGTGCGCAGCACCCCGGACGGGCCCCAGCAGCTCTCCCCCGGCCACGTAGGTCACGTGTACGCGGTCCAGGGGTTCGACTACCTCGGCCGGACCCGGCCGCGCCGGCTGACGGTGCTGCCCGACGCCACCGTGCTCAACGACCGGGCCGCCGCCAAGGTCCGCCAGGACGAGCCGGGCGGACGGGGAGTCGCCCGCCGCCTGGTCTCCTTCGGAGCCCGCCCCCGGGCGGCCGGGGAGGACGGCGCCGCCTGGCTGGCCGGAGCGCTCGCCGAGATCGGCGCCACCACGCTCCACCACGGCGGCAACCACCGCTACGCCCGCACCATCGGCCCCCGGCGCACGCGCATCCGGATGGCCGCCACCACCTACCCGCCACCGCGCCGCCCCGAGCGCTGACCCTAGGAGACGATCAATGGACTGGGACCTGCCGATCGGCGCCACGGTGCCGCTCAAGGACCTGCCCAACCGCTACGGCGGCCGCCTGCAGGGCCGCATCCGGCCCTCCCGGACCGAGCACCTGCTGCTGATCAGCGACGCGTCCTCCGTCCACGACGGCTGGACCGGCCACAGGTACATGTTCACCGGGGAGGGCAGCCGCGAAGGCCACCACCGCATCGCCCAGGGCAACGCCGCACTGCTGGGCCGCCGCCGCACGGACCAGACGCTGCGGCTGTTCCACCACCTCCCTGACGGCGACCCCCGCTACCTGGGCCGGTACGCCGTCGACCCCGACCTTCCCTACGTCCACGCCGATCTGCCCGGCGAGTTCGGACCCATCCGCGGCATGGTCTTCCGGCTGGTGCCGCTGGACGGTGCGCCCACCGGCGTGCGCTCCACGGTCGACGCGCCGCGCGGGAGGCCGCGCGTCGAGCAGACGGCTCTGGACCCGCAGCTGCTGCACGCCGCCGGTGACCGCCGGGCTCCGGCCGGCGCCCAACTGCTGGCCCGGTACTGCCAGCGGCAGCGCCAGCGCGGCCACAGCCTGGCCCGGCTGGTGGTCACGCCCGCCGGCGACCTCACCGCCATCAGCTCCGACCTGTACGACTTGACCGCCAACGAACTGGTCACCGTGGTGGCCGACGGCAGCCGCGACACCCTGCACCGGGCCGTGGGGCTGCTCGACGACTTGGCCCGCTACGCCGATCCGGGTGTCGGCCGGGCCCTGCTGCTGGCCGAGCAGCCGGACCGCGACCTGCGGCTCCTGGCCGCCCAGTACGGCATCACCCTGATCTGGCCCACCGCCGAAGGCGCCTTCGCCCGCAAGTCCCAGCCCCAGTCCGTGCTTGCGCAGAACGGAGTCGCCGCATGAGCGAGTACGACCTGTCCCCCACCGGCGCGAAGATCCTGCGCGCCAACGAGCAGGGCCTGGTCGACGGCCACGGAGCGGCCCTCGACAAGCTGGTCGCCGACCTCCTGGTGGTCCGCAACCCGGACGGCACCAAGACGATGACCCCCAAGGGCTTCGCGGCCCTGGCCGAGCTGGAGGCCAAGACCGGCGGCCGGACCGCCCCGCCCGCCCCCGGGGTGGTGATCGTCGGCTGCAGCGCCGGCAAGCAGACGAGCGACCATCCGGTGGCGGTCCGCGACCTCTACACGGGATCGCTGCACTGGGCGTGTCGGCGGGCCGCGCAGGCGCTCACCCGCACCGGCGGCCGGGTGCTGGTGCTGTCCGGCTTGCACGGCCTGCTCGAGCTGGACACCCGCATCGCCCCGTACGAGCACCGGCTCGGTGAGCCGGGGTCGGTGACGGCCGATCGGCTGCGCGAGCAGGCCGCGGCCCTGGGTATCGAGCGGGCCGAGGTGACCGTGCTGGCCCCGGCCGCCTACGCCGACCTCGTCGCGCAGGTCTGGCCGAAGGCCGGGCGGCCGCTGGCCGGGGTGGGCGGTATCGGCGCGATGCGCCACGTGCTGTCCACGATCACGGCCATCGGCGCCGTGCCGGTGCCGGGACGGCGCCGGCAGGACTCGGCCCGTGCCGGACGGTGATCGGGGCCGGGGCCGGCCCGCGGTCTTCCAGCCGGTCCCGGCCCCGGTGTACCACCGGCAGTACCGGGAGCTGCTCGCCGCCGGAGTCCTGGTGCAACGCTCCGGCGACCCGCTGCCCGGCGGGCCATGCCCCACCTGCGACTCGCTCAGCGACGGGTACACCTGTCCGGGCTCGATCACCTGTCCGCGCTGCCGCGCAGGCGCGGGCAGGCGCTGCCAACGGCCCAGCGGGCACGAGAGCGACCAGTGGCACCGAGCCCGCCGCGACGCGGCCGACCGCGTCGACCAGCAGCGCGAAGAAGCAGACGATCCGACGCTGCCCGCTCCCTGGCCGTAGGTGCCGCCCGGGTCGGCGCCCCCGGCCGGCCGACGCGCTGCCCCGGAAGGCCTCCGCGGCCGACGACCGGTGGAGATTGCGGCACTCCGGGGCCGGGGGCCGGCCCCACGAGGTGAATCCGTGAGGCGCCGACCGCACTCAAAGCCTGACCGACTGTCACCGACGCCCGACACAATGCGATGGCGGGCCCCTATCCGAACGCGAATGGACCACGCCGTTGACCACACCCCTGCCGCGCCCCAGCCACGATCCGGCGGCCACCGCCACCGGCCAGCTCGTCGATGCGATCCGCGCCCACGACTACCCGACCGCCGCCCAGGTGATCCTCAAGGCCGCCCGCAGCAACCACGTCGGCCGTGTCGGTGCGCTTCTCGTCTCCGCGATCTGCCACGGCGCCACCGACGACGAGCGCACCGGCTCCGGCATCCCCGACATCGCCCGGCTGACTCGCTGCCGAGACCGGGACGAGTTCCTGCGCCACGCAGTCGCCACCGAGCGCCCGCTCCACCGTGCGGAGGAGAACTGGCCGGACGCCGAGCGGTGCCGGAGCACGATGCAGAAGGCCGTCGGCCTGTACACCACCTTCCCGCGCACCGACACGGAGCGGGCGCTCGACGCCGTCGCGCAGGGCTTCGCCTCGCAGTTCCGCGAGGACGAGAAGATCGCGTTCCCGCTGCTGTCCATGCTCGCCGAGGCGGCCGTCCCCTCCTACGGGCGCCTGGTGTCCGACATGATGGGCACCGGCCGCATCCACACCCTGCTGGACCGGGCCGGCGAGAACCGCGACTGCGTGGAAGCGGTGCTGCAGCTGGCCCGGCTGAATGGGGTGGACCTGGGCGAGATGGAGAAGCTGGCCGCCGAGGCGGTCGGTGAGCTGGCCGGCAAGGCCCGGCGCGGCCCGCTGGACGGCGCCGAGGTGGAGCAGCTGGCCGGCATGGGAGAGCTGCTGGAGCGGATCCGCTCGCACCGGGCCGGGAAGCCCGACGACCTGGCCCCGGCGCTGGCCGACGTCCTGGTCGATGCGGCCGGGCGCGCCGACGACGAGCTGGTCAACGAGATCACCGGCCATGCGGTGCGGTCCGGCATCCACGACCAGGTGACGGCCGCGATCCTCGGCCGGATCGAAGACCTCGCCCCGGCCGACTACCGGCTGCCCGGCGGCCAGCCGGACCTGCACCGCGTCACGGGCACCAGCGACCGCGCCGTGTGGATGGAGAACGCCCGCTCGGCGAAGGGACCGCTGGGCCGCAAGGCCGACGACGCCTGGGCGCTGGTCCGGGCGGCCGTCGAGCTGCTGGACACAGCGCTGGCCGAGGCGCGGCTGCGGGGCCGCTGGGACGCGGCGACGACCGTACTGCGCCCCGCGCTCGGGATGCGCCCAGAACTGGCCAACCCGGTGGTGCAGACCGCCTCGATCGCGGCCGCCGCGTTCACCGCCCGCGCCGAGCACGACGCCGCGCAGGCCCGCACCGAGCTGGCGGGGGCGCTGGAAGTAGCGGGGTTCGGCGAGCCGATGGACCCGGCCGGCGTCGTCCTGCCGCCCTACCCGAACCACGGAACCGAGCCGCTGGAGGCCGACCCGGCCGACCACTTCGACTTCCACCAGCCCGTCACCGCGGTGACCTCGCGCTGGCGGGCCAAACTGCGCCGCCAACTGCTCACCGCAGACTCCGTGGCGGCGACGGCCGAGATCCTTCCCGAGATGACGCTCGGGCCCGCGGTGGACTCCCCGCTCGAGGCGGCGCAGATCCTGCTGGGGCAGGAGGACGAGCGGCTGCTGACCGGCGCGGTGTGGCTGATCGACGAGCGGCTGACCCGCCTGGCTACCGCGCAGCGCGTCGACGCGCGCGAGCTGCCGGTCACGTGGGACCGGGTGCCGGGCCGGCGCGGCATGGGATTCATGCAGTTCGAGCGCGCGATCGGCCGGGCGGGCAGTCGGCCCGTCGTGGCGGTGTCCTGGGGCCCGTGGCGGGCGGACTGGTCCCCGCACCCGGACGCCACCGCACTGCCCGTTGCCGCGCCGTTCGGCCGGCCGGCGTGGTGGCACACCGACATGCAGCCCATCGAGGGGGACCGGAAGCGCTACTTCAACGGCAAGTGGGAGGCGCGGGACGCGCAGGACGCGCGGGGCCGCGACCGGTCGGTGGGCTTCCTGGTGGAACAGCCGCAGGTCGAGTTCCTGTGGCTGACGTTCTGGACGCCCTCCCTGATCGGCCAGAAGGAGCTGCCGCTGGTCCGGGCGGGAGAAATGGTCGTGCCGATCGGCGCGCACCTGCCGGCCGCACCGTCCCCGGCCAGCCGGTGGCCCTGGGCCCGGGTGGTGTTCGCGTGCTGGGACCGGCTGACCGACCCCCGGCGGGCACCCGGCCAGCTCGTCGCCGTGGCTGAACAGGTCGTGGTGGAGCTGCCGGACAACCGGGCCAAGGGCAAGAAGCGCAAGAGCGGCAAGCGCACCGAGTCGGTGTCGGTCGCCCGGGTCGAGGAGGTGCCGACCCCGCGCCAGCCCCGGCCGGCCCCAGCGGTGGAGCCACCCGCGGCGGTGCCGTCGCCGCGCGGCCCGCTGGAGTACGGGTACACGGCGGTCACCAAGGGAACCCGGAAGTTCTGCACCCAGACGCACAAGCACCGCGAGTACCTCGAGCGGGGTGAGGAGTGCCCGCACCACGAAGAGCGGCCGATCGTACCGTCGTACAAGGTGCGGCCGGATCTGGAACAGCGGCCGACGAAGCGGGGGCGGCACGCGAGCTGAGCCGAGGAGGGCGGGCCGCCGGGGGCGGGCCCGCCCTTCTGGAACTGCACGCCCGGGTCGACCCCCGAGGGCACCGGCTCGGTGGCTCGGTGCGCCGGGGCCGGTGACGGCCGGCTGTGCGAGCAGGCCGCGGCCCTGGGCGCCGGGCGGGCCGGGGCCGACACCCGGCGGGCCGGCTGTTGCTCGGCCCGCCGGGCGAGTCGCCCGTCAGGCGGCCGGCTTCGGCGCCTCGGCGTAGGTCTGGAAGAAGTTGCCCGCCAGCAGCTTGCCGGCGGCCAGCTGCTCGGCGACGGCCTGCTCGTCGCGCCAGCGGCCGTTCCCGTCGGCGAGGGCGACCGCGAAGGCGGTGACCGCTTTCTTCAACGCCTCCCACTTGGCGGGGGTGACGACCCGCATGCCGTCCACGGCGGTGCCGAGGTCGTGGGGCACCGCGCTGGGGTGCACCATGACCGCCAGCGACGTGACGCCGCTGTAGGCCTTCGCGTCCCAGCGGACGCTGCCGCCCAGCTGGTCCAGGTCGCTCTTGGCGATCGTGTCGGTGCCGCACCCGGTCTTCAGCTCGATCACCGCGTGCCGCTCGTCGCTGAGCACCCACAAGTTGTCCGGGCCCTTCCCGTACAGCTTCTCCGGGCGGGTGCTGGTCACGCCGAGGTGGAGCCCGAGCCGCATCCAGGCCGCCTCCGCGTCGTCGGAGCGCTCGGGGTCGCCCCAGACGACCCCGTCCAGCAGCGCCTTCACACCGAGCACCAGCGCCATGCCGTCGCCGTACTCCTGGTCCAGGAACTCCGCTGCCGCCTTCGCCTGCACGGCCGCGGCCCGCAGCTTCGCCGGCTGCACCCCGGCGGCCGGGCGCAGCACGAACGGGTTCTGCTCCGAGGCCTTGGCCAGCATGCGCTGCGCCGCGGTGGGGTCGACGTGGTTCAGGTAGGCGGCCCGCTGCTCCAGCAGCAACCCGCGGACGGCGGGGTCCTCGACCTCGGTGGTGGCGCGCTGCATCGCGTCGGCGGCGTCGCGCTGGCGGCCGGTGACCGCCAGGTCGAACGCCTCCCGGGAGGCGATGGCCTCCGGCCGTACGACGCCGCTGTCGGCGTAGCGGATCTCCGCCAGGGCCCGGCGGCTGGCCGCCACCCACTGGGGGTCCCGGTCCAGGCACGCGCCGATCGCGCTGCGCAGGGAGTCCAGGCCCTCCCCCTGGATCTGGTCGGCGATGTCGCGGCTGAGCTCGACCTGCGCCCGGGTGGCCGGGGAGAGCAGCGCGCGCTGGCGCGGGTCGTGGGTGGCCACCGCGAGGTCGCTGCCGAGCAGCAGGACCACGCAGTGGTCCTCGCTGTCGCGCACTCCCCGGCCCATGCCCTGCTCGATGCGCTGGATCTGGCGGGCCAGCAGGGTGGGGCTGCCGGAGAGCACGGCGGCTTCGCGGCGCTCGGTGGCGTCCATCGGGCGCGGGACGCCGTCCAGGACCAGGACCCGGCACGCGTCGCCGGGCAGGTCGACGCCGTCGTACTTGTTGACCATCACCACCAGGCCAACGTGGCCGGCCTTCAGCGCCGCGACCCCGTCCTCAAGGTCGCGGACGTAGTGGACGCGGTCGGCGTACGGCTGCCACGCGGCGGCGGCCTTGGTGCTGGGGACGAGCACGACCACGTTGACCGGCTCGGCGTCCCGGACGCTGTCGCCGTCGCGGTCGCCGTCGGCGAGCTGCCGGGCCAGGACCCGTACGGCCTCGTCGTCCAGGGAGCGGTTGAGCGCGACCGGCGCCAGGATCATGCGGTCGCCCAGGTCCGAGGCGCTGCCCGGGGTGACCGGCCGCTGCACCAGCTTCGGGTCGGCGTCCAGGTCGGTGACCAGGACGCTGTCGTCGGCGAGCGTGGCGGTCAGGTACACCCGGCGGACGGCCTTGTCGAAGGCGGGGATCATCGCGATGGGCAGGCACGGCGGCTTCAGCTCCACCCCGCGGCTGGTGACGGTGACCGCGCACAGCGGCAGCACGTCCGCGATCAGCGGCCAGGCGAACTTGAAGTCCCTGTCCTGGGCGTGCGGGTGCAGCAGGGCCATGACCTCGCTCTGGCGGGCCTGCCACGACCAGAAGGGGACGCGCACCACCGCGGTGAAGTCGTCGGCGCGCACGTCCGCCCACGCCTTCGGGGACTGCTGCTCCAGGTCGTCGGCGAACAGCGCGAGGAGCTCGGCGTAGGCCGGGTGGTCGGCGACCACGGTCAGGCGGAACTGGCCCTCCGCGGTGGCCAGGGCCGCGTGGGCGTCGTCGACGACGACGACGCCCAGGTCGATCGCCTGCCGGCCGTCCCCGGCGACCCCGAAGACGGACTTGCCGTTGACCAGCTTCTGGAAGGTGGTCACCAAGATGGCCTGCCCGGAGCGGAAGGCCAGGTCGTCCGCGTCGCCGGTGGCGGCCAGGCCCAGCCGGTCCGCTTCCGCCCGCACCTGCCCGGCCAGGTAGGTGTCCGGCGCGAGGTAGACGGCCTTGCCCACGCCCTCGTTCAGCGTGCTGCGCGCGATGAGCAGGCCGGCGACCGTCTTCCCGCCGCCGGTGTTCTGCTTGATCACCACGTCCCGGTCGGTGCGGCGCTCGAACCACCTCTCCAGCACCTCGCCCTGCTCGTGCCGCAGGTAGGGCCAGGGCCGCTTCGACAGCGCGGCGAAGATCTCCCGGGGGCGCACCAGCGGCGCATTGTTCCCGGCGCCGACGCGGGACCAGTCAAGCGGCATCGTGTGGGTCTCCCCTTCAGGTTGAGCACGGTCGCACCCCCGACATCATCCTCGCCCGTCCTTCGGTGGGCCAGCCGATTTGACGAGGGGTCACTGCCCCTTGTACTGCTTCGGATCCAGCTGCAAAAACGTACGTTTTTGCAGCCAGATCCCGGGCCCGGTCCGGCCGCGGGCGGTGGTCGGGTGGAGGGCGCGGTCGAGTCGGGGCTCGTCCTGTCCGGGCCGCCGCTACCGCCCGCGGGGTTGTGTCGTTGGACCGGGGGTGAGCGTGGATGAACTGCTGGGCCGGGCCTTCCCACAACAGGCCGCCGCCGACCGAGGGGGTCTGCGGGTGGCCGGGTTGGACCCGGACTCGGAGTGGGCGAGGTTCCTCGGCCCGGGAGCGGAGCACGAGCGGCTGGTCAACGACGCGTGGATCTCGCTGGTCGGCGAGTGCGGCGCGGCCGGCGCGCTGGCCGCCGGCCACGGCATCACCTGGGACACCCCCGTCGTACGGGAGCAGCGGGTGCTGGCGCTGGCCGGCGCGGACGACCAGGTCGTGGACGTGGTCGCCCTGGCCTGCCGCCAGGACCGAACCCGGCGGCCGTGGGAGTTCGAGACCGCGTTCGCCCGCCACACCGCCCGCGCGCTGCCGCAGGACCTGACCGGTCTGCACGGCCAGGACATCGCGCCGCTGCGCAGCGCCCTGCTGACGCCGGACCTGCTGGTGGACGTCGACTATCGCGCGCTGGACGCCTCGCAGACGATGACCCGCTTCAACCAGGCGGTGACCGCGCTGGCCGCCTACCAGGCCGTGGTCCACCACATCCCGGGCCCGGCCGCGCTGGACGTGGTCACCTGCGCCGAGCTGGAGCCCGCGATGAAGGCGGACCTGCGGCTGCCGGCCGGGTGGACGATGGTGATGCACGACGCGGTCCCGCTGCACGCCGCCACCGCCGACGACCAGGCCTTGACCGAGCTGCTGGAGCACGGCCGGATCGACGCGGGCCGCAGCCCGGCGGTGATCGGGGCGCTGCTGCGCGCGCAGCCCGGGCCCGAGCTGCGCCTGGACACCCGGATGGGCTGGCTGTGGCTGACGAGCGTGGACGAGGCCGGGGTCCGGCACCGGTTCCTGCAGCCGGCGGCGTTCGGAGCCCACCCGGCCGGCCGGGTTCTGTACTCCTACGCCGCCCAGCTCGCGTTCGGGAACTGGACGCCGCCCGCCTCCCCGGCCGGGCAGCCGCCCGGGGAGCGGTTCTCCCAGCGGGCGGTACGCCGCGCGGTGCGCACCCCGGAGGCCGTCGCCGGCGCCTACCAGGGCGTGCACGTGCTGCGGCTGAATCCGCCTCCGGACCAGCCGTCCGTCGGCCGACTGACCCGGGGCACCGGCAAGGGCCTGGCGCACGGCACGTGGCGGCGCGCGCACTGGCGCTACCGCGTCCGCGTCGGAGTGCGTACGGCGGAGGGGAAACTGGTCGGCCCGGTCTACAAGGCCGGCGTGGAGGGCGAGACCTACACCTACGAGACCCGGTTCGTCACGCGCAGGCGGATCCGCTCGGACCTGCCGCTGCGGGAGGAGACCACCCTCTACACCCTGGACGGCACCTGACGGGCCGCCGCCGCCACCCCGTCGCTGGCCAACGGCCCCGGTGCCGGCGTCGTGCGGGTTCCCCTCCGGGGTGAGCACGGTCGTCGTACCCCGACATCGTCCCCGCCCGACCCCGACTGCGGACCAAGCCGATTTGACGAGGTGTCACAGCCCTTGTGCTGCTAGCGAATCCGGCTGCAAAAACGTACGTTCTTGCAGCCGGATTCGTATCCGCTGACGCCACGAAGGAGGCCGTTCTCCCCGCGCCCTGTGCCCCCGGGGGCCGCGGCCGAAGTGCCTCGCCCTAGCGCGGCCCGGGTGTTCCGTTGGCGGCGGTCGGCTACTCCCCCAGGAACGCGGTCGCCGTCAGGAACTCGGCCTCCGGGTCGGCGGCCGCGACGTCGAGGCGGACCTGCCGTACGGCCGCCAGGAGCAGCGGGGCTGGCGTGCTGGGCAGATCGACATCCTTGCCGTCGATGCCGCGCTGAGTGGCGACCTCGTCCAGAACTGCTTGCCGGTGACCCCAGCGGACCGCGGCGCGCTGGTACGAAGGGCTCTCCTCCCCGTCCAGCAGTCGGGCGCGACTGAGAGCGGTGCGGGCCGCCCGGACATCGGAACGCACCCACTCGGCCAACCTGCCGGGTGACTCTTCCACGGCCTTCCTTTCATCGCTGCTCCGCCGGTTCGGCACAACGCTAGACGGGTGCCGGCGCGGTCGAAGGTGGCGGGGTCTGCGCTACAGGCCGACCGGCTCGTGGGCGAGGGCGGTGCTGCCGGTGCGGGAGATCTCGACGTAGGCGGGGCGCTGGGGGCGCGGCATCAGCCGGCCGAGGAGGCCGCCTTTGGCCTCCATCAGGTCGGCCGGGTCGAGGTCGGCGTTGGCGAGCACCTGGAGCTGCTCGGTGGAGAACGCCTGGGTCCAGTCGGTGGAGTGGTGGGCGGGGCACCACAGCTGCAGGTCGCCCTGCTCGATGACGATGGAGACGACGGAGCGGCCGCGGGTGGTGTAGGGCGACTGGTCCTGCAGTCCGGTGGAGGCGTCCCGGTCCAGGTAGACGCGGGCGACGCGCTCGCCGGCGGCCCACGGGTAGCGCTCGGGCTGGTCGAGGACCTCCTTGACCCACGGGAGCAGGCTGATCGGGTCCTGGCGGTTGACGGGCTGGGGGTTCAGCGGGTTGGGGGTCGCGGTGCGCAGGCGGGCGATCAGCGTGCCGCCGATGCTCTCCAGGCCGCCGCCGACGCCGCCGTGCAGGCTCTCCTGCGTGGCGCGCAGTACGCCGCCCTCGAGGGACAGCTCGACGAACTGGTGGGAGAAGACGGTGCCGGCGGCGCTCTCGTCCCAGCCGAGCTGGCGCAGCAGGTCGTGGCTGGCGCCGGGGCCGGAGCCGTTGTAGCCGGCGTTGCAGTTGGTCACGCCCAGCAGTTCGCCGGTGGTGCTGACCAGGACCAGGCTGGGCGTGTTCAGCCTGGTGCCCTCCGCCCAGACGGCCGGGTGGGCGCCGCACTCCAGCACGATGTCGGCCTCGTTGTGGGCGATGAGGGCGCGCTCCACGGTGCCGAAGGCGCCGGCGGCGATGTACTGGGTGGCGTTCCAGGGCGACATGACGAGCGCCGGCTCGGGCCCGGTGACGGGGCCGTGCTCCTTGGCCCGGTCGACCATGCCCTTGATCGCGGGGTGGGTCACGCCGAGCTGGCGGGCGATGTCGCGGCGGCTGATCGGCTTCTTCTCCCCCGGGGTGGGCTGGGTGAAGGTGTCGAGGTGGGCGACCGCCTGGTCGCGGTGGGCCTCGGCGCTGTGGAGTTCGCCGGTGAGTGCGTCGACGCGGTGCTGGGCTGCGGTCAGGCGGGCCCGGGCCCGCTCGATGGCGAAGGTGTCCATGGATGCAATCCAACTATCCACTTTCTGGAAAGTCAACTAACCACTTCTTGGATTCCGGGCATCCATTCCCTTGACCGATGAGCCCCCGATGGGTAGATTAGTCAACGTTGAACGAGGGAGGGCAAACCCTCGGACGGCCACCACGACCACCTAACCGAGGAGCACCGTGTCCCCGCTCACCGCGGACTTCCGCGTCCCCGCCGGCATGCCGGTCATCGCCAATCTCGGTATGGGGGTCGACAGTTCGGCCATCGCGGCCCGCTGGCTCACCGACCCCGCCAGCCGCGGCTTCGACCTCGAGCAGCTGACGTTCCTGATCGCCGCCGTCGGCGAGGAGTACGGCGCCACCCACCGCCTGATGGAGGAGCACCTGCTCCCCCTGATCGCCCGGCACCGGGTCCGGACAGTGACCGTGGCCCGCAAGGGCCACAGCACCGCCGACGGCTACCTGGTGCTCGACGACACCCGCACCCCGACCCTGCTGCGCACCCGCCCGGCGGACGAGGCCGCCTCCGCGCCCGTGACCCTGGGCGAGCGGATGCTGCAGGCCGGCACCCTGCCCCAGGTCAGCCGGGACCGGCGTGCCTGTTCGTCGTGGATCAAGCACTTCGCCCTCGACTCGTGGATCAAGGACAACGTCTCCGGCGCCCCCTTCGTGCACGTGATCGGCTACAGCTCGGAGGAGCCGGAGAGGTCGCGGACGGACCTGGCGAAGAACAAGGGGCACCGGCGGCCGGACTTTCCGCTCCAGCGCTGGGGCTGGACCCGCGAGCACTCCGAGGAGTTCCTCCTGGAGACCTTCGGTCACCGGTTTGTGCGCTCGTGCTGCGGTTTCTGTCCGTTCCAGGGGACCAAGGCGGGCCGGGCCGGTCTGGTCGAGCGCTGGCGGGCCGAGCCGGACCTGGCCCTGCGGGCTCTGCTGATCGAGCACTCCGCGCTGGTCCACAACGAGCGTGCCCTGCTCTTCGGCTCCACGGCGGCCTACCGGGTCGTCGCCGAGGCGGGTCTGACCGACGTGCTGGCCGCCCACCAGGCCCAGCTCGCCGCCCAGCGGTGGGCGATCTACGAGGTCCGCCGGATCTACTGGCCCGCCCAGCACGACGCCGCGAAGAAGGGCCAGGCCTGGCGCTCGGTGCGTGCCCTGGACACCGGCAGCTGCTCCCGGATGACCGCCGCACTGCCCCGCGCGGCCGCCGCCTACGGCGGCACCCCGGTTACCGACCGCCACGGCATCACCCGCGTCCCGCTGCTCGCCGCGACCGCGCCGTACCCGGCCGCCGAGCACTTCCTCGCCCTCGGCCCCGCCCTGGCCGCGGACAAGCAGCGCGACAAGTTCGAAGACGCCTGGTCACAGCTGGTGCAACCGGCACCGGCGCGACCCGTCTGCCAGCGCGCTCCGATCGGCCTGGCCGCCTGAGCCCGCATACGCGCCCACTCCCCCAACCCCACCGCGAAGGAGAATACCGTGACCCACCGTCACTCCGCGCCGCCTCGGCGCCTGCACGCCGACCGGAGTCCCTGCCCGCCCGAACACGCGCACACCGCCGCGCGCCGGCCGCTCACCGACGGCTGCCCGGGCTGGAAGAGCATGGAGGCCCGCTGCTGCTGCGGCGCCTGGGAAGGTACCGCCACCACCGCGAGCTCCGCACTCGCCGAGCAGCGCCGACGCCACCTGGCCACCCACCCGCGCACCGGCACGGCGGCGTGCACCGGGACCGGTGGCCGATGAGCACCCCCTCGAGCAGCCTGCCCGAACCGGGTAGCCCCGCCTACCGCCACCTCATGGCCGGCCTGGCCGCCGTCCACGCCGACTGCGCCCGCCGGGGCGACATGGAGGGGGCCGTGCGCATCGTCATCGAGACCAACGCCGCCTACCCGGACGGCCTCCTGGACCTCGCCGCCGCCCTCCTGTTCGAGACCGCCCGCCGCTGCCCGCCGGACCTGCGGCGCGACGGCGCACCGGACCTGGCCCGGCTCGCCCCCGTCCAGCCCGACGCCCTCACCGTGCTGGAGGCGACTTCCAAGACCAACCGGCTCCTGGGACTCGGCCTCGTGAACGCGGCCGACATCACCGCCACCGAGGAGCAGGCGGGCACGCACGAGCGCCACCGCACCACTGTGGAGGCCGCGCTCGCCGCCGCGCCCCAGGGCCTGGACGCGGTACGGGCGGCCCTGGCACCCGCGGACGGCGACCTGGGAGCCGTCAGCGCGGTGCTGTCGATGGCGGCGGCCGCCGTCCGCACGATCGGCTGACCGCCGGGCCCGGCCGGCGTGACGGGTGTAGGAAGCCGCCGAAGATGACAGTTGACGGGCCGTCTGAGCTGCGCGCTATCAGTTAGGCGCTCATCGAAGTAGAGCCCGCCCGGGCCGCCGAAGGTGATGGCGGGCAGCAGCTTTGCGCCAGGAGGGCGAACCGTTCGGGGTCGTTGACCTGGGCGCCATCACGTTGAACCGGCTTGCTATCGACTGCGCTATCAAGTTGGTTGGCCCGCTATCACTTCCAACGGCTCCCTGCAACGGGTCGAATCCCGGTTGCCACAACCCCCGCAATCGCGTAGAATAATGCATGTCGAAACGGGGAGGGCAAACCTCGGATCGGCCACCACGACCCCGACCGAGGAACCCGTATGACCCCACGGACCGTGGCCGCGCGCGGCGTCCTGCCGCGCCCTGCCCCACTCCCCGAGGTGCCCCGTGCTGAACGCGGGGCACCATGACCGACCCCCGCCAGGCCGTCGCCACCGAGCGCGGCCGCTACTACGAGGACCCCGCGGGTGGACCGCCGCTGATCAGTGTGACCAACGTGCTCGACCACGCGGTCAACAAGCCGATCCTGGTGCCCTGGGCCGCGAAGATCGTCACGAACTACGTTGTCGAGCAGCTGCCCCGGATCACCAATGCGGTCCGCACCGGGCCCGAGGAGATCATCAAGGAGATCAAGAAGCAGCCCGACGTGGCCAGGGAGGCCGCCGCCGACCGGGGCTCGCGCGTGCACCAGCGCGCTGAGGCCCACCTGCTCGGCCAGCCCACGCCCGTGGAGGAGGACGAGGAGGTCCTCCCCTACTTCCGCCAGTTCCTCAAGTGGTGCGCCGCGTGGGATCTGGATTTCGCAAGAGACTTGGTGGCGGCCGAGGTCACGGTCGCGAACCGGGCGCTCGGCTACGCCGGAACCCTCGACATGCTCATCCAGCTGCCCACCGGCCGCACCCCGCGCACCCGCCGCCAGCTGTGGCTGGTGGACATCAAGACCTCCGCCACCCAGCCCTCGACCCGGATCTGGAGCGAGTACCCGCTCCAACTGGCCGCCTACCGCTACGCGCCGACGATCTGGACCCCCGACGGCAGCGACGCCCCGATGCCCAAGGTGCACGGCGCCGCGATCCTCAACCTGCGCCAGCGCCGCCACAACCTGATCCCCGTCCCCGCCAACCGGCGCGCCTTCCGCGCCTTCCGCTCCGCCCTGGTCGTCGCCCAGCACCTCCAGGAAGCCGAGACCACCAAGTACATCCCGCTGACTCCGCCCCCGCGCGACGACGCCGAAACCCTGAGGAGGGCAGCCTGATGGACCGCGAGACCACCGCGCCCCGCCGCCACCGCATCCTCACGCTCCAGCAGCAGGCCGTGGAACTCGGCCGCCTGCGCACCGGCTGGAGCGTGCCCCACCGCGACCCGGGCAAGCGCCCCGTCCCGGTGAAGTCCAAGACGTGGGTGCTCACCAGCCACAACCGGACCTACATCGACGCCGCCGCCGAACTGTGGGGCGGAGAGACCGAGCGTTGGCAGCCCCAGGGCAGCGGCGCCCCCCAGTGGCGGGTGATCACCAAGGCCACCAGCATCCCGGCGATGCTCCCCAATGGTGAGCCCCTGCGGCAGTACAACGAACTGTGGTCGGGCGGTGGCTGCGTACGGCGCTGCGACGGCCAGACCGAGAAGATCAGCAAGAAGCCCTGCCTGTGCCTGGACGAGTACGGGGAGGACTGGTACCTCATGTCCCCCCGGGAGGTCTGCCGGGCCACCAGCCGACTCAGCGTCATGATGCCCGACCTGCCCGGCATCGGCCTGTGGCGCGCCGAGACCCACAGCTTCTACGCCGCGAACGAGTGGCCCGGCGTGCTCGACCTCGTGACCGCCGGCACCGGCGGCCGGGGCTTCGTGCCCGTCCAGATGCGCATCGAACCCCGCACCCGCGTCGCGGGCGGCCAGACCAAGCACTTCCCCGTCGTGGTCTGCGAGTTCGGTAACGCCACCATCCGCCAGGCCATCACCGGCACCATCCCCAACCCCATCCTCACCGCACCCCCGCAGCGGCCCGCCCTCGAAGCCGCCGTCTCCTCCTACCTCGCGGACGCCCTCGTCGCTGACACCGCCGACGACGTCCTCGCGATCTACCGCCTCGCCGAGGCCGCCGGAGACCTCACCGGCGACCTCAAGGCCCGACTCACCGCCATCGGCACCCAGCTACGCAACGCCGAGAAGACCGAGGCCACCGGGCAGAAGACCGACACCGGTGGTGAGGACGAGCCGATCGACGCCGAGATCGTCGAGGACAACGACCCGGCCGCAACCGACGTCCTGAACACCCTGTGGCAGCAGATCCTCACCGCCGCAGGTGCCCGCAACTGGACCACCAGCCAGGTCGCCCAGCAGTTCGCCGCCGACAACAACGGCCTCGACCTGCGGCAGGCGAACGCGGGCCAGCTGCGCCGCTTCCTCGCCCGCCTGCGCGAGCCGATCCCGGCCTGAGCGGCCAGGGTCCGGCGCACCCCGGTGCGCCGGACCCCCGACCCCCGACCCCACCGAAGGCCACCATGGACACCGACCCCTTCCCCGCCCTGCCCGAACTCGCGACCCTCCGGAGCGACACCGACTGGCGCTACCCCTCCGCCTGCGCCGCCGGCCACGGCGTCGCCCGCCTGCGCGTGTGGACCACCAGCACCCCCGGCCAGGTCCTCGCGGTCGTCACCGAACTGGGCATCGGCGCCACCGTCACCAACAGCGCCGCGGAGATCCACACCGAACTCACCGCCCGCTACGGCCCCGGCACCGTCGTGCTCGAACACTGGAAGGCGCGCAGCGAGAGGGAGCACCACTTCGCGCAGACGGCACTCGTCGAAGGCGAGCCGACCTGGCGGGCCGTGTGGCCCACCGACCCGCTCAACCCCCACCACGACCACTTCCAGCAGTGGTTCACCCGGTACCGCAGCGAGCTCCTCGCGGAGCGCTGAACCCGCGGGCCGTCTCCGGGCCGCTCCAGCGTCGCTATAATCCTCTCTACGGGTCACACGGGAGAGGGGACCTCGCTTTCGAGCTTGAGGACCCTCGCTCCGGTGCGGTTCGTGGTGAAGGACGGCCGCGAGGCCGTCCGGGGGCCAGTCGATTTTGCCCGAGCCGGTCCTCCGAGGCCGGTACGTGCCTTTGGGCACGTGTCGACTGGCCCCTTCCTTCTTTTCCGGCCGCCCCGCCGCAAACGTGGTCGGGCGGCGCCCGTTCCCGCCGTCGCCCGACCGAACGGCCTGCTCCGACGGACCTGCCCCATGCTCGGGGTTAGAAGGCCCTATGCGGCACGGAAGAGGCCCGGGGAAGCGCTGCTTCGTTGTCCCCGCTTCTGCGAGGACCGGGGTTAGAAGGCCCTATGCAACAGAAGTGGATCATCACCCCAGGCCCTTGCTCCCTGGGGGTGGGGGTCGGCCCCAGGGAGCATCTCGTACGTGCCGTCTACGCCGCGGTGGCCATGGACTCGACCTTGATGTCCTTGATCGACCGGCGCAGCTGCTCCAGCGTTCGAGCCACCGGGGTCCACCCCGGCTGTCCGGCCAGCTCCTCGTTGACCCTGGCGATCGCGCGGCTGTAGGCGCGCTCCAGGCCGCGCACCTGCAGCGGCATTCCTGAAGGCGTCCGAGGAAGCGCGCCGGCGGATGTCCGAGGTCCGTGGTTGTTGCGCAACGACACCCAGAGCGCGTCCTTGGAACCCTGCACCGACTGGACCAGCTCCGCGCGCACACTCAACCACAACCGCAGCGCGGAGCGGGTGAAGGGGCTCAGCTGGATCGACTCGGCGAAGGCGGGCCGACGGATGCCGTACGGACCGGGCGGTCCCTGCCGGTTGCGGACCAGCTCGACCGTGGACAGGTCTGCGGCCAGCGAGTCCAGAGTCATCGCCACGAGTTCACCCGATCGAGCCCCGGTGTCGGTCACCACGCCGAGCAGTGCGATGGTGCGGATCCGATCGGCCTCGGCCATCGGAGTCCGCATCTGCTGGGAGAGCTGGTGCAGCAGCGTCTGTCGCTGGTCGGCCGGAACGGGCACGAGTGAGGCCGGGCGCGCCGGCAGTGGGAAGCGGACAGCGCTCCCGCGGTACTTCGCCACGGTGTTCCAGACCGTCGCCCGGGCCCGCATGCTGCTGACCCTCGCCCCACCCCGCCGGATGCTACCGCCCGTGCGGACCCTGGTGTGGCCAGCGCCAGCGATCCGCACGTAGGCATCCCAGGCCGGCAAGGTGAGCAGGTCATCCAAGCTCACCAGGGCGGTTGGCGGAAACTCGTCCGTTTGGGCTGCCTGCTCGAGGTCTCGTGCGACCCACCGGAGGTTCGCGACGGTGGATCGGCCCGGCGAGCGCTCACGGATCAGGTCCTCCACCGCGCCTGCGAAGGCGGCCACGGCGGGGTACGACTGCACCTCAACCACTTCGTCCTCACCTTCCGGCAGCGTCGCTACAGGGGGCGGAGGCCCTCGCTCCCTCCACACTATGCGCCAGCGGGGACATGCTCGGGGTCTGCGGGGAACATCGCAACAGCAAATTTCGGCCGACACGTCCGACTCGAATGATGAACATCAATCGCTCCACCCCCTAGGATGAGCAACATGACCACCCACAGCACTCCGATAACGCGCCGACGGCGCGGTAAGAAGTTCGGATATGAGCGCGGCTGTGGTCTGCCGTGGCGCACGACGCTGACCTTTGACCCGGGCAGCGCCGACATGATCCACGACCTGATCGAAGGCGTTCATCCGGACCTGTCCGCGTCGACAGTTGTCAACACGATCATGAGCCTCGTACCGGCCACGCCGAACGACCCTCCCCTGACCAGGGAGCGGATCGTGACGGCTCTTGCCGCCGTGGCTGCGAACTTCGGCCCCTCCGAGAACCAGGAGGCTCTCCCTATGACCGGCTGACCGGCCTCGCGGGAAACGGGCCCAAAAACACGAAAGAGCCACCGCCTGACCAGCGATGACTTCCGTGTGGAACGCCTCGTCCCCCCGCCAACCTCCCTAATCGGGATCCCAGCTCCTCGCCTCCTACAGCAGCGCTGAGACCCGTTCAACATGCGACCAGCTAAGACACGACCTGCCGGAGACCAATCCGCCGGGCCGCACTTTGTTGTCTCTCGTGACCTGAGAGGACGCTGCCATAGTAGCAACGACCCCCCAGGGCGGCACCCCCTTGTCTTGTTCCGGCGTGTCCGGAACAGAGGCGAGCGACCCTGCTCTGGAAGACGAATCGACCCAAAACGGCACACTCGGCCAGCTCCTGGCTGCGGTGTCGCCGCGCGCCAACGTCCGGGTGCCGTGGCGCACTTCGGCTGGAAAGCGGTGGGCCTCGAAGTACGGCCGCGACATCCCGCTCTCCATGGCGCTGGCGACTCCGGGCCGTCCGGTCGCCATGTACTGCACCGCCGACTTCACTCCGGAGGATGAGGAGCCCAGCGACCCTGACTGGCAGCTGCTCCCCTTCGACCTGGACGCCAAGACCGAGGAGGTCCTCGGCCAGGTCGGCCAGGACAACGCGGTTCTGCAGGCCTACCTCGGCGCACTCGGCATGCCGTATGTGCCGGTGCTCTCCGGGCCCTCGGGAGGCCGGCACATCTGGGTCGCGGTCCCGTCGGGGATCCCGGGCGCCCTGGTCCGGCGGCTGGCGGCCGCCGCCGCGAGGGTCTGCCCGACCCTGGACCCGACCCCGATGCAGAACCTCTCCGGCTACGGCTGCCTGCGCCCGCCGGGTTCCCCGCACCGTGATGGCGGGCGTGCGGAGCTTGACGGTCTCGGCCTCGCCGAGGCGATCGCCCGGCTCAGGGCCGGCGCCACGCGCGGCCAGGTCGAGCAGCTGGTGGAGTGGCTGGAGGAGGAGGTGGCCCTGCTGCCCGCGCCCGAGGCGGTCCCTGCTGCCCAGGGCGGGAACCTGCCGCCGAGCGTCCTGCGCCACGGCGCCGACCGGGTGCGCAACGTCGAGTTCGATGACGACGGCAACCTCAAGCTCAGCGGCGGGATCCGCGCGCTGGACGACCGCGCTCGCCGGGCCCTGACCGAGGCGCTGGCCCCCGCCGACGACCACAGCCACCGGCTCTTCCCGGCGCTTCGCGGCCTGGTCCGCGCCCGCTGGACCGCCGAGGAGGCGTGGCAGATCGCTCTAGCCGGCCACTACCCCGGCCTGACCTACCTGATCAGCGAGCGCCGGCCTGGAGGCCGCCGGGCGCGCCGGACGGAGCAGGACGGCCGCAAGATCCTCAACCGCCAGTGGATGCTGGCCTGCGAGGTCGAGGCCCGCCGGCCGGCCGGTCACGGCGAGAGCGCGGATCCGGCCCCGCACGTGACCGCCGCGGTCGCCGGCCTGTGGCGTTTCGCCGACTCGTTGGGCCCGGCACGGTGGGCTCAGCGCTCCGGTCCGGCCGACCTGGCGATGGTCATCTTCGTCGGGCTGCAGATGCTCGCCGCGGCCCGCCTGGACGTCAGCCTCGGCACCCGCCGCTGCGCCAACGCGACCGGGTTCTGCCACGAGACCTGTAACCAGGCCATCAACCGGCTGCGCGACCGGGACACGATCCTCAGCGAGCTGGACCGGGACGCCAAGTACCTCAACCGCCGGGTCACCATCTCCCCCGAGCTCCTCGCGACGATCCTCAGCGAAAACGGCTCTGACCAGGGCTTTTCTGAAAACACAGGTCTGACACAATGCCTGAACGGGGGGGGGCCCGGGGAGGGGGGTTTCACCCGGGCCGGTCTGCGCGAGCGGGGGGTCCGGGCCCTGGCCCTGCTAGCCAGCGACCTCTTCGCCCACGGCGGGGCGGTAGGGCACCACGGTGGGCGCACCTGGCTCACCGTGGCGAGCGCACAGGGCCTTCTAACCCTGGCCCAGCTCATCCAGGAGACTGGATACGGAGAGCGTACCGCGTGCAGGCACATGGCTGCGTTCAGCGACGCGGGCCTCGTCACGGGAGATCCGGTGACCGGCTGGAGGCGGACCGACAAGCCTCTGGAGGAGGCGGAGAAGGAGTGCGAGACCGCGGGCACCCGGGAGGCCCGGGCAGCACGGTACGAGATCGACCAGCTGGTGTGGAAGTGGTGGGGCGGAGAGGGCGGGGAGGTGTGGTGGATGAAGCTGCCGTACAAGCAGAAGCACCACCACCCCCGGGTGCCGGCTCGGCAGTGCGTCCTGCGCATCGGTCAGCACCCCGCTCAGGGCCGCCGGTTCCCCCGGAGAACGTGCGGAGCCCCGGACCACTCCGAGGCGGCGAGGCTGCTGCTGGAGGACCTCGGCCGAGGCTGAGCGGGCCCGTGGTCCGGTACGCCTGCCCAAGGGTCAGGTGTCCCGGTACGCTTCCCTCGAAGGAGGGAGCCGACGATGAGCGCCCAGCCGTACGAGCACCCCGGTGCCGAGGTGCCGCTGCCGACGATCCGCAGCGTGCGCGAAGGCCTGCCCGAGGACCTGCAGCCGCTGTTCAGCGCCGCGGTGGAGCACGCGCCTGTGCCGGCCGACCTGGCGGGCTGGGCGGTGCGCTCGCGCGCCTACAAGGTGCCGGAGTTGGCCGAGGCGGCGGCACGGGCCGAGCGGATCCACCGCGGCGAGGAAGAGCCGGCGCTGGTGTCCGGCGACGAGCTGTCCGGCCTGCTGCCCGGCCTGCCCACCGCCCGGTGAGCGCGACCCCGTTCGCCGTCCAGGTCGACGAGGCCGCGGCCAAGACCCTGGCCGGACTGCACCAGGACGTCCGGGAGCTGCTAGTCGTCGCGCTGCTCGAGGCCGCCGCCGACCCGTGGGGCCGAGCCCAGCGCTACCACGAGCGGATGAGCCCGGAGATCCGCCTCATGGAGTGGGGCGGCGGCGCGGGCCTGGCGGTCTACCTGATCCGCCCGCAGATGGGCACCCTCGTCCTGATGGAACTGACCTGGACCGGCTGAGCCGGACGAGCTCCCCTCCACCCGCTCCACCGCCCTCGCTCGATCGGGTGAAGCCGACCCGGACGGCGGCGGGGACTGGGACACTGTGACGGGTAGCGCCACCGGCGGTGCCCCTCCACCCGGACCGCAAGGGCCGTGTCGGCGGCCGCTGCAAGACGAAGGACAGCGCGTGGTGGACTCCCGGATCGAGCAGGCCAGCAGCGGTCTCGGCGACAAGACCCTGGCGGAGGCGATCTGCGCGTTCACCGGCGAGCCCGTGCCGGGCAGCGACCTGGCCCACCGCTTGGTCGGCGAGACGTTCGCCGTCCTCGACCGGGCTCCGCGCGGCACGCTCATGATCGGAGACCTCGCGTACGGCGCCGAGGACTGGCCCGAACTCCCGCTCACCCAGCCCGCGACGCCCGGGGAGGCCGTGACCCTGGTCGACGCCCTGGCAGCGCTGGTGCGACCCCTTACGGCCGGCCAGCTCCGGGAGGCTGCGGTCGGGCTCCGCCTGCGGCGAGGTGAACTCCTCGCACCGCTCCTCGAAGCGCTGCGGGACGACGACGCCGAGCCCGAGTTCGAGTCCGAAGGCGCCGCCACGCAGGCACTCGACCTCCTGACCGCCCTCGCCGACAGCGTCCCGCAGGACTGGGGCACCCACCAGCGGCAGGCCGTACGCAAGGCCGTCCTGGTGCGGCTGGCCGCCCTCGGCGACGGCTTCGTACGGATCACCGAGTACCAGCCCGCTCCCCTCCCCTGGCTTGCGCAGCACGGCGGCCTCACCGGCTGCCACCGCGTCGCCGGGTCGTCGAACATCCTGGAGGCGGTCCTTCGGCGAGAGCCGGCCCGCGGAGACCTCCGCGAGTACCTGGCCGGAGCGCTCTGGGGAGAACCCGCCACGCGCACACGCGAGCTGTGGCGCTGGAAGGTTGGGTGGCGGCTGCCCGACGGGCGCTTCGTCGGCCAGGAGGGCGCCGTCGAGGCGACACGCGCGGCCGCGGTGTTCGCCGCCGAGCAGACCGTCGCCGAACTCCTGCTCCAGGCCCCGGCCGTACGGCAGCGCTTCACCGGCCGCCTCCTGGTCCCCCGCGGCCGGCGCCCGCAGTCGACCGCCGGAGTCGAGGTGGTCACCCTGCTGGCCCTGCTGCGCGCGGTGCTCAGCGAGGACAGCGACCTGCACCGGCAGGCCGCGACCGAGGACCACCTGTGGCCGAGCGTGCCGCACACCAGCCCCGACCACCGGATCGTCAGCACCACGGCGGCGCTCTTTGACCACCTGAGCCTGCCCTACCCGTGCGCGGGAGAGGAGGCCAACACCGCCGAACCCGGCACCGACGTCTTCGACGCCTTCCTCCACGAGCACGCCGTCGTCCTCACCCCGCCCGCCCGTGCCTACCTGGCTGGCCTCGGCGCAGCCGGCCAACAGCCGCTGCGCGAGCGGCACGCCAGCGGTCTGAGCGCCGCCGTACGGCCCGGCACCACGGAGGAGGCCCAGCTGCTCGTCGCCGACCTCGGAGCGCTGCCGCAGGGGATGGTCTGGAGCGACCTGCTCGAGCCGCTGGCGCTGGAGAGGTTTCTCGACGAGCAGCTGCAGGAGCGCTGACCTCCGGTGGCCGCCGACCCGCGCGAGCGCGACACCGTCTCCGGGCGCCGCTACGGGCGCACCAGGGTGCGCGGGTTCGCGCCGTGGCGGCCGCGCGCCGCTACCCGGCTGCTTGTGGAGCAGATCCAGGAGGTCTTGGACGAGTACCGGCACCTGGGGTCGGCCTTGACGGCGCGTCAGGTCTACTATCGCCTGGTCGGCAGGTCCGCCTTCGAGAAGACGGAGAGCAACTACGACCGGCTGATCGAGACGCTGAACCGGGCGCGCCGGGCCCGGCTGATCCCGATGTGGGCCATCCGCGACGACGCGGCCAACCAGTGGCTGACGGGCGGTTACCGCAGTCCCGACGAGTTCTGGGATAGCGTGAGGTCGCAGGCCAGCGGCTACCGGCACGATCTCTCCGACGGCCAGCCGTACGCGATCGAACTGTGGATCGAGGCCGGCGGGATGGTGCCGCTGCTGGGCCAGCTCGCGCAGGACTACGGAGTGGACGCCTACGGTTCGGGCGGCTACGAGAGCGTCACCGCGAAGTACGAGGCAGCGCGGCGGATCGCCGAGCGGGAGCGGCCCACGCACATCCTGCACGTCGGTGACCACGACCCCAGCGGGCTCTCGATCCTGGACTCGGCCGCCGCCGACGTCCTCGCCTTCATCCCGGAACTCGGCGACTGCCCACCACCGCGGTTTACACGGCTAGCCGTGACACCGCGGCAGATCGAGCAGTACCGGCTGCCCAGCGCCCCGCAGAAGCCCTCCGACCGCCGCGGTGACTACATGACCACCACGGTCCAGGCCGAGGCCCTGTCCCCCGACGAACTGGTCGCCGAGGTCCGTGCCGGCCTGGAAGCCGCCGTCGACCTTGACGCCCTCAGTAGAGCTCGCGGCCTCGACGCGCTCGAGCGCGCGCAAGTCCAGCGATCCGCGCGCCGACTGCCCGGCGGACCGGACGCCGACTGACGCACTCCCGGCGCCGTGACGGGCCCGAAGGCCCCTGCACAACCCCTGCCCTGCAGAGAAGAAACCAGCGTCCAATCTTCCGGAAGCCGGGCCAGGCCCGCGAGCGACACGCCCGGGCGTCACCCGAAAGGGTGAAGGTGCCCCGGGGGCAGAGAGGAGGGGAGCGGACGGGTTCGCGCCGGAAGCAGCCGCGACCCGCGCACCGGCTCGACTGCTCCCCCGCCATCGGGGACGGGCTGGACGCAGTGCTCGCAGACGGCGACCAGGTCGGCCGTGCCCTCGGGCTCCGGCAGGTCCCGGTCGTGCCGGGATACCCGAGTCCTGCTTCCTCCAGCAACCGGGCGGTGGTGCGGGAGAGCGCGGCGAGGAGCCGTCGCTGCCGGCCGAGCAGCACGGGGTCCTCCAACGGCGCGGCGCTCACCGGGCTCTCGGCCGCGCGTTCGGCCGCCGACCGGCGCGGGCTTCGAGGCCCCGAGCGGCGCTCGGGGACGGTGAGGTCGAGCCGGCGGCCGAGCCCGCGGCGAGGTGTCCTGCTCACAGCCCGCCCAACGAGCCCGTCCGCAAACAGGGTGCGGTCGGGTCCGGACAGCGCGGCGCCCGTCGCTCGATCCAGCGACGGGCACCGCAGTCGGCTGCACGTCAGCGGCGAGCGTGCTCGGCGGCCCGGCTCTCCGCCTTTCGCCGCTCCCGCTCCGCCCGCCGCCGCTCCTTCCGGTTCACCGGTAGCCCGCCCGGGCCGCTACCCGGACCGACCAGGTACACCGCCGCCGTCTTGGACACGTACCCGTGGCCGGGCCGCACGATCCGCTCCCCGGCCACCCGCGCTTGCATCTCCTCGCGCGATTCCATGCCCGCCTCCAGTCGTTGTCGCTGTTGCGGTGGCCAACGACCCCGCCATGGCCCGAGTCACCACGTCACATCTACCCCCCGTCAACACCCGTCTCCAGCCCGGGCCGGAGACCGGAGCCGGTCGTCGCCCGGCCGCTACGGTGTGCAGCGCCGTCCCCGAGGACTAGGAGCCAGCCGTGCCGCACAGCACCACCTGCCCATCCGGCCCGAACCCCGTTGAGCGCCCCGCGCCTGCTTCCGGCCGGCCCGGCCACGGCACCGCGGTGGCCCGTTGCGCGCCGGGGACCACCCGGTGACGCCCGGCACCGGGCGCGCCGGCGAGGAGTGGATGGCGGTGGACGAGGTGGCCCGCCGGCTGCTGGCCGAGCAGCAGGCCTCCCAGCCGGCCACCCCGCTGGAGGCGCTGCTGGCCGCCCAGGATCTGATCGCCGACCTGAGCCGGATCGCGGCGGATCGCAGCGGGAGGGAGTACGAGCTCGTGGAACTCCAGGAGCGCCGGGCCCGGCTCGCGGTGGCCGGGCTCGACCTCGGCGCGACCGCGGAGCCGGCCGCGGCGCGGGCCCTGGTCGGGAACGCGAGGGCGGCGGTCACCGACTGGGTCGCTGCGCAGGACCGGCTGGAGCGCCTGGCGAGGGGCTGGGCGCCGGAGCGCGAAGAGGCGCCGACCCACACCCTGCGGTACCAGCCGCCGCTGAACCACATGTCCGGTCGCGCCGGGACGTGGCAGCTGCTAGCCCAGGCGCAGCGCGATCCGGTCGGTGAGCTGCTGGCACCGCCGTACTTGGGACTTGAGCAGCTCACCGCGTGGGCCGCAACCGTCCTTCCAACGGGTTGGTCCGTCGCCAGGGTGCAAGAGGGCATCCCCACCGGGATGGTCGAGCCGGACGACGGCGGCGACCCGGTCTTTCACCTCTACGCCGAGTACGCCGAGCCGGTCCCGTTCTGAGAGCCGTCCGCCCGTCCGGCGCAGGTGGGATGCCGGATTCTCCTGCGTCGGGCTGGACTTGCCCGGTACAGTGGCGCCCTGCGGCGTGCACGTACGCCGCTCCCGGGTGGTCGCAGCCCCACGCCCAGACCCCCCTCGTCTGGGCAAGGTTCTCGGAATCGCGTGCACCACCCATCGTCGCTGTTCCACTTCGCGATGTGGGCGTGGGGCACGTCGCCGAGGTCAACAGATGACGAAGAACCGAGCCCGCAACCGGGCCGTGCGCGCGCAGCGCGCCGAGGACACCGCCGCCGGCCAGCGCCGGCGCTTCGACCAGACCGGCCAGGTCGTCGACCAGCAGCACACCGCCGACGAGGTCAGCCGGCGGCAGGCGCCTCCGGGCATCGCCCCGGCCCCGAAGGCCGGCCCCGAGTACGAGATCCTGACCGTCCCGCTGATCGTCGCCACCATGCTGCCCGTCGGGGGCGAGGGCCTGGAGGCCGCCCAGGTGCTGGCCGGCGCCTGCGACTACCTGGTCGGCGAGGACGGCTGGTACCGGGCCCGGGCCGACGTGCACGGTCCGCTCCCCACCAAGGAGAGCGCGATGGCGCCGCTGCCCGGACACCGGCCGGCGATGCTGCTGGTGCGGGTGTCCGCCCGCCGGGAGTGGACCTCCACCGACGCGGTCGCCGCGTTCCTGAGCCACGCGGCGGCCGCCATCATCACCGCGCTGGTCGAGCGCTACCCCGAGGTGACCGAGCGGTCCGTGCACGTCCAGGCACTCCCGCTGGAGACCGCCGCCCAGATGACCGGCACCAAGGCCCCCGACGCCGTCACCCCCCACCCGCACCCGGACCTGCTCACCGGTCCCGAGGCCGCGCCGGTCGAGGTGCTGGCCGGCCCCGGCCACCCCTTCCGGGTCGTCGACGCCCAGGACACCGGCTGGTACCGCATCGAGGCGGACCTCTACCGCGCCGACCACGCCCAGGTGCGCCGGCTGGAGGAGATGACGTACCGGGAACTGCGGGCCGCCCGCGGACCCCTTCGCCCCGTCGTCGCCGCCACCGCGGCCGACCGCGACCGGGTGCAGGCCGCTCTCACCGGCGCCGGCCCCAAGGCCCTGGCCAGCCTGCTGGTCGCCCTCTACCGCCTTGCCCGACGCCACGCCTACGAGGAGGACGAGCGGTCCGGCAAGCTCCAGAGCGGGCGCCTGTACGCGGGCAACGAGGAGTCGTGGCAGAGCCTGGCGATGCGGACCCTGGCCTGGGGGCCCGGTGTCGATCTCGCCGACAAGCCGAAGCCTATCGACGAGAACACCGTCACCGAGCTGATGACGGTGATCGACAGCTGGGTGTCCGGCGACGAGTACTACGTCGAGGTCGCCGACACCCTCGCCGCGCTCTTCGCCCGGACCGCGGCCGCCGGCGGCGGCTGGCCGGCGCTGGCCGATGGCCACTTCCAGCACGGTGCCCGCTTCGCGCACTCGAGCCAGACCATCGACAACGCCATGGCCTGGCTCCTGCAAGGCGCAGCTCCGCCGCCGGTCGGCCAGGCGTAAGAGCGCCGGGACCGCCAACCGGGATCGGCGGAGTCGGCGACAGCCCGGCCGGATGGGTGGCACCCTGACGGGCCGCCAGGCGCGGGGGGGGGGCCCCCCCGGGGGGGCCCCCGGCCCCGGGGGGGGGGGGGGGGGGGGGGGGGGGGGCGCGCCGGGGGGCCGGGGGGCGGGGGGGGGGGGGGGGGGCCCCCCGGGGGGGGCCCCCCCCGGCGCCTGGCTGAGGGGCGGGCCGGTGCCGGGCGCTACTCTCGGCGCCGGGCGGCCGGGTTGTGCCGGCTGCCGCCCGCCACGGCCCCGCTGCGCGGCAGCGCCGGCCCCGGACAAGGACACCTCGACCATCGTGAGCGCCGTCTTCACCAAGGACCCCGCAGCTAGCGCCGACCAGGCCTCCACAGGGCCGCTTCGCGTCTGGCTGCAAGCCCTCCTTCCGGCCCTGCCCGAACTGCTCGCGGCGCACCGGGCCGACCTGGACGACGGCAAACGGGACACCTCCGCCCGCCTGGTCGACGACCTCTCTCGCCACCGCGATGTCCCCGTCCCCGTGGCCGAGTTCGTGGGGCGCCTGGTGGTCGCGCTCAACCGGCAGCCCGAGCCGTTCACCCTGCCCGCCACCTCGGCTGCCGCGCCGGAGCGCGATCTGCGGCAGATCACCGCGACGCTCACACAGGCGCTCGCCCGCGAGGCCATCGTCCAGCCCGTCACCAGGGACTGGCTCTGCAGCGAAGGCCTGCGGGCCGTCGAGCACGAGTTCGCCCTCTGCGCCTACCGCTCCTATCAGCCGGAGCGGGCGGCGGACGCCGACGATCCGCGCGAGCGCGCCGCCGCCCGCCGTACGGAGAACGAGGACCGGGAGCGAATCGACCGGCAGACCCGCGACCTGCTGCGCGAGGGCCTGCGGCACCTGAGCCAGGCGGTGATCCCCCCGGGCGACCAGGCCGTGGTCACCTTCGCCCAACCACGCAAACTCGTCCGCTACGTCATGTCCAGTGTCGAGGACATGGCACAGACCCTCTACGGACTCCGGCAGTCGCTGGCCGAGCACGGCATCGAGCCGCTCGACTGGCTGCAGAAGACCTGCGGACTCACCCCCGAGGCGGCCGCCCTGATGGATCGCGCGATGGCCGCCGCGGACGACGCCGCAGACGACGGGGAAGACGCGGACGAGTGACCCCGGGCGCTTGCCGGCGCCGGCTTCAGGCGGCGCGGCGCCTCAGGCCCCACCGGGGATCAGGCCCGGCGCGGCGCCGCGCGTCCCGACGATCCACGGGGAGCGCTCCGCCAGGCTTAGCCACCGCTGCGGATCGAACGCCGGCATCACCACGATCGTGGTCAGGCCGCTCGCCGTCCCGCGCACCCGCTCCTGCCACAGCTCGCGCAGTGCGACGGCGACACCGACCGGGTCCGGTGGGAACGTGCTGTCCTGGCGGCGGTGCCACAGCCGTACGGCGAACAGCTGGAAGCCCTCCCCCGCGGCCGCCATCCCCTGGCGCTCCCCGAGGTCGCGCGCGAACTCCTGGACATCCGCCGGAACATTGGAGAACCCGATCAGCGCGGCCGCCGGCACCGGCAGGTGCAGCACGCTGTCGGCCATCCGGCAGGCCAGCACCTTCGCGTCGGTGCCGGGAAGCACCCCGGCGCAGGCCAGCAGGATCGTCTCTACGACGTCATCGGCGGTCACGCAGCCAACGTAGTGGCTGCTCGACCCGCCCGGGCCCGGAACCGGACAGGCGGTCAGCTCGCGCGGGTCAACTCCGCCCGGACCCCGACCTGCTGGTCGTACTCCCGCCGTGCCTGGTCCAGCAGCCTGCTCCAGGAGTCGACGGTCGGGCGGCGCTTGAGCAGCGCCCGACGTTCGCGGTCGGTCATCCCGCCCCACACCCCGTGATCAATTCTGTTGTCCAGCGCGTACGCCAGGCACTCCGTACGCACCACGCAGCCGCTGCACACCGCCTTCGCACGATTCTGCCCCGCACCCTCGACGAACAGTTCGTCCGGATCACTGGTGCGGCAGGCGCCGCGCGCGGCCCAGTCCGTGTCGCTGTCCTCCACGTCGTTCCCCTCCCCCGAGGATCGGATCGCGTACCCCACCCGGCCGTTGATCGCCGACCGGGCCGCTGACACTACGCCAGACCCCGGCCGACACGAAACCGCCATGTCACCCGTTCGGGTGAAATGGGGCAGGTCGCCGACCGCGACCCCGGCCGCTCGGCGGGGTCCGCGCCCGGGGCGCTGCCGAGCGGCCCGGGCGTCTACGCGGCGGGAGCCCAGACCGGGACCGTGCCGCTCTTCGCCTTCTCGGGGCGTAGCAGCGCGGCGATACGGTGCACCGGTACCGGCAGCGGGTCGTGGCCGCCCCAGGGGGCGAACAGCACCAGGGACTCGGTGGCGTCGGTGTCGGTGACGGTCCCGCTCAGCGAGGCCAGGACCGGCTTGTCGCGGGTGCCGCACTCCACGGTCAGGGCCAGCACCTGGTCCCGGTCGAGGCCGGCCAGGGCCTCCGCCAGGCCGGCGATCCCGTGACCGTCCGGAACCCACAGCGCCTGATCCCCGCGGGCGCTGGCGCGGGCCTGCTCGACGGCCGCAGACGGGACGGCCCCCGCGTCGGTGTCCGCGTCGGCGGGCCGGTACGGGAAGAGCCCGCGGGCCAGCTCGGCGGCCCGCGCCACGAAGTCGTCGTCGTCGGCGCCGGGATCGGCGACCACCCGGCCTGCACCGGCCCGGACGGCTCGGTGGGCGACAGCGGCCGGAAGGGCGAGCACCGCGGCGAAGTTGACGTGGCCGCCGTCTCGGCCGCCGTACGGGACCACGGCCAGCGGCTCGACGAGGGACAGGTGCGCCAGATCCGCGTCCTGGTCCAGGGTGAGCGGCCAGGTCAGGACGGTGACCAGCATCTGCTCCCCGTCCTCGCCGCGGCCGGCGTCCCGCAGCGCCGCCTCCAACTGCCCGCACCAGGCGGTGCCGGCGCTCGGCGCCCAGCGCGCCAGCTCGCTGTCGGCCCACTGGGCGGGCGAGGCGAAACCGGAGCCGTCCAGGACCGGGGCCGGCAGCGCGCGCACGTCCACGACCCGGGCCCCGGCCAGCTGCGCGTCGAGCGCGGCCAGCGCGGCGGCGAGGGCCTCCTCGGGGCCGCCGCCCAGCTCGCGTGCCGCGGACCAGGCGGAGGAGACCACCACCCAGGGTTCGGCGGGCAGGTCGGCGGCGCGGGCGAGGCGGCGCGAGAGGGCTGCGACCGTCCGCCCGTCCGGGGCCAACGGGTCCGTGGCGGCGCCGAGACCGGCCGCCACGTCGCGCACGACCCCCGCCGAGGCGAGCGGCGGGCAGGTGCCGGCCAGCCACTGGAGGAGGTCGCGGTGCCGGGCGCGGGCACGGTCCCAGGCGGCGGCGACGGCGCCGGCCTCGGCGCGGTAGCGCGGGTGGCTGGCGGCGATGGCCACCCAGGCGTGCACCAGCTGGTCGTCGCGGTCGCCGGCCAGGGCGCGCAGCCGGGCGAAGGCCAGGTGGGGCATCGCGGCCCGGGCGTGCGCGAGGTGCTCGGCGTCCGCCAGCGCGGACAGCAGGGCGCCCGCCTGCGCCGCGGCCTGCCACAGGCTGCGCACGACGGCCGGCAGCGGCAACCGGCGGCACGCCGGGCAGATCCGGTCGTACACCTCGGCGATCACGACCTCCCGCGACAGGCCGGACTGCGCGGCGCGCCGGCACGAGCCCGGGGAAGACCGCGGGCGGTGGAGGACGCCTTTGCCCCCGGACAGCTTGGCCGTGGCCGCGAGCAGCAGGGGCAGCTCGACGCCGACCGCGCGCAGGGCGCCGGCGTCGACGGCCGGGAGCGGCCCGGCGGGCACCGGGACGCGCTGCGGATCGAACGCCGAGATCATGGCCACCGACGGTACCGGACCCCCAGCTCCCGGCTCGACGACGGCCCCGGCCGCCCCGGGGCCCACCGGCCGCGAACGGTACGCTGCGCGTCGGGTAGATTACGGCTCGCTACCGGTAGTTGCGGGAGCTGGTGGAGTGTCAGGAGCACCGCAGCGTTCGGCGGAAGGGGCGGACACAGTGTCGAGTGCAGTCAGGCCGACGGCCGCGACGGCGGTCATGCTGGGGCTGGCCGTGCTGCCCGGCGTGATCTGGTGGCCCGTGTTCACCCCGTACCACGCGGCCGGCCTGCGCCACGCCGGGCTGGACGGCTTCGAGGCATGGGCGGCGGCGCTGGTCCTGCCGGTGTTCGGCGTCGCCTGCGCCTACACCGTCCGGGACCTGCCCCGCCGGGGCATCACCTACTTGTCGGTGCTGTTCACCGCCGTCATGGGGGTCTTCCTCGCCCACGTCGGCCTGCCGGCCGGCCGCCCGGGGAACCTGGGCTGGGCCGACTCGCTCTACGTCGGGCTGGCCAGCGCCGCCATCGCCTTCGCCGCCCCGCACGCCGCCCTGCAGACCTGGGCGAAGGCGCGGGCCCGGGCGGAGCGCGGCCGAGCCTGACCGCCGTGCCGCACTCCGCCGCCGCCGCGGCTGGGCCGGCCCATATCCCATGGGCCCCCGGCGCGGCCAACTCATTCCAATCGGGGTGCAGTTCACCCCTCCCCCGCCGTAGTGTGGTCCTCTCCCGCGGCCCTCTAGGCGCCGCTCGCGCGTCTAGAAGACCGCTGACCAGCACTTTCACCGAATGCCGCTAGAGCTCTAGGCACCCCTTCCACGGGGTGCCTAGAGCTGCGCCTAGGACTGAAAGGGGTTCGTCCGTGTATCAATTCGAACAAACGTGCCTATTCGAGGGGGTGCGCCGTGTCTGACGACCTGCCCGCCCTCCCATCCGGGCCGCCCCGGCTGGCACTGCCGCCCGCACCCCCGCCGCCCGGCCGGGAGGACCAGCCGGTCACCGTGCTGGTCTCCGCGCGCACCGTCCTGCCGGCCACCCCGCCGGCCGCCGCGCCAGCGCCGGGGCGGACCCGGGTCCGGAACCTCACCGCGGACCCGGAGGAGGAGTTCGTCGATCCGGACCGCTCCCGCCCGCGCCGGCTGTGGCCGCTGGAGCCGCCCTGGGACAAGACCGGCGGACCCCGCCCCCGGGGCGCCGGAACCAGGAGTGCCGGGAGTACCGAGCCGGCGGCCGAACCCGTGGCGGAACCGCCCCAGGCTCGGGCCGCCGAGCGGCGGCGCACCCGGACCAGGCGGCGGCGCACCCCCGATCCGCCGCCCGCCGAGGACGAACCGGCCGGACCCGACGTCCCCGCGCCCGTCCCGGCGCCGGCCGCCGACCAGGAGTCCCCGCTGCTGGTGTGGCTCTTCGCCCCGGGCGACCAGGACGCCGTGGACTACGGCTGGAACCGGCGCAACTGCCGCCTCGCGTTCCAGTACGTCCTGCCGTGCGCACCCGCCCTCGCGGCCGGCTGGCTCACCGACTTCGGGGAGCAGCTGCGGCGCATCCCGGACACGACCATGGCGCTGTCGTTCGGCGGCGCGCTGACCGTGTTCTTCCTGCTGGCCGCCAACGCGGCCAAGCGGCTGATCTGGCCGCTGGCGTGGCTGGCCCGCCTGCCGGCCGCCACGTGCCTGATCGCAACCGTCTTCTACGTCAAGATCCACCAGGGGCAGCTGTGACCTGGGGGAAGGAGCACACCGTGTCCTACCTGCTGGCGGCCGGACAGCCCGCCCAGGTGAACGACCTCGGCAACAACCTTGGCCTGAGCCTGGGCACCGGCGGACCGGCCATGGTCTTGTTCGTCGTGCTGATCCTCATGGTGAAGAAGGGCGGCAACGACAAGATCAAGAAGACCGGCTACGGGATGATGATGCTCTCCTTCGCCGCGACGACCACCTTCACCGCGGCCGGCGGCCCGTTCGCCACCAGCGTCGTCATCACCCGCACCCTGCTGATGGCCGTGATGGACAACCCGAAGATGGTCAACGTCACCGGCGTCGGCATGGCCGCCTGCATCCTGGCGTTCGCCGTGCTGCGCAAGCACAGCCTGGTGCGTGGCGCCTGGACCGGCCACGCCCTCGCCGTCTCCTTCGCCCTGTCCGGCGCCGCCGTCCTGCTCTGGCCAGCACAGGCCATCGCCCAGGGCATCTCGACCATGCACCTGGGAGGCTGACCGATGGCCAGGAAGCAGGCGCAGAAGGAGAAGACGCAGTGGGGGCCGGGCGGAGCGGTGATCGCCTGGCAGGTGGCCGAGCGGATCCGCAGCGGCCTGCGGGCCACGTTCAAGGTGCTCGGCTCCAACGCCGTCTCCAGCTGGAGCGGCTTCGTCATCGCCATCTGGCTGGTCGTCTTCACGGTCATCGCGCTGGTCCTGTGGCCGGCTTCGCTCACCGTGCCGCTCCTGCTGGGAGGGCTGCTCGTCTCCTCGCTGCGCCTGGGGACCACGCCGGAGCCCGACTTCGACACCGAGCCCGAGCCGGAGCCGCGGCGCTCCCGGGTGTCGCTGGAGAAGCCGGAGCCCGAGGACGAGGAGCACGACGACTGGGAGGAAGAGGAGGAGCAGCCCGAGGACGAGGTGCCGGCGGCCGAGGCCGCGGAGGTGTACTCGCCGGAGACGATCCGCGCCGAGCTGATCGCCCTGGCGTGGCGGCAGATCGGCGACGGGCCGGGCGTGCACCTGGAGCAGCTGGTCGAGCGGATGCACGCCGAGGGCCTGACCGGCTGGACGGTCAAGGACCTGGCCCGGTTCTACCGCGGCTACGGGATCGAGGTGGGGCAGCTCTGGCTGCCCGGCCGCTCCAACCGCACCGGCATCCGCCGCGAGCACATGCCCGCCCGGCCCGGCGCTGGCGCGGCCGGCGAGCGGAAGGCGATCTGATGGCCAGGGCCTACTGCTGCACCGCGTGCGGCTACACCTCGAGGCCGACGTGGCGGCCGTCGAAGCTGACCGGCGACCGGCGGGCGCACCGCGACCGGGCCCACCACGGCGAGGCGCGCGACGGCGAGCACATCGTCGCGGTGCCGATGCACGACGGGCTCAAGGTGCTGCTCACCCTCGGCGCACTGTCGGCCGCCGGCGCCCTGCACGCCGCGTGGCGGGCGCTCTTCGGCTGACCGGCAGCACCACGGCGGGCGGTGGGCGGCAGCAAATGCTGTCGCCCACCGCGCTGTTGGCGCACCGGCCCTAGACTCTGCGCCATGCTGACCGCCCCGCCCGCCGTGCCCGACGTTCCCCTCGACGAGCTGCCCGCCGCCCTGGTACCCGTGCTGAGCGGCCTGTGCCCGCCCGACGCGGGAGGCTACGGAGCGGCCGGGTCGCTGACCCTGACCGACCAGCAGGCCGAGCACCCGGGAACCGACGCGATCCGCACCGCCGTGCGCAAGGCCGCGCACACCCTCGGCTGGAAGGTCACCACGCACCGCTACGAGCTGGCCGGCGTGCCGGCGATCTCGGTGAAGGACAACCGGCCCGTCCCCGAGCAGCACCGGGGCGCGGTCGAGCAGCACCTGCAGCGCCGGATGCGCGAGGCCGTCGACCACGTCGCCCGGCTCAGGCTCCTGCGGTAGCCGCTGGCCGCACCGTGCAGTGGACCAGCGTGGCGTCGTCGTGCTTCTTGCCGCGGAGCTGGCCCGGACCGATGCCCAGCCGCGCCGGGTCGGTGTTCCGCTCGGCCTCGCGGGTCAGCTTGATCACGTGCGAGGGCTTTGCCGTGCGCAGCAGCGCGAGCAGGTCCACCCAGGACCAGTCGTAGCGCTCGGCCAGGCGGCTGGCGCCGTCGCTGAACAGCGTGAACGAGGTGACCTGGTCCAGCGGAAGCGTCTCGGTCACCGCCCGGTCGGCAGCCTCGGGCCGGGTGCTCGCCACCCAGAACCCGTCGTCGGTGTTGCGCAGTTCGCGGCGGGCCTGTTCGGTGTAGGAGGGCAGGCGGGTGGTGCGCTCGTCCACGACCACCCGGACGGTGCCGTCCACGCGGACGACCGCGATCGGGGAGTCGGCCAGCGACAGCACCTCCAGCACCCCCGCGCGCACCCGGGCGATGGCCACCGTCGAGGACGGCGAGTCGGGGTTGTCCATGTCGCAGGTGGTGCCGTGGTCGGCGACCAGCTCGGTCAGGGCCCGGCGCAGGACCTCGGTCAGCGTCAGGTCGGCACCGCCGGTGAGCAGCGCCGCGAGGCGGGCCGCGAGCTGGTGGGAGTACCAGGCCACGGTGTGGCAGCAGCCGGTCTCGCCGCTTCCGGCGCTCGCCCCGTCCAGGACGATCGCGAAGTCGGCGCCGACGACCAGGGCGTCGTCGTTGGCCTTGGCGCCCGGGGACGCGGCGGTCGCGTGGGTGAACTCGAGGATCACGGTCAGGCCGCCATCGCCGGGAGGTTCACCAGGCGCTCGCGGAAGGCCTTCACCGTGGGCTCGGCCGCGTACGGGTTTAGCCCGGCGTCGAAGTCCCGCAGCGCGTCCACCGCGCGTACCGAGTGCACCGGGCCCTCCAGCAGCGAGAGGCCGAAGCCGGCGGCGTCCAGCGCGCCGTCCAGGTCTCGGCCGGCCAGGCGGGCCTTGGCCAGGCGCCCGGAGCGCACCGCCTGGTCGCGCGGCACCGCGCCGGCGATCGAGCGGGCGAGCACATCGGTGGCCTGCTCCACCTTGCCGGAGCGCAGCATCACCTTGCCCTCGGTGCTCTCGATCTGCGCGGGGCCGTACCAGGCGAGGTAGGCGGGCAGCTCGTCGCCGTGGCCGGGCCACAGGCCGCGCGAGCGGTCCAGCGCGGCGGCGGCCCGGTCGTGGCGGCCGTCGCGCGACAGCGACTCCGCGGCGTGCAGCTCCAGGTAGCTGCGCACCGCCGGGGCGACCTTCGAGCCGGCGCTGTCCAGGGCGGTGTTCACCAGGTCGGTGCGCCCGGCGTTGTCGCCGTGATCGGACAGGTGCACGCCCATCTCGGCGAGCAGGAACGCACCCTGCGCGTCGTCGCCGGACGAGCGCGCGGCGCGCAGCGCGCCGACGTAGTACTGCTGGCCGGCCGAGCGCAGCCCGGCGTCGTAGGCCATCCACCCGGCGATGTAGGAGATCTGGGAGGCCAGGCCGTACAGCTGGACCTCTATCGCCTGGCTGTAGGTGCCGTGCTTGAGGAGGGTCTCGACCATCGCGAGATCGCCCTTGGCCTGGTCGAGCAGGCGGGCCCCGCCCAGTTGCGCGTCCAGGGTCCGCAGCGTCTGGATGCGGGTGGTGAGGGTGGTGACCATCTCGTCGGTGACGCGGTCGCCGCCGGCGGCCGCGGCGAACGCCTCGCCCGATGTGGCCCAGCCCGCGGCCACGGCGGCCATTAGCGTGCCGGTGATGGTGAGAAAGCCCCTACGGTCGACGTCCATTCGCCCACTCCTGACCAGATCCGCCAGCACATCGAGAGTACCGGCCCGCGTCCACGGCGCCATGACCCCGGTCACCTCCCAGACGGGAAGCCACCGGGGCCACGGATTCGCTGCCACCGTAGCCGGGTTGACATCGAGTAAGGAGGCGAGGACCAGCTGGGCACCCGGCTCGGGCTCCTGGCCGTGGCGCCACTTCCACACCAGGGTGCGGTTGGTCGCCAGCGGGATTCCCATGGCAGCGCCCTTGTCCATCATGAGCCGGGCGAACTCGGCGACCCTCCAGCCGCGTTGGGCGAGCACGTAGTCGAGCGGGTGCGATGCGACGCTGTGTGACGCCATGTCAGGTCCCCTCGTGGGCAGGGCAGCCCGCTGATCCTAGTACTGACAGCCGCCGCTGATCAGCGCAAAGTGAAGAGAAACCCCCCAGAAACCTAGCCAGTTGCTGGGCCCGGCCGTGAGGCTTTACCCACCGCAGCGGGATGGCGCGAGTGCTCATAACCCCCGCCGCCGCGCGGTGCGGGAACCGCGTCCGCCCGGATGCCGTGGGCACCTGGGCGGACGCGGGCCGCCAACCACCGGAAAGGGGGTTCCTCGCCGTGACCACCACCACCGCCAGCAGCAGCCCCGTGATCCTCACGTGCGGCTTCCTGCTCGCCAGAACCGAGCGGGAGGTCGCCCGCGGCCGCACCAAGGTCCTCGACCTGCTCGCCCAGACCGGGGCCGCCCTGGGGCCGGACACCGAGCAGCGCGTACGCACCGTGGCCTCCGAGCTGATCACCGGCGCGGTCACCCATGCCAAGGGCCCCTACCTCCAGGTCTTCCTGTACGTGGACCGCCTGCGCGCCCAGCTGCTGATCGTCGTGCACGACGGCGCGGTCAACGCGCCGAAGCCCCGCTCGGCCGGCCCCGACCCCCGGGCGGGAGTCGGCATGTTCCTCACCCGGCTCTGGTCGCTGGCCTGGGGCGCGGAGAACACCACCTGCGGCAAACGGATGTGGGCGCAGCTCCAACTGCCCGCCCAGCCGATCAGCCGCCGCGAGCTCCTGCTCGGGCGCCGCGCCGCGCTCCACCGCGCCTCCCGGGTCCGCGTCCGGCCCGCGCCGCCCGAACTCGCCGGCCGGCGGGCCGCCTGATGGCCATCGCCTGGGTCCTGGACGAGAAGCAGGACGCGCTGGCCGGCATCGACACCAGCACCTGGCTGCGCCCGCCCGAGGTGTGGGCCCGCTACCAGTGGGACCTGATCGGCAGCTGCTTCAAGTGCGAGAAGTCCGCCGAGGTGGTCGCCGTGGTCGGCGACAGCATCTGGGACGGTCAGCTCTGCGCCCTGACCATGTGCCAGTCCTGCGTCTACCGGCTCTACCTCAAGCACCTGCGCGAGGCCTACGGCCTGCCGCCGCTGCCCGTCGTCCAGCAGCTCTTCTACGACCCCGTCGTCTAGACCACCCGCACTCCGGCGCCGACCTCGCCTCCCAGGACGCGGCCGCCGGACCGGCCCAGCCGCCCGCCCAGGACCCCCCGTTTCCCTGGGGCGGGCACCGACCGGCAGGGCCAGCACCACCGCCGGGGTCCTCAGGCCCGAGGGAGTGCCCGAGGACCCCGGCCGCGACCACCACCACAGCACCGAAGGCGAGATGAGAACCACGATGAGCAGCACCACGGACGTGATCAGGATCCTCGGCGTCAACTGCCAGCAGGGCCGCTCCCGCGATCAGCTGTGCGACTGGATCGACCAGCTGACCCCGGCCGTGGACGCGATCATGTGGCACGAGGCCATCATCGGCGACCCCGCCAAGGGCATCGAGTCCGACTGGGCGGCCGTCTCCAAGCGCCTGGACATGGACGCCTACCCCACCGCCCCGAACCACGGCCGCAACAAGGTGAACGTGATCTTCCTGCGGCGCGAGGGCCGGCTGGTCTTCGAGGACGCCTTCGACCACCCCCGCCCGTACGGCTTCCTCGCCCCGGCGAACCTCACCGTGCGGCTGCGCCGTCCGGACAACACCCTGGCCCGCCGTCCGATCTCCCTGGTCTCCGGCCACGCCCCCTACCAGTCCGCGACCGGCCGCTTCATGGAGGCCGAGTGGCTGACCGGCCTGTTCAAGCACGGCCTGCTCGGCTACGGCCACCACGACTGGAACTCCTACCGCACCTCCGGCCGCCCGGCCACCAGCCTGCACACCGTCAAGGACCGGCCCTTCGCCGCGAACCGTTCCGTGCTGACCGACGACGGCGTGCACGTTGCCGACGACCGGCCCGACCGGCACCTGCGCTACGCCGGACTCGTCGACGTCGGCATCTACGCCGCCAACGAGCTCGGCCAGGCCGGCGCGGACGGCGGCACCGCCGGCTACGGCCACCAGACCCGGCTCCAGCGCGGCGTAGATGCCGACGTCGACCTCGCGGTGTGCATCGACCGCGGCTACGCCGTGCTCGAGATGGCCAAGACCCTGGTCGCCGGCGGCGTCATCGACACCCCCGAGCTGCGCGGCGCCTCCGACCACCTGCCGGTCGACGCCCAGTTCTCCTACGCGCAGCTGCTGGCCGCGGCCGACCTCAGCGACGAGGAAGCCGAGTACATCGTGCACTGATGAGACTCCGGCCCGCCCGTGGGTTGCCGCCCCCTGCTGCTCGGGGCGGCCGTGGTGGACGGGCGGGCCGGACCGCAGCCGGCCGGGCAGGACGGCTGCAACGGGGAAGGCGGCGGGTGAGCCAGGGGCGGTCTGACGGGGCCGGCCTCACCCGCCGCCGCACTGCGCCCTCGTGCAGGGCCGGGCGGCGGCGAGGCTCCGGCGCCACGACCACGAGCACGACCCCTGATCTGCGCCGCCGTTCAGACGAACTCCGACAGGTCGACGGCAGGCGCCCCGCCGAGGTCGCCGCGGCGCAGCAGCGCCTGCCCGGTGGAGGTCAGCACCGCGGTACCGCCGTCCGATCCGGTGTCCACCAGCTGGTTGGCGATCAGGTCCCTCAGCGCGGCGGTGCTGAGCGGGGAGCCGCCGAGCGCGCCGGCATCCACCCACCGCCCGCACCGCCTGGTGACGCGACCCTGGTCGACGGCCTGGAGCAACCCCCAGTCCGCTTCCGTGACCGGTCGCACCGCGCTCACCCGGACGGCGACGTTGCGGCAGGCCGGCGCGTCGACCGTCTCGGCCTCCAGCCCGCCGTCACGGGCCAGCTGGCGGATCTGATCGTGAAATCGGCCTTCGCTGACCTCGTCACCCTCGTCGTGGACGTAGCTGATCTTCCAGCCGGGCGGCTGCTCGGCCGTGGTGATGACGAAGCCGGACCGGCGGCGTACGACGGCGCCGGCATCGTCGCGGCCAGGCTCCTGACGGGGCAGCAGGCCCTTGGCGGTGAGCAGCTCGAGCACCGCCTCCTTGCCCGGGCGGATGCGGATGAGCGGGGACTGGTCGGCCGGCACAAGGTCGCCTTCTGGAGGAACGCGGCGCAGCAGGCCGCGGACGGCACGTGCCCGAGCGGCACCCGGGCCTGACCACCACCGTAGGGCGCGCGGCATGGCTGTCGGGCGGGCGGTCCAGGGAAGCACCGGAACGGGTGACACCACGGCGGCCTCAGTTGCCTCCCCGCCCGTACGGGCGGGTGTCGGAGAGCTCGGCGGGCGCGCCCCGGCGGACGGTGCGACGGTGAGGACATGACCAGCGAAGCCGATCTCGTCTCCTCCCGGGTGATCAGCCCCGACCACTTCGCCGAGGGCGAGACCGTGTACGTGCTCGGCTCCCCCGCCGAGGTGAGCCCGCTCTCCGGGGTCGCGTCCGTGCTGCTCGAGGTCACCGGCGAGCGGGGCTGCCACGTCACCGGCGAGACGGGCCTGTGGTTGGCCGGGCCGGCGGGGCGGCAGCTCGCTTCGGCCCGGTACCTGATCCACCAGGTGCCCGCCTGCGACACCTGTGCCGGCTTTCGCCGGGACCTGGCGGCCGAGATCGCCGGCAGCGACTGGGGAGACACCCCGCCGGGCCAAGTGCTGCTGTACGGCCGGTTCGGCGACCAGCTCGTCCACATCGCCGACGCCCTGCGCCTCGACCTGGCCTGACCGGTGGCTTCGGGTCGGCGGACCGGGTGAAGCGCGGCGCGTTCACCGCGGCGGTCACCGTGGCCGGCGCCACCATGGCGGTATGAGCAACCCGCCGACCTTGTGGGCGATCGAGGCCCTGTCCGGCGCGGCCTGGGACCGCGGGCTGGTCCTCAAGCGGACCGACGAGTGCACACCGCAGGAGAACCGCCGCCGGGTGAGGGCGATGCTGACCACCATGTACGCCAGCGACCCGGAGCTGGTGTGGCGCGGCATCGAGGTGGTCGTCACCGCGGACGGCACCGAGCAGGTCACCGTGCTGCAACACAACCAGTAGTCCACCGCGCAGCAGCGCAGGTCGGTTTCGTACGGCAGGTGTCCTCCCGTGCGTGGCGAGGCTGGCCCAGCAGGGGGCACGCTCGCCAGGGTTGTCCGTACCGGGTCGCTGGAGCGGAGCCGGTGCGGCGGACGTCGGGGCACTGTCGGTGGCACGTCTTACGGTGTTCCGACGCAATTGGACTACTGGGGAGGGGTGTTGGCGGGGTTCTGGGTGGAGGTGGCCGGGCCGGTGTCGGTGTGGTTCGGGGTGAACCTCGAATCCCCGACGGCCCAGGTCGCCGCGCGGCAGGTCAGTACGGACTGCCTGCGTCGGGTGCCGAAGAGCGCGGTGCGGACGGTGACCGTGTGGGCGGCCAGTTCCGGGGCCCGGTGCCGACCGGCCGCCGCGCCGCTGCTGACGATCCGTCCGATGGAGAAGAAGAACAAGAAGAAGGGGCGCTGAAGGTGCAGGGACCAGACTGCCGCAGGCGGCGACCGGCTGGGGCGGCGAGGGCGTGACGCGCTGGTGGGCCGGGGTGGACTGGTCGGAGATACTACAGGACTGCGCCATCGTCGACGGCAACGGCAAGGTGGTCACCCACGTGCGCGTCGAGGAGAGCCCGGCCGGCGTGGCCCAGTTCGTCACCGCGCTGCGCGAGCTCAACCCCCGCTCGCACCGCTTCTCCCGCCTCCAGGTGCCGGTCGCGATCGAGGACAGGCGCCGGCTCTTCGCGGTCGAGCTGCAGCGCTTAGGCCAACCCGTTGTTGTGGTCCCGCCCGCCGTCGTCGCCCGCCACCGGGGACGCATGGCCCCAGCGCCCCCCAAGTCGGACCGCACCGACGCCGCCCTGCTGGCCAACATCATCCGCATGTACCCGGACCTGCACCGGGAGGTCCCCAGGACCTCCGACCAGGCGACCGCCGTCGCCATGATGGCCCGGGCCCAGGAGGAGGCCGCGGACCGCGCCCGGCAGCTGATGCTCAGCCTGCGCAGCCACCTGATGCTCTACTACCCGGCGGCCACCGAGGCGTGGGCGACGATGCAGCACGGACTGCGGCGCGCCGAAGCCCGGGCCGTCCTCACCCAGGCCCCCACACCGCGGGCGGCCGCGGCGCTGAGCAAGCGGAAGATCGCCGAGACGCTGGCCCGCGCGGGACGCAGCCGGCTCATCGACACCGAGGCCGCGCGGCTGCTGGAGCTCTTCGCCCAGCCCCGCCTGCGCCAGCGCCCGGCGACGGAGCAGGCGATGGGCGTGCGCGCCGCCGTCCTGCTCACCGACCTCAGCCAGGCCTGCACCCACGCCCAACAGTTGGCCGACCAGACCGAGGAACTGTTCTCCCAGCACCCGCACGCCGAGATCTACCGGTCCTTTCCCGGCTGCGGACCGCTGACCAGCGCACGGCTGTTCGGCGAGATCGGAGACGATCCGGACCGGTTCACCACCGCCCGCGGACTGTGCTCCTACGCCGGAACCGCACCGCTGACCTGGGCCTCCGGCGGAAGCCGGTCCGTGACCCACCGCCAGGTGGCCAACCGCCGCCTGAAGGGCACCACCCACCAGTGGGCGTTCAACACCCTGACCCGCTCCCCAGGCGCCCGGCGCCTGTACGACGAACGCCGGGAGAAGGGCGACGGCTACGCGGCGGCGCTGCGCCGGGTGGGAGGCCGACTGCTGAGCGGTCTGCACCACTGCCTGCTCCACGGCGAGTTCTACTCGGAGGAGGCGATGTTCGGAACCAGCGCGGACCGGGGCGGTCCGGAGGCCGGCCAGAGCTGACACCTGCGCTCACCTCGGGCCGCCGAGCCCTCACGCGGAAGCGGTGCCTGGCCGCGCCACCAGATCGCCCCGGAGCCGGACCGGCCGACGGGCAGCCGGATCGACACCTTCATGAGACCCCGGGCCGCCGAGCCCTTTCGCGGGAACGGTGCCGGCTGCCTCTCCGCCGGGCCGACCCAGGGCGCGGGCTAGACCAGGGCCACCAGGGAAGAGGCGCAGGCTCCACTGCCCGGCGAACCAGAGGTGTCCTGCCAGCGTGGTCCAGCGCAGCGGCGTTGACGACGTGCGTCAGCCGTTGGCTGACGGGGGCGCTGGTGGGGCGATGAGCTTGGCGTACCGCTTGTGCGCCGACTGCTTGGCCATGCCGAGGACCTGGCCGACGTCCGCCCAGGATGCGCCGGCGCCGCGCGCCCGGCCGATGAGGGCGGCCTCCTGGCCGTCGAGCTGCGTGCGCAGGTGTGCGACGAGGGCGAGCGCTGCGAGCGAGGAGTCCTGGTCGGGCTCGGGGTCTGCGAGCGCGGCGGCGAACGCATCGGCGGGCGGCATCGGCTCGGCACACTCACGCCAGGCCGCGCCGTGGTCGCCGCGGGCGTAGCGGCTGGTCAGCAGCTCGATCGGGGTCACGTCAGGGACTACCAGCAGGGGTGCGTCAGCCTCTAGCTGACGGTCTTCGGTCGGCGGGGCTAGGAGCCAGCCGATCCCCCGCCGCTCCTTCAGCAGCTTCAGCGCGTAGTCGGCGTCCCGGTCACGGCCCCACCGGGTCTCCTGGGCGGACTCCTCCAGCGCCCGCTCCACCATCGCGCTCTCCCGCGGGGTTGCCGTCCTGAGCGGGAACGCGACGTCCTCCAGCGAGCGGATCGCGAAGTAGCGAAGGTCGAGCCACTGGCCGGCCTCGCCGGATGAGAAAAGCCGGATCGCCGAGAGGACGATCGCCTCCTCGGAGAAGTCGCGGGAGGCGTAGATGATCTCCTTGTGGTCCGGCAGCCGCTGGGCGACGTCGGCGAGCACGGTGGCCGTCGTTGGCCCGTCGTGCCACCGGATCTCCCACTTCTTCTTGTGGTCGTAGTAGTCCGTCTCCATGGCGCAGCCGTGGCGCGTGGAGATGCGCTGCACGAAGGAGCGGATCTCGCTGCTGCGGCTCACCGGCCGGCTGCCTCGGGCCCGGGCTGCACGGCGGCGATCCACTTCGCGGCCGCGGTCGGCGTGGCGAAGCCGTCCTGCGAGGTGTCGAAGACCACCATGATCCCGTCGTGGTGCCAGCGAGGCTGGGCCTCCGCCTTCCAGCGCCACGCTCCGTGCGGCGTCGTGTAGCACCGGACCCGGCCGAGCACGTCGGCTTGGACCAGGTGGTCGGTGCGGCGGCCGGCGACCAGGTAGCCGAGCACCTGCGGCTCGCCGCTCAGGATCTGCCGGCCCGCGTACAGCCAGACCGGGCCGGCCTTGAGCGGCGGCGTGCCGTAGCCGACCGCGGCGAGCGGGGTGTGCTGGAAGGTGTGCTCCTCGCCGGTCACCTCCAGGATCCGGTCGCACGAGCGGCAAAGGATCTGGACCCGCATCTCGGTGTAGCGGGGGCCGTGGTCCTCGCACGTCGGGTTGCGGCACCCGTGCTCGCCGTCCGGCCGGGCGGTGTCGGCCTCCCGGTAGCGGACCTCCCAGCCGGTCGCCCGGCAGCCGTCGGCGTGCAGGGGCTGCAGGTAGCCGAAGTAGTCCCCGGTGATCGTCATCCGCCTGAAGTCCTTCCCCTGCCGCCGGCCCCGCTAGCCGTCATCCTACGGCTGACGGGCCCGTCGGACGGGACGCAACGGGGCGCAGCTGCCGGCCCCCGGCCACCGGCCGCAGGCACGTCCCGCCAAACGGTGAAGATTGGCCAAGGTGCACCGACTTCCCCTGGAAGGAGATAAGTTGACGGTCCGCCATAGACAAGGAGGAGAACCGCCGACGTGACCACCGAGCAGGCAGCCATCGACAGCGCCGTGAAGGCGATCGTCGCCGCCGCGAGCGCCGACGACTCCGGCGCGTTCTACAAGGCGCTGATGCCGCCAGCCGGCAAGGGCACACCTCCGGCCGAGGCCGCCACCTGGTTCGGGTCGCTGCTCATCCACCTGGCGCTCACCACCGCGACGGCCTCGAAGCTGGAACGGGGCTGCCCCCGGGAGACCGTCTCGGCGTGGATCAACGACGTGCTCGGCCCGCTGCCCACCCCGGCGCAGCTGCGCGCCGAGGACCCCGGCCGCATCGACCACGTCGAAGCGGTGCGCGATGCGGCCGACTATGCCCGGTGCCACGAGTACGCCGTCGACCTGATCCGGGTGGGCCTGGCCGCGCCCGGCGAGGACCTGGACGAGCGGGGCGTCGATGCTCACCACGCGGTCGTGAACGACAAGAAGGCGCACATCATCGTGACCAGGATGCTCGCCCGCCTCACCGCCGCTGCCGGTGTGCGCGGATGACGGTGCCGGCTGCTTCAATCATTGGAAACCCGGAGAGGACGGCACCGTGAGGCACGAGCAGCACCAGGAACCGCAAGGTGGATCCGTCGAGTCCCCAACGCCGACCGGCCTGTTGGTCGACCGGCTGCCGATCATCGGCATGGCCAAGGGCGGCGGGATCAAGTGGCCGACCTTCGCCAGCCCGGGCGGGCTCCTCGAGAAGCACCTCGAGGAGGTGCTCGCTGAACCGACGGCCCCGGTTCGGTCCCGTCCCGGGCCGCGCGTGCTGCCGCCGTCCGCTGCCGGGGCGGGACGGGTTGGCCACCAGCGCAGGCCCGGTGAAGGCTCGGCGCCGCGGAGCTCGCCGTGGTGGGCGCGGTCGATCCGGGCGAGCACCCTCCGCGCGGCCTGCGGCCCGGACGGTGCGCTGATCGCCAGGCGGCTGCTCGGCTGACCCTCCGGAGCCCCATACCAGCCGGGGTGGAACCTGCGCCAAACCCTCCCCGCGTGCCGCCGCTCCGATGCGACGATGTGCGGGTGAAGGATCAGATCCGCTCCTTGGCGCGGCTTTTGGCCGAGATGGACGATCAAGACAAGGCCGTCCTCCTCACTGCCCGGCCCGCTGCCGTGCAGTTGCCTCGTCCCCGCACGCTCCACCAGCTCGCGGCCCGCCTGCTAGGCACGGCCCCGCTGTCGCTCTCCGCCCTCGACCTCGGCCAGCAGCAGTTCCTGGAGGCCGCCGTCGCGGCGGCCGACCACACCCGTCAGCCAGGCGCACCGTTCGGCTGCGAGCGCGCCGACCTCGCCGCTCTGCTGGGCGTCGGTTCCGCGGTCACCGAGGACCGCTTCGCGGACGTACTGCAATCCCTCACAGTCCTCTCCCTGGCCTGGCCCGACGACACCCGGCTCCTCCTCCACCCCGACACCCCCGTCTTGTTCCCCCTCGCACTCGGGCGCCCCGCCCACGGCCGGCCGGCGATGCCCGCCACCGCGCCACTCGCCCCCGCAGCCCCCGTTCCCGAAACCCGCCCCGCCGCCGGGAGCGGCCCCGGGGCTGCGGTGGCAGCGCTGAACTCCGTGGACACCCTGCTGGCCGCGTTCGACGAGCCGTGGCCGGCGCTCAGGACGGGCGGCATCGGCGTGCGCGAGATCCGCCGCCTGGCCCGCCTCCTGGGCGGCGCCGAGGAGGACGCCCGGCTCTGGCTGCACCTGGCCGCGAACCTCGACCTGATCGACGAACAGGGCGGCCGCTGGAGCCGGACGGAGCGCGCACCCGGGTGGAGCCGCACACCCCCGGCCGACCGCCTCGCCCACCTTGCCCTCGCCTACGGCCAGGTCCGGATGGTCCCCGCCCTGCCACCGGCCATCGGGGACGACCCGCGACTGCTGAGCCAGTTTCCCGCGCAATCGTCCGGACCGGTCCCGTTCCCGCGCTACAGCGCCGAGCAACTCCGGCGCACCGTCCTGCGCGTCCTCGCCGCCCTGCCCGCCGGCCGCGCCGCTGTCGACGCCCCCGCCCTGGCGGCCGCTGTCCACTACCGCTCGCCACAGCTCGTCCAGCCCCACACTCCTGGCGGGCCACCTCCACCGCCCCAGCGCGCCGCCCACACCGCCCGGCCTAAACCAGCCGCCGCCGACGTGGCCGCCACGGTGCTGCGCGAGGCCGAGCTCACCGCCCTGGCCGACCACGGCACCCTGACCGCTCTGGGCCGCGCGTTCCTGCGCGACCCGGCCGACACAGCCGCCCTGCGCCGGGCCGCCGACGAGGTGCTGCAGCTGGTGGAGCAGGCCGCGATCCTGGCCGACCGCACCGTCCTGGTGCCCGGCACCCCCTCCTCCGCCCTCGCCGAACTGCTCGCCGGCCTCTGCGACCTGGAGTTCCGAGATACCCATACCTCAAGGTGGCGCTTCAGTCCCGCCGGCGTGCGCCGCTACTTCGACGATCACCCCGGCACCAACCCGGCCGACCTGCTGGAGACACTCGCCGCCCGCTCCACTACCCCCCTGCCGCAGGTCCTCACGGTCCTGATCACCGACACCGCCGCTCGGCACGGCCACATCACGGTCACCCGGACCGCTACCGTCCTGGACGTCCGCACCCCCGCCCTCGCCGCCGAACTCGCCCACCACCGCGACCTGGTCCGGCTGCAGCTGTGCCAGGTCGGCCCGACCACGCTCCTGTCTCCCATGAAGGAGGGCCCCGTCCTGGCTGCCCTGCGCTCCGCCGGCTACGCCCCCGACGGCCAGCCCCAGCCCCAGCCCCAGCCTCTGACCGCCCGGAAGGCCGGGAGGACGGAGCAGCCGGATCCGGCCGCCGCGCCGTACGAACTCCCCCGTAGCCTCCTGCTCCGGCAACCCCGTCCCCGTCGTGTTCCGGCCGACCCGGGCCTGTGGCCGTCCGGCTCGGCCGTGGACGGCCGGCCCGAACCGGTCGACGACCTCGCCCGGTTCATCCGGGACCGGGCCCCGGCCCTTGGGGGCGAGGACTGCGGTGTCCTGGCCGGAGCGCTCCGCGGCGGGCCCGGTGCCGTCGTCCATGTCGAGTACCGCACCCAGGGCCGCACCCACGAGAGCGCCACCGTTCGTGGTCCCCGCCTCGACCATCACGACCGGCTCACCTCGACCTCCCCCGGCCTGCGGGAGCCGATCGGCCTGGCCGTACTCCAACTCGTCCTGCCGCTGCCCGACGGCCGCAGGCCCCCGGCCCAAAGCGCGCAGACGTAGATGCCGGGACAGCCCGCGAGTTCTCCTTGAGCCCCGATGTTTCCGCGTTCTGGCCCGAAGGACCAGCTGAGGGACCTAGGTTGGTGGCATGGACGTTCAGAGCTTGTGGTGGCGGGCGGGCCGGCTGGCGTACGACATGCCGGCCGCGGGGTGGCTGGAGCACCGGTGGCACGACTCGGTGCGCCGGGCGGCCGCCGTTTTGGAACCGACCAGCACCCCGAAGGGCTACAGCAGCGGCCCGTGGATGAACGCGCTGCCGACCGTCGCACTGCTCATCTACACCGCGCGGGACCATGATCCGGACCGCGAGGCGGCCGACTGGCCCAAGACGCTCGACGGGGTAACAGCAGAGTGGATCATCGAGCAGGTCGCCGACCGGACCGGCCTGCCGGACAGGATCCGGACGGGACTGGAACGCTACAACCAGCTGGTGGACGGGAACCCGATCGGCAAGCTGTTCGCCGAGCTCACCTACGAGCACGAGCCCGTCATGAGCACGGTGGCGGGCACCGAACTGCCCTCCCTCGAGCAGCTGCCGGGCGGACCGCTTCTGGTCACCGGTGCCGAGTGGGCCGAGAGCCTGCTGACCCGGCACCACGTCACCACCACCGCCTGACTCAGTGTCAGTGGAGCCGGTCCAGTTCGATGGTCACGACCACCGCGGCGTGGTCGCTGAACCCGTCCGTGACCGGCTCGTCGTGCACCTCATAACCGACCACCGCCGGGGCGAGCGCAGGTGAGAGCAGCACCAGGTCCTGGCGGCGCGGCACGTCGCCCACGCCGAAGCCGCCGGTGAACCGGTCGTCCCGGCGAGCGTGGGCGACATCGGTGAAGCCGGCCGCCTGCAGCAGCTCCATCGCCGTCCGCTGCGCCGAGCGCGGCTCGTCCAGGCCGAGCTGGGCGTTGCGCAGGTGCGCTGGCAGCGGCGCCCAGTCTGGCTCCGGGTGCCCGAAGCCGAGCGAGTTGGCGTCGCCGAGAAGCACGGATCGGCGGCCGGGGTCCGCGAGGGTCTGGAGCGGCTGGACCTCCCTGGCCCGATTGGCCGGGTCGAACGGGTCCAGGTGCAGGTTGCGGAAGGCCCAGGGCACCGGGTCGCCGTCGATCTCCACGCTCGCCCAGCCCAGGACGTGGTGGTAGCGGGCGCGGTCCCCGTCCTCGGCCAGCACGCTGACCCGCGGGCCGAACAACAGCGCGGTGTGGAACCGGTGCCCGGTGGTGGTCTTGTTGGCGAACGCGAGGAAGGCGCTGGTCATGCCGAGCTGGCGGCGGGCCTGGTGCAGGCGCCGGCCGCCGAGCACGTCCCACACGGTGCATTCCTGGAGGGCGTAGGTGTCGGCCTCCAGGGAGCGCAGGAACCGGGCCTGCTGCTGCCAGCGGCGGTCGTCGCCGTACCCCTCGTCGTCCCGGCCGCCGAACAGGGTGTTGAAGGTGGCGATGCGCAGTTCTGCCATGCCCTGGAGCCTACGGATCGGACGGGCCGCCGTCTGCCGAACGCCGACTCCGCATCAGAACCCGAAGGCGGCATCCTCGACCGCCGGCCTTCTGCCGGCGTCAGCCTGTGGCTGACGGCGTTCCGGCTTCGTAGTCGGGTAGCTACGGCAGAGGGACAAGTAGCGCTCCGTAGTTCCCATAACTCTGCGTGATGCGCCTACCCCCGGCTGCCCCGTGCCGCTGAGTACCTTGGCGGGCGGGAGACGAGCCTGCCTTAAGGTAGACGATCAGTACACGCACTGCCACGAGGAATCCCGTGACCCGCACCACCACCCCTGCGACCGGCACCGACGAGTCGAAACGACGCCAGCACGCGATACGGCAGATGGAACAGATGAGCGCATCGGTCGTGACGTGCGGGCAGTCCGTCGACGAGATACCAACGGAGCTGCTGGAGACCATCGTGGAGCTCCTCGGCCAGTCACGGGAGGAGCAGGAGGCGGACTCGGCCGCCCGCGAGGTCGAGCCGGACGAGGCGGAACGAGGAGTGCAACCGCACCCGGTGCCGATCCCACGAAGCGGCCGGTGGCGCCGGCTCGTCGGCCGCAGAGCCCGCACGAATAGGTGACAGCTGGTCAGGATGACGATGCCCTGGGCGCAGAGGAAGGCGGACAGGGGATCGCTGGCGGAACCAGGAGCTCGGCACCTGACATCGCCCGGGTGACCTCGGCACTGCTCCGCTCGTTGGCAGGACGTGAGCAGTGCAGCCCGAGGTGGACCAGGACGCCCGTTCGACTTGATGAGGCCACCGTCCCGACACAGCAGCCGCTCCCACCGCCGCGCTGCCGGTCGGAAGGCGGAGACCGCGCGAAGCGCGCCCTCGCACGAGCGGCCGACCCGCGCCCGGGCACTCCGCCGGCACCGCACCGCCCAGCAGCCGGCTGGCCAGGCGCTGTTGTTCGGGCTCGATCCCCGGTGACGATCAGCAGCAGGGTGGAGCCATGTGTTGTCTACGGCCTATATCACCCGGGCCTTGGCGCGATCAAGGTCGGCATGTGCCTGGAACCAAGGACACGCCGGATCGGGCAGTTCACCCGGAAGGGGTGGCTGCTGGTCGCCGAGTACCCGGCGCCGACGGCGATGGACGCGGAGCAGATCGAAGAGACCGTCACTAAGGCGCTCACACCTCGTGTGTGGTGGGGCTGGAGGGGCGAGCGGCCTGGCCTCCCCTGGCACTACCAGGAGCGGGACCACTGCGCCTTGTGCGGGCGAAGCGGTGGCGGGCCAGGCACTCCGCGGCTCGACCACATCCAGGGCGGGTTCCTGACCAGGGAGCAGGTGCCCCAGGGTGGGGCCGGCGAGACCTTCGACGTGCGTCTGGTGTCTCCGCAGCGCCTGCAACTGGCGATCTTCTACGCCGAGCAGAACCACCGGGCCCGCTACTACCCGGCACGTACGGACGGGCTCGACCCGGAAGAGATCCGGCGGACTGAAGTCTCGGCGTACTGGGCCCGGTGGCAGGCTCACCAGCGCATGCGTGGATGCCGCTGATCGGCTTAGCGCTTCGTTTCCCGGCATGAAGCCGCTGATGATCCCTACAGTTGCCACATGCCCTCTGGTGAACTGCCCGGGATGACCCGGGAACTGATGATGGTCGAGTACCCATCGACCACGCGCCTGTCGCAGTCGACCACTACTCCCGGGGGCCGCAGCTCCCTCGCGCGGAATGACGAGAACGGCCTCACCACGCACGCGGTGCTCTTCCCTGCGGACGACGAGATCGATCGGATCAGGGCCGAAGCAGTCCGGGCCGGCTACGCAGACGGTGCCCAGACCGGCTTGGCGGTGGGAATCGCCGTAGGTGCCGCGTTGACCCTCCTGGCCTTGGCCGCGCCGCACGTCAAGAGCCGGTTCGCTGACCTCAAGGCCCGGATGGGTCGGAAGCCCGAGATTGCCACCGAGGTCCTTCCTGGGGACGTCGGACCTGCGATCGAGACACCTCAGAGCGAGAACCGGGCCTCGGCCACCATGGCGGAGTGAACGATCCTGTGAAGCCGCCTCGCCCCAGGACCTGTCGACCGGTCAGTACTCGCCGAGGACGGTCAGCGTCACCCGCCACCGGCCGGGCGCCAGCTCGGCCACGGCTTCCGCGGTGGCACGGCGGAGGTCGTCTTCGTAGTCGTGATCGATCCAGGCGAGCACTCGCTTCTCGGCCTCCGGCCCGGAGCCGGCGTCGATCGCGAAGTGGCTGATCGACCGGCCCCAGCCCTCGTCCGGGATCACGATCTCGTTCTCGGCGACCTTCTCGGCGTTCCAGCGGTCGCGCGGGACTTCCGGCAGATCGGTCGGGTAACGCGTCGGCACGGTTGACGTACTCCTTGTTCTCAGTGACGGCCGGTTAGGCGGCCAGGCCCAGGCTGAGGGTCGGGTTCTGCTTCCACGGGATCTTCTTCTGCCGGTACTCGTCGAACGCGGCGCTGCGCTGCGAGTGCCGCGAGTGCAGCGCGACCACGTCCGGCGGGATCCCGGCGGCCAGCAGCGCCTGGATACAGCCGCGCCGGAAGGAGTGCGCGGTGATCCGGCGCACCGCCGCCCGGGCGGCCCGCTGAGCGGTCCGCCACGCCTTGACGATCAGGTTGCCCTCCTCGGCGGTCGGCGCCGCAGCGGCGGCCGCGTACGCCTCCTGCTTCGCCTGAGCGGCGGCCGCGACCTCCTCCGGGGTGGGCTCGGGGGTGAGTTCGGCGGCGCGGGCGGCGGCACCGATGATGTCGTTGACCGTCTCCGCCGTGATCCCGCCGCGCCGGGCGGGGTCCTTGGGCTGGCGGCCGGCCGCCTTGACACCGATGTTGCCGTGCTTGTCGATGCGGCGCAGCAGCGGGCCGGGCACGAGCTGGTCATCGTCGGCCAGCACGTCCAGCCACTCCCGCAGGGCGTGGATCGGGCACAGCTCCTGGTCCTCGGGGGCGAGGATGCGCACCTCGTGGCCACGCGCGGCCTGGTCGGCCTTCGAGCGGCGGATCTTGATGATCAGGGCCGGGTGGGCGACCTTGCGCCTCGCCTCGTCCTCGAGCTTCACCGAGGTGATCCTCGCGTCGTGCAGGTTCAGGCGGGCCGGCTCGGAGGCGCGGGCGGCCATCCACCAACCGATGATCATGACGGCGGCGTCCCGCTTCCCCCGGACGGTGGTGCGGTCCAGGGTGCGCACCATCTGGCGCAGCTCGTCCATGTCCACCGGGTCGGCCTGCAGCGGGCCCGGCTCGACCTGCGGGTCGTCCGCCTCCTCACCGGCCCGGTGGCGGATGACCGTCTGGCACGCCTTGATCTCGGCGGCGTCCAACGGTCGCCCTGCGACGGCCCGCATCGCCCGAAGGGTGCCGTAGTGGGACTCCAGCACGCTGGAGCGGTGGCCGCGGTCGCCGAGCTCCGCCAGGTGGGAGACGACTGCGCCCGGCTCGTCGGTCTCCCACCCGTAGGTCTGAGCCCACAGCTCGAAGGTGCGCCAGCGGGTGGCGCGGGCGTCGCGCGAGTTCTGCGGGATCGCCTCGACCAGCTTGCGGGCCGCCGAGGCGGACAGCCGGTGCCCGGCCGGGGTGAGGACGTCCGGCTCCGCCCGGTGGTGCACCGACGGGGCCCGGCGCGCCGGGGGCGCCTGGCCGCCGGCCAGGGCGAGTTCGCTGCCCATCCCTACCTCGTTCCCTGGACCTGGTGGACACCCCAGCGCGTCCAGTCGCGCCGGGTGTGGAACTGCATCTCCCTGGACGCCAGCGCCTCGGCCATCGCGTCCTCCAGCCGCCGCCGCCAGCAGGCGGGCCGGCACTTGGCGAGCGCGGCGGCCAGCAGCGGGCCGAACAACACGTCATGGCTGAACGGCGCCTGCTTGTCGGCATCGGTGGTGAACACCGCAGCGGCCGGCAACTGCCGGGGGCGGGCGGCGGCGACCGCGCCCAGCAGGTCGTCCGCACCGCCGAAGCAGGTGTCCAGGACGATCGCCGGCGCGATGACCGGCGGGAGAGCCCAGCCGGCTGTGAGGAGGTCGAGCCCCAGGAACAGCGGCTCCACCTCGTCCCAGAAGTGGTGGCCGCAGACGTACAGCAGGTCGACGTCCGCGCCCAGCAACCGGCTCGCCTGGGCCGGGGTGCACAACTGCGCCCCGCCTCCGAGCACCTCGACGTCCGGCCGCAGCCGCGCCAGCCGCCTGGCCACCGCCACGGCGTGGCCCGCCATCCGGGAGGTACGGCTCAACGCGATCACGGCGACCCGCAGCGGGCCGGCTGACGCCGTGCGCGGCGTCGGGAGCAGCGCGGCCGGCGCGGGCACCGTGGTGGTCACCGGCCCTCCCCCGGGTGCCCGGGGTGCGCGGCGCGCTCCGCCCGGGCCTGCTCGACGAACGTGCGGTACCAGCGCGGCGACAGGATTCGGTGACCGCCGATCCGCGCCCGCAGCACCACCGCGTAGCCCGCCAGCGCGGCGATCGCAGCCACCACGACGGCCGCCAGCGCGGGCGCGGTCACCGTTGACGAGCCCGGGGCGAAGCAGACTACCGCGACGACCAGCGCGACGGCGAAGACCGCGACGCACAGCACCAGGCGACGCCACGACGGCGAGCCGGTGTGCCACCAGCGCAGCAGCCGGCTCACCACCGCTCCTCCGCCGGCTCGGCGTCCAGCGCGAGGATCGGGCCGCCCAGTCCCTCGTCGGCCAGCGCGGTGTCCACCCGGACCAGCCCGGCCAGGGTGGCCAGCAGACGCTGCGGCGTCAGACCCCACTGGCCTGCGGCTCGTTGGAGCGTGGCGGCCTGGTGTGAGTCGAGCTCGACCGTCATCTTCACCATCGCGCCCTTCCGTGGTCGGCCATCAGCTGCTGGTACGGCATCAGGCGAGTTCCCTCTCCGCGGCATTGATGGCCGCGGCCTCGGCGGCGCAGACCTCGACCACCGGTCCGGTCAGGCGCCCGGCGGCCCAGGACTCGCGCAGACCGGCGTCCAGCAGGTCGGAGCGGGTGGCGATCAGCCGCGCGGTGCCGCCGAAGCAGGCCGCCCAGGCGGCGTCCGGGGTGACCACGGTCAGCTTTCCGGCGGGGTCGGCCACCAGCACGGACCGCTCGTCAAGCGTGGTCAGGGCCCGCAGATGGTCGACGCGCACGCGAGTCGGCGTCCAGGACTCCGGCTGCCCGGAGTGGGCGGCGGCCACGCTCAGAACCGCCCGAGGGCGATGCCCTCGCAGTCCGAGCAGATCAGGTCTTCGGACTCGGCCGGCAGCGGGGTGCCGCAGCCCTGGGCGCAGTAGCCGAACTCGCTGTTCGCGTAGCTCTCGCCGCACGCGAAGCACAGCGGCCTGGCGTCCTCGGGGGCCTCGGCGGTGACCGCCTCCATGACCAGGGCCTGGCTGCTGCAGTCCGGGCAGATCCGCACCGGCGGGTTCTCCTCGTCGCCCGGCGCGGCGCCGTCCAGGCCCAGGACCATCCAGGCGTACTCCTCGGCCGCCTGGGCCGGGTCCTGCCAGGTCGCGAGGCAGAACCGGCAGACAGGCAGGTCGCGACCGAGGACCAGGGCCTGCTGGTCGCACTCGGGGCAGACCACCGTGGTGCTCTGAACGTCCTTCAGCTCGGCGCGCAGCTCGTTCATCCGGGTGGTGACGTACGACTCGATGCCGCGCAGCTGGGAGCGGACGACCTGCATGGTCTGGCGGACGTCGGCGGTCTGCTGATCGTCGAGTCCGGGCAGCAGGTGGGTGTCGATGAACGGCAGCAGGAAGTTGAGCACCTCGGCGGTGCGTGCCTCCACGGCGCCGGCGGACGCGGTGAGCCCGTAGTGCTGCAGGGCGTTGCGGGTCGCGCCCAGCTTCTTGACCGACTCGACGCCCTTGTCGGCGAGCGTGAGCCCGACGATCTGCCGCAGCCGGGTGATGGTCTCCTCGGTGCCGCAGCTCTCGAAGTCGCCAGAGGCGAAACGGACTTGGGCGGCGGCCTCCGGCTTCTTGAACACCAGGGACCAGTGCTCCTGCTGGAGCCGGGCCTTGAGTAGCACCTCGACGCCGGCCTGTAGGTGCAGCACCGCGTACTTGAGGGTCCGCGCGTCCGGTTGCTGGCCCTCGCCGTGGTGGTCGGAGAGCCGGTCGACCACGTCGACCAGGTAGTCCAGCCCGTTCTGGAGCAGCGGGTACTGCACATCCGGCCGCCGGGCCGGCTTCGCGGCCTCCCGCGGCCGGCGCTGCCTCTGCGCCATCGCGCCCCACCCCTCCCCCGGCCCTCCGGCCGGAGTCCCTTGCGCTCACGGGATACCCGCTGACGCCTCTTGTCGTGTACCCGGTGGTTTCTGATTCCGGATAAGGAGAGCGTATCGGGAATCAGGGCCTCGGCGGGGCCGAACCGACACGATTGAAAGTTCAACATGTTCGGGAAGGTTCTGACACGGCCCTCGGCTCGATTCAGCCCTGCAAGGCATGCTGAGACGCTTGACCTTGCTGTTGGACTGATAGGGCCTCTAATCCACTTCGCACCCTAGAGAGCCGCACAGCACATTTTCGCAGGTCACAGCACATCACAAGTCACATCAATAAACATCGAAAAACGTCGTATCTGAATTGAGTTGAGATATTGACGTGAGTTAGCTATCCTGGGAAAACACCGAGGTGAGGCCCACGGCGGCCCCGCCTACCCCCCTCGTGCCACAGGGAAGACCCGGGATGACCACCGCGCCGCAGACCCACCCCGATACCTGGCTGAGCAGTCGCCTCGCGGCCGTCGGCATCGGCGCCAACTGCGAATACCCGGAGTGCACCAACCCCCGGACGCCCCGCAAGGACGGCCAGACCGGCCCGCAGTCGAAGTACTGCCCGGGGCACAACAACGAGAGGGACAGGCAGTTCGCTCGGCGCCACCAGAAGAAGCTGGAGCGGGAGCAGCTGGCCCGCGAGCAGCAGGCGGCCGCAGAGCCTGCCCGCGATCCCCTCCCCCAGGTCCTCGCCCGGCGCGAGCGCGATCGAGAACTGGTCGGCGTCCTCGGTCCCCGGCTGCTGGAAGCCCTCCAGGCCATCAGCGACGGCGAGCAGGCCGCAGCCGACACCGACGCCGTTCAGCAGCACATCGAAGGCGTGGAGCAGGCGGCCTCCGACCGGATCCAGGCCGCCCAACTCGCTGCCGAGAAGCGCGTCCGTGCCGTCGAGCAGGCGGCGCTCGAGCAGGTCACCACCGCGCAGGCCGCCATGGTGGCCGCCCAGACGAAGTCCGCCCAGGACGAGCAGACGGCCGCCGACGCCGTCGAAGAGCGCGACGCTGCCCTCCTGGAGGCATCAACTGCCCTGCGGGAGGCCGCCGCCGCCGACGCCCAGGCCACGATCGACCGCACCGCGCTCGACCTGCTGACCGGGCAGCACCAGGAGCTGCGCAACCAGCACCAGGCACTGGCCGGCCGCCACGAGCAACTGGCCGAGACACACCGGGGCCTCGCCGACCAACACCGCGAGCTGGGCACCGCACACGCCAAACTCACCGCCGCCGCCGGCCGGGCGCAGGGTGAGCTCGAAGTCCTGCGCCCCCAGGTCTCCGACCTCCAGCAGAAGGTCGCCGCGCTGGAGGAGCAGCTGCGCCGGGCCGGCGTCGATCTCGCCACCGTGCAGGCCGAGAAGGCGTCCCAGGCCGAGCAGTTCGCCGCCGACCGCAGCCGGTACGAGAGGGAGGTCGTCTCCCCCCTGCGACAGCAGCTCGCCGACCAAACCGCCGCGTTCGTGGAACTGCGGGCCAGTCTCGCGGCCCTGGCCCCGGCCACCGAGTCCGAGCAGGACGCCACCGGGGAAGCACCGGTTGCCGACCCGGGCGAGGATGCCGACATCGAGGGTCTGGAGCTCGTCCCCGACCAGGCCCGCTCCGGTGCGTACCTGGTCAGGTCGGCGGGCCGGACGATCGGCACGCTCGCCCCTCGGCAGACGGGCCGGTGGGCGGCGACTCACCGGCGCCGGGCCCTCCAGCCGACCGGGCACCGGTACTTCGCGGACCAGGACAGCGCGCTGCGCGCCGTCGCCGACGCCGAGAGGGTCTGGCGCCCGCTGCCGCCCGAGGGCGACCCGGCCTGGAACGCCATCCCGGCGTGGATGATCCAGAACCTGCGGCACGCGGTTCATCCCGTCAATGCGCGCAAGGGCCAGCTCAGCAAGCTGGAGCCCGTCGACTACCGCAAGCAGGTCCAGCAGGCCATCGCTCAGATCAAGCGCCGCGCGACGCCCTTGCCGGAGCACCTGGCCGTTCTCCTGGACGTCCCCCAGGAGGATCTCGGCCAGCGCAGCAAGCCGGCTGAGCGGCTCTTCGAGGCGCTCCAGCAGATCCGAGAGCACCTTGCTCCCCCGACCGACGGCGCCCTCGACCTGGACCAGCCGTGATCGACGCAGTGGGCACGGCGGCGGCAGGCGAGGTCTGGCCGGATGAGCTGGCCGGACTGCCGCCCGCCCACCGAGCCCAACTCCTCGGTGCCCGCCGCCGGGCGGCCGAAGATGCCCAGCAGCTCCTCGCCCAGCCGCCGGGCCGGGTCCTGCTGGTCGACCTTGAGACCGACCGGCTCACGAACCCGCGGATCGTGGAGATCTGCGTCCTCGACACCGCCGGCAACATCCGCTACCTCCAGCGGGTCCAGCCCGGCCGGCTCCAGGACCCGGAGGCCGTCAAGGTCCACAAGATCAAGGACGAGGACCTGATCGGCTGCCCCGCCTTCGAGGCGATCGCCGCCGAGCTGAACGAGGTGCTCTCCCAAGCCGCGATCCTCGTGGCGTACGGCGCGCACTTCGACCAGCCAGCCCTGCGCGGCGAGTGGGGCCGGCTCTCCGGCCAGCCGCTGCCGCCCCGGTGGACCCGCCGCGGCAACTGGTGGTGCGCCATGGAGGGCTGGAGCCGGCACGCCATGGCCTGGGACCCCGAAGAACAGGAGTACCGGCGGATCCGGCTCGGCGGTGACCACACCGCGCAGGGCGACACGTCGGTGCTGCTGGAGCGGCTTCACGTCATGGCCAGCTCCCACGCGGCCGCGTAGTGAGCCACCGCGCCGCCCACGGCCTTGACCCAGTTTGGCGCCCGTGACCGAAGAAGCGACGGTCAGCGAGCGGGAGCAGCACGAACGCTGCGCAGCCAGCGGTTGAACGCCACCCGGTACCCGGGGCCGGCCGGATCGGGCCCGGGGCGGCCGTCGTTGGGCACCGGTTCGGGACCGTCCCCCGGTCTCCAGATCGCGCCGAGCGGCGGGTAGGCGGGGAGAGTGTCGGTCCAGCCGTCCCAGGAGGCGACGGTCAGCCCGGCGCGGGCCAGCGCGGGATCATGCGTCGCGTCCACCAGTACCCACACTCCCGCGAGCAGGATCTCCACGGCCGAGTGCACGTCCCGACGCGAGACGAGCTGGTGCGCCTCGGTCGGCTGCTCCGGCAACAGGTACAACCACCTCACCCGGCGGGCCGGGTAGCCCAGCAGCAGAAACTCCCGGAGCAGGTAGTCCGCCTTCGCCAGGCAGTCGCCTCGCCCGACCGCCAGGAGCTGCTCGGCATCGTGGGCTCCGTCCGTCGCGTACGGAATGGCGCGCACCCGCTCGAACAGCCGGAGCCGCTCGGTCACCTGGTCATCCACGGCATCGAACCCTACGGGCGTCGTCGCCGGGCGGCGCCCGGAACGCCGAAGCCCGCACATGATCGACCGAGGCTGACGTGAGCGGGCTGTCGGTAGGAGGTGGGATCATGTCCGCATGATCATCCCCGCCGTCTCGCCCGATGTTTTCGAGCAGACCGTCGCGGCCTACCAGGCCGACAACCCCGGCCACCCGCTGACGACCGGCCAGGTCGAGCAGGCCCGGGCCCTGGCGATGAGCGAGCGGCCCATCGAGACCATCGTCAGCATCCCGGGCACCGGCCGGAGCATCATGCTGGAGCTGCTCGCCCGCGCGGTCCGCGCGAGCGGCGGCCGGATCATCGGCATCAGCCCGATTCAGTTCTCCGCCGACATCCTCGCTGAGTCCCTCGACGGCGCCCCGTCCCACACGCTCTCCAACTGGCTCACTGGGCGGCGCCAGGCCCGCGCCGCCGAGCGTGCCGCTGCCGAGTTCGCCCTCGGCCCCGGCGACGTCCTGATCGTGGACTGCCCCGAGATCCTCACCCCGAGCGAGCGCGAGGAACTCCTCCAGGACGCGGTCGACCGCGGGGCGCTCGTACGCCTCACCGCTCAGCAGTAGGCGGCAACCAGCTGGCTCTTCCTGACGGCGGCGCAGATCGCGATTCCGACTGTGCAGCTGGGCGTGCTCGACTACGCTCTGAAGCGGAGAGGTTCACCGCCGGACTCCCTCAGGCCCCGCGCTGAGCGGGGATGCAGCCCGCCCCCGGCGCGGGCTCCCCCGCCATGGCCGTCAGCCAGTCCACGCCCCACACCGCGGAGCCTCCCTTGCCCTCCACCACGCCTGCCCACCAACTGATCGTCCCCACCGCCGAAGGCGGCGACCTGGTGTTCGTGCACTTCCCTGGTGCGGGAATCGGCGTGTGGACCAGGGGAATCGGCCGGCGCCTCGACGAGAAGCCCCGCCCCGGGCGGCGCGCCGCTCCGTTGTACGGGGGTGGGATCCCGCACGGCGGCTGGGTGGCGATGGCAGAGTTCTTCACCGTCCACTCCGACGACGTGGGTGAGATGCCGGCCTACGCCTTGTCGGTCCCGCCCATCGTGGACACGCAGCCGATCAAGGTACGGTGCGGACACGGCCCCGAGGACAGGACCAACCGCGCCCTCTTCACCGCGATCACGTTCTCTCCGCTGCACATGGTGCTCCCGTGGAGCGGTCCTGCTCCCGAACTGCTGCTCTCCTACGCGCGGAAAGGGCACTACTACCCACAGGCTCCCGGGCGGTATGTCGCCCCGGACAGTCCGGTCCGAGGAGGGTTCTTCGCCACCGGACTTCCTGAGCTTCCAGCCAGCGCCGAACCGGGCCAAGTGGCACTTGGCGGGACAGCGGTTATCCCTGATGATCGGGTCGCTTCGGTCGCTGCCTCACTGCTGCGCGCAGTCTGCGGCCCGCAGCCCGACGATGATCCGTCGGCTGCCCCGGTCGCCTAGGAACACGGCGCTCGGTGATGTGCGCGACATCGCCGGCCCGTCGCTGGACCGGCGCCGACGTCTACCCTGATCTGGTGCGATTCCTGAAGCTGCCCCGTCGACATCCCGATCTGCCTGCCTCCGCGGAGGTGCAGGCGCTCCAAGAGCGGGCCCGTACCCTGCGGTGGAACACCTTCTACGTCTCCGGCGAGACCCAGGAGACCCGCGAGCTCGCCGAGCTGGAGCGCCGACTGCGGGAGCTTGCCGTCAGCGAGGGCGGGTCCACGGCCAGCTGAACGGGGGCCCGGCGGTGTCCAGGGCGAAGCGTGAGTCGTTGTGCTCGTTGTGACGAGGAGATCGCAGCCCCAGCTGGTCAGGCCGCCGCTCGATGGCGTCGGCGTCAGGGACGTCTTCGCCCTGGCCGCCGAGGCTGGCATGGCCAACGGACGGCCTGCGGGGTGCATCCTGACCGTGCGAGACCCACGGCGGCCAGCCACCGGGGCTGCTGACCTGGACGTCGCGGTCGCACTCGCGATCGGGGACCGGGACCATCTGGACTGGGTGCGCGAGAGGCTGGCGCTCTGGCTGGCCGACCACGCGTGCTGCGAGATGCCGCCCTACCTGGACGTTCGGTCCGGCCTCGACCTCGATTTGTCCCCGCCCGGGCTCGTGCAGCCAGCGTTCTTCAACTTCACGATCATGGGCGGGGATGCGCTCGCGGGCCACCGCTTCCGTGGCCCCTGGCCCCTGTTGCGGCTGATCTTCACCGTCCGGTCGCCCTTCCGGAACCGTGTGCTGGTGACCCTGGGCGCCGCGGAGGCCAAGGAGCTGGTGCAGCTCCTCGCCTGCTGAACCGGCACCGAGGCCTGAACGGGCCGCAGCTACCTGTAGCGGGTGGTGCTGGTGCGCTTCCAGAACTCGTCGAACATCTTGGGGTCGTACCGCGTGCCGCCCTCGGCTTCGATCGGCGTTGGGCGAAGGGGGTCGCCGCTCTCCCGAGCGCTCTTGAGCCGCCGACTGACCGCGCTGAGGGTGACGCCGTAGTAGGCGGCCAGCTCGGTTGCCGAACGGACCGGTCCGGCCAGCCAGGCCCGGTGCTCGACGGTGCCCTTCGGCTCGTATCCGAATTCGAGCAGCACGGCCGCCTGCGCGGGGGTCGGCTTCCCTGTCTCGGGGAGGTAACCGAGTTCGACGAGGACGGCGGTCTGCTCCGGGGAGAGCGGGCCGGACGCGGGCAGGTAGCCGAGTCGCCAGAGGACCGGCAGCAGCGCGGCGGCGGGCCACACCCATGAGCGGCCGACCTTGTGGGACCTGAGAGCGGCGATCTCGGGGCGGCGGACTAGCGTCTTGACGGCCTCCGTGCCCTTGCCGGTGAGCTGTTGGATGGTGGCCGTGGTGAGCACCTCGACCACCGGTGCGGTGGAGGACGTCTCAGCCGGAGCCGGCGGCTCGGTGGCACCGCGGGGCCCGCCGACTCGGAACCGCCGCCCAAACCACTGCTTGACCTCGCCCCAGTTGTACGTGCCGAGGGCATCGCAAGCAGGGAACGGGTCGACGCTGTCCTTGTACATAGCGGGCATCGGGCTGACGGAGCCCCGGTTGCGACCGGTCCGGTTCGCGATCTCGGTCATCGTGACGCAGTCGCTGTCGTCCCCCGGCAGCTCGGATACGTCGATCCGCGATGCCTGGTTGTCGCGGAGCCACTGTACGCACGCCTCGCGCGGGAAGCGCTGCTCGCGCCGCCCCGCGCCGGCAACCGATCCCGGCCAGCCCGGTTCCCTGCTGAGTCGGCGAACTGTGAAGACCGACAGCCCGGTTGCGGAGGCAATCTCGGCCACGCTGACCGTTGCCAGCGCGAGGGCCGCGAGGCGATCTGCGAGCGTCGGGGCCGCCGGGTGGGGCACTGGATCTCCTTCGACCGGGGTACGGGAGGGATCATCTCCCTGTCTTCGAACAGCCAGCAGTTTAGGGCGGTCGAAGGCACCGGCCCCACTACAGCCTGACCGGGTGGCTCAGTCGACAGCTCGCAGCAGGGCGACGACCGCCGCGCCGTAGCTCCGTGCCCGGTCCCAGATCGCGTGCCTGTCCCGGTTGGCCTGCGCGAACTCCTCCATCCGGTCGGCCTTGACGCGGAATCCGCTGCCGCGGCCCAGCAGCAGGTTCGCCTTCCAGCTTCGCTCCGGACTCAGCCCGGGGACCGGGGGCACGCTTCGCCCCTGGAGGGGCCCGCCTTCCGGCACGTACGCCTCGTAGCTCGAGTCCCGGCCCTTGTGACCGACCAGGCTGGTCTGCAGCAGACGGGCGCCCTTGGCGACGTCCTGGACCAGGGGATCATCCAGCTGGCCCAGGGCCGCCTCCGGCCCCGGCTGCGGGATGGCCCGCCAGATCCCGGCGTCCCTTTGCGTCACGAACTCCCGCCACCACCGAGGGGCCGCCTCGCCCGGCAGGACCCAGCTCGGTGGAAGCCACAACGGCGCCGGGCGACCGGCGGCTCGGCGGCGCAGGGCGGAGCCGGCCGCCTTGAGCAGCGCCGCGTCGCGCGCCCGGCTCAGGGCGACGAGGGCGAAGAGCTCCTGGGTTTCCCGCTCGCTGTGCCCGAAGTTGGTCTGCGCGTCCTTCATCCGCTGGGACGCGGCCTCGGCCAGCTTGGCCCGGCGGGCCAGCGCCTCGGTGGTGTCGGTCCAGTTGGGGCGGATCATGGCTCCTGCTTCGGTCGTGTGCTTGGCCGGACATCCTTGCAGGCCAGAGCTTCAGGTGCGACGGCTTTGCGCAGGAAGTCAGCGCCGGAACCGACGGGCCTTGAAGTACTCGCGCACCAGCAGACGCAGCGCGGCCGGCTTGGACGGGCTTGCCGAGCGCCGCAGCAGAGCACCCAGGTCCGCCCGGGCGGCGGCGCTGGTGAGCTCGTCCACCCCGACGATGCACCGCACCATCGGCTGATGGGCGGCTGGCACGAGGCCGACGACGGCCCTGCCCTCGGCGATGGTGCGGTCCACCTGGTCGAGCAGGTCGCTGAGCAGCGCCCGCACGGCCGGAAGGTCCCGGGCCTGCTCCAGGTCGGCCCGGGTGACGCCGTGCTGGGCCAGCGTCTGCTCGGGGATGGTCAGCCGGCCGTCCGCCAGGTCCTCAGCAAGGTCGTTGACGAAGTCCAGCCGCTGGCTGGCGTCGATGTAGGTCCGGCAGACGGTGTCGAAGGCGCTCTGGTCGCCGTCCGGGCCGAGCAGCCCGGCCACCACCATGAAGCCCGGCAGCGAGTACCCGTCGACGTAGCGCTGGTAGTCGGCCTCGCTGACGAACCCGGCGAAGTCGAGGTCCGCGTCGGCCGCGGCGAGGTATGCCAGCACCCGCTCGCGCAGCGCGGGGTGCGTGCCGACACTGTGCAGCAGAGGGCGAAGCTCGGGGTTGGCGGTGCGGCTGGCGGCGAGGCACTCCACGACCTCCTTCCCCCAGCGCGCGGACGCCTCCCGGCGACCCTCCACCGGGCCGCTGTCGAGCAGCGTGTCGGTCCGATGCATGAACGCCGCCGCGGCGATCACATGCGGGACCATCCGCTCCGGCAGCAGCAGGGCGGCAGCCAGCGCGACCTCGCGCTTGTAGTCGGCGACCTGCTGCCGCTGCCGGCTGTAGTCCGCCCGCAGCCCGGGGTCGTGCACCCCGGCCGCGTCCAGCGCCCGCTCCCACCTGCCCACTCGGCCCACCAGTCCTCTCGTTCGAGGCACCGAGCCTAAACGGTGGATACCGGACAACCTACTCGCAGCCCCGGCGCCCGCCTCGGCGCGATCTCGCCGACCGGCTGACGCGGACTCAACAGCTCTGCCCGATCGGCCGGATCACCCGGCGGAGTGACGCCCTGCCGTTCGGGCGTCGGAGCAGGCACCGGCCTGGCACGCTGGGCACGTGCCCGACCCCGCCACCGTGCTGAAGGCCCACTGGCCGGCCGTCCTGGAGACGGCCCGGCTCCTCCTGCGCCCGGTGCAGCAGGAGGATCTTCCCGTGCTCGTCGAGCTCTGGCAGGATCCGCAGGTCCGCCGCCACCTCGGCGGCCCCGTCTCGACAGACAAGGCCGAGGCCCGCAAAGCCCGGTACGTCGGCGCGCCGGGCGCCTTCGCCGTCGCCTTCGCAGCCGGCGGCCCGGCGATCGGCCTGGTGACGGTGGAGCCGGACGGGCGTGGACCCGGGACGATCGAGCTCAGTTATCAGCTGCTGCCCGCCCATTGGAACAAGGGCGTGGGCAAGGAGGCCGTCGCCGCGGTGCTCGACTGGACCGAGGCCGCCGAGCCAGCCCGCTCGGTAGTCGCGGTCACCCAGCACGCGAACACACCGTCGCGGCGTCTCCTCGAGTCCGTCGGCATGACGTTGGTCGACACGGTCACCGAGTACGGCGAGCTCCAGGCGGTCTACACCTGGGTCAAGGGCGGCTGATCTTTGCCGGACGGGCCGAAGGCCCCTGAGCCCGGGGCCCCTACACGGTGAGGGTGAACCCCGGCAGGTACTCGGTCTTCGGATGATCCGGATGCGGTGCGTTGGGAGCGAGGATCAGCTCGCCGTGCTCGCTCGGTACCAGGCCGGCGGGCGACAGCTCCCACACCAGCACGCGCTGGGCCGCGCTGCCGGGCGAGGTCAACGTGGCCGCGCCGGTCGCGCCCGCTGGCAGGGCGGCGGCCAGCAGGGTCTCCAGTCGGCTTCGGTCGCGCTCCTCGATGGCGGTCCGGCCGTCGACGGTGTGGATCGTGGTGGCGTAGGCGCCGAGCGGCAGGCCGGCTGCCTTCGCTACCAAGGCCAGTTCGTCCCCCGCCCGTGCGCCGCCGACCACGGCTTCGAGCAACCGCCGTGCTTCCGCACGTGTCTCCTGCCCGGCCCCCAGACCGAACTGGGCGACCACTGCGGCCAGCACCGCCCTCGACCGGATGCCGGTCGCCCACGCGTCTCGTTCGTACCGCAGCAGGTGCAGCAGGACTTCGGGCGAATCACCCCGGTACTGGAACAGCTCGTACTCCGGCACCGGCACGGCCTCGTAGGCGGCCAGGGCGGCCTGACTACGGGGGTTGAGCCGCTGCTGATTGCAGAAGTTCATGTAGTCGAAGTTGACCAGCGGCCGGAGGAAGACCGGCCGTCCGGTCGCGGCCGCGGTCCGGATCCGGGCATACACCTCGGCCCAGTACTCAGAGAAGGGCCCGGCAGCGGCGGGCAGGAGGGCCAGGTCGGCCCCGTCGACTGCTACGACCAGGGCCTGACCGGCGCGGGCACCGGCAGTCCGCTTCGGCTTCTTGGCCTTGTCCCTGCCCACCGTGTGTCCCCCACCGATCGCTTCGCCCGCCCAGGGTGTTCCCTGAGCAGAGCTCCCAACTTTGCTGCATGGCATGGAGTTTTGGCCAACCGGGTCCCTGTGCGCTGTGCAGTGGTCCTCGCTCCCGCCTACTGGGCGAGGCCGAGGACCGCCAGGGCGGTCGTCCAGTTCGCCGCGATCGCCCACTGGGCGTCGGCCAGCGGAACCCGCCGGGCGCAGATCGCCTCGTGGAGCTGGTCCTCCACGTCGTCCTTCGGGTTCCCGTAACCGTCCTGGGGCCGGTGGCCCGGCGAGGGGGCCTCCAGCCACAAGTTTCGCGGGTCATTGGGGTCCCCACCTGCGGAAATCGGCACGAGGTGGTCGTACTCGGCATCGTGGAGGGGACCGGTGTACCCGTACGCGGCGGCGCTGGTGCGCTTCTCCGCCTCGGTGACGCTCTCCGGCGGCCGGACCCCGGCGCTGTAGCCCCCCTTGCGGCAGATCGTGCTGTCGAGGTTGGCCTGGGTGACCGCGGGCGACACCGCGCCCGGCGTGCAGCCCGGGTCCGGTAGGGGCTGTCCCTGGGCATACCGGTAGCGGCAGCTGCCCGGCGCCGGCTGGGCCGCCACGGTGTACGTGGCCTGCGGTCCGGCGCCGACAGCGAGCGCGCCGTCGGCCCGGGCCGAGGCGTCCGCGCTCCGGACAGCGACTGCTGACGGCCTGTCGCCGGCGGAAGCGTCCGCGAGCGGACCGCAGGCGCTGGCCGCGGCCAGCATCAGCAGGCCGGCGGCGGCCGACAGGGAGCGGCGTACGGGGCTGGACACGGGTTCTCCCCTCGGGGGTCGGGCTTCGTGCGCGGAGTTGCGCGCGGCGGTGAACGGGAGCGTCCGAACGGGCTTGCCAGTCGGGACGTCAGTGTACGAAAAATGCTTGGGAAACTGGGAAGAGCTTATGTAAAAACGTACGTTTTTGCAGTACGGCGCCGATAGGCTTGGGGCGTGTCTGAGCGCCGGTCAGCTGGAGTGGGGAGCCCTGTGGTGGGTGGAGTGTCCGGGCCCGTGGCGGCCGAAGAGGCGGCCGGCACGGCCAAGCGGCTGCGGGCCGTCGCGGAGGAGGTGTCGGGTCAGTTCCTTGAGCGTGATGAGGTGGTGCGCACCCTGGTCGTGGCGCTGCTGGCAGGCCAGCACAGCCTGCTGCTCGGGCCGCCGGGGACCGCCAAGTCCCAGCTGGCCCGCGAGCTGGCGAGCAGGATCGAGGACAGCAAGTACTGGGAGATCCTGTTGTCCAAGTTCACTCCCCCCACCAAGATCTTCGGGCCGGTGGACGTCGGGGCCCTCGCCTTGGGGCAGTACCGGCAGGTCTTCGAAGGGCGGGCGACCTGGGCGGACATCGGCTTCATCGACGAGATCTTCAAGTGCAGCAGCGCCGCGTTGAACGAGCTGCTGGCCTTCCTCAACGAACGCCTGTACCACCCGGAGAGCGGGGGCGATCCGATCGCCTGCCCGCTGATCGCCGCGATCACCGCGTCGAACGAGCTCCCCAGCGGCGAGGACAACGCCGCGATCTACGACCGGCTGCTGGTGCGCCTGGAAGTCGACTACCTCACGGACCCCGGACACTTCGCCGCGATGATCCGCTCTGCGGCGTCCGCGCCAGCGCGGGCAGAGCGCACCACGGTGTCGCTGGAGGAGTTCCAGGCGGCGGTCGACACCGGGGTGCCGGCCGTCGCCGTCCCGGACGTCATCGTGGACACCATCGGGACGCTGCGGACCGCGCTGCGCAGAGAGGGACTGATCGCCTCCGACCGGCGCTGGCACCAGTCGGTGCGGCTGATGCAGGCCAGCGCGTGGCTGGACGGTCGCACCGAGGTCGCCGAGAACGACATCGCGGTGCTGATCCACGTGCTCTGGAACTCCCCCACCGAGCGCCGCCTGGTCGAGCACCAGGTGCTGGACCTGATCAACCCGGATGCCAAGGAGGCGCTCGTCCTGGAGACGGCGATCGACGACCTTCAGGCCCAGTGGAAGGCGAAGCAGGGCCAGTCCGCCGCGGATGTCAGCGACTGGGTGATCAGGGAGGCGAGGAAGAAGCTCAACAAGGCCGGCCGGGAGCTGGAGAAGCTCCGGGCGGCAGCGGCGTCCGCCGGACGGTCCACCACCGTGGTGGACCGAGTCCTCGGCCGCCAAGAGAGCCTGCTGAACCAGATCGTCACCGAGGCGCTCGGCGCGGGCCCTCGTCGCCAGCACTGAACACCGCCAGCAGGAACGGAGGAGGGCGGACATGGGCAAGGCGCTGACCAAGTTCAAGGACCTCGCGCACCGCGCCGGCCGCTGGCTCGGTCTGGGCGAGGCTGCCGCGCCGAAGGCGACCACCGCGGTGGTCGCCGACCGGTGGGACGAGGTCGACTGGAAGGAGATCCTCGACCAGTCATCGGCTCTGCAGGAGCTGGCCGACGACTTCCACGAGAGGTACGACTACACGGCCGAGCTGCTCCAGGACGTCTTCCTTCTCGCCTACAAGGTCGCCCCGGCGGTGCGGGAGAAGGAGGAGATGGAGCTCTCCCGGCTCGCCAACCACCAGATCGTCGCCACTATGTCCGCCTGCCCCGAACTAGCGGAGCTGCGCCGGGAGACCGCCGGCGACCTGTACGCGGCCGGGCTGTCCGTCCTCGCCCAGGCCGACCAGCTGCGCCAGCTGCTGGAGGAGAACCGGCAGGCCCAGGAACAGGCCCAGCGAGCCGAGGACGCGCAGCGCGCCGCAGTCGAGGCGGCGCAGGCGGTGGCGGCGGCGATGACGCTCGCCGAGGAGGCGGCCGACGCGAACGGCACCGTGCCCGCCGCCGCTGCGGACGCCGTCCGGCAGGCACTCGAGGCCGCGGAGAGCGCCGACCAGGCCGAGCAGGCTGCGGCACTGGCCGCCGACCAGGCGCTGGCGGAAGCGCTGCCCGGCGTCCGGGCGGCGGTGCGACACTCCTTGGCCAGCGCGGTGGAGCAGGTCGTCGAGGAGGACGCCCTGGTGCGCGCCTGGGGTGTGGAGCCCGGGCAGCTGAAGCGTATGCCGTTCGAGGAACGTGCCCAGCTCGCCGAGCGTCTGCGCGGCAACCGGCTCGGCGAGTTCGTCCAGCTGATCGGCCGGTTCCGCCTCCTGGCCTCGGGCGAGCGGGCCCGCCGCGTCGAGAACGTCCCCGGCGAGCTGACCGGGGTGACGCTCGGAGACGACCTCACCCGCCTCCTCTCCTCGGAGGCGGCCGCCCTGGCGGTGCCGGCGGCCCGCGCAATCTTCGCGGCCCGCTACTCCGAGGCCCAGTTGATGCTCTTCGAGAGCCAGGGCGAGGAGAACATCGGCCACGGCGCGATCATCGCCTGCATCGACTGCTCTGACTCCATGGGCTTCCAGCACGGCCGCGTGGTCGGCTCGCCCACCCGCGAGGCGTGGGCCAAGGCGTGCGCCCTGGCCCTGCTGGACCAGGCCCGCCGTTCCCGGCGCGACTTCGTGGCGATCCTGTTCTCCTCCCCCGGCCAGCTGCGCGCCTTCCACTTCCCGGCCGCCGAGCCGGTGAGCATCGCCCAAGTTGTCGAGATGGCCGAGCACTTCTTCGCCGGTGGCACCGATTTCGAGTCGCCCTTGTCGGCCGCCGTCGACGTGCTGGCGGAGCAGTACAACGAGGAGGGCACCCAGCGCGGGGACATCGTGCTGATCACCGACGGCGAGTGCGCGGTCGGCGAGGAGTGGCTGAGGGCCTGGCAAGCCGCCAAGGCGCAGCTCGACTTCCGCAGCTTCGTTATCGCGATCGGATCCCCGCGAGCCGGCGCGCCCGGCTCCGTCCTCGACGCGCTCTCCGACAATCTGCGCACCATCGACGACCTCACCTCCCCCGAGCCCGTCGCCGACCTGTTCCGGACGATCTGACCCGGCACCGTCGCCCTGCCACCGTCCGAACCCGCAGCCCGGAGCGTGATCATGACCGCCCAGGACCCGCAGACCCCCTCCCCCGCCGGGGACCTGACCACCGGCGATGCCGAACTCGACGCCTACACCGCCGCCATGGCCGGCGAGCAGGCGCGGCTGCTCGGTCACGTCGTGATCTACTCGATCTTCCCCGGCACCGTGACCCCTGACGACCTCACCGCCTGGGTGGCCGAGCTCGGACTCAACCCCGACTTCCTCCCGCCCGCGCTGAAGTGTGATGCGGCCTACGAGCGGGTCACCGGCCGCGACGGCGTCAGGGTCACCTACCCACTGGACGACCCGACCGCCACCGGGCGCGACGGCCGCCGACGCCGGCGTCGACCCGATGAACTCGGCCGGTCCGCGCTCCTGATGGTGCGCCCGGTCTCTCGCGACAGCGGGCGGATCGTACGCCACGTCGTTCGCGAAGTGCGCGACGAGCAAAAGGTCAAGCTCCGCTACGACACCCGCCTGGCCGCAGTGGTCTTCCGCCGCGACGTCAGCGAGCCCGGCGCCGGCACGATGACCATCAGACCGGACGAGAAGGCCATCTCCGGACTTCCCGAGGCGGAGCAGGCCACGGTCCGGGAGATGCTCGCCGAGATCCAGCGCAGTTACATCACCAACTGCACCTACTTCACCGGCGACCGGCTGCGCTCCATGATCCGCGCTTACGTCGAGCACCTCGGCGCGCTCAGGCTCAGGCCCACCGGCGGCGTCTACTTCGTCCACCGCCGCCACGACACCGAGCTGGCGGCCTTGCGCGAGTTGGTCGGCCGCTTCGGTCACAACAGCATGCTGTCCCGGGTGCCCCTCCCGGACCAGGATGAGCAGCGCGAGATGGTGATCGCGGCGTTCAGCACCCAGGCCCGCGAAGAACTGGAGACCCTCGCCAAGGACCTCGACGCCGCTCGCCGCGCCGGCGCCAAGCAGGCCGAGGTGGAGCGGCTCTTTCAGCGGTACCAAGCCCTGCAGGCGACCACCACCGAACACTCCGAACTGCTGTCCGTCACCCTCGACGAGACGCAAGACGCCCTCGAGCTGGTCCAGATGCAGCTCGCCAACCTGCTCACCACCGTCGAGGACGACGACGAGTAGCCAGCGGTCGGCCGAGAACGCCGGCGCCCGGTGCTGCGGGCTAGGGTGTGCCGACCTGTCACCCACGCCGCCTCCGGTGTGGCCGAGCAACCCGAGAAGGGAGCAGCAGTGCCCACTGCACCCCACGGCCGCCCGCGGGACAGCCGCGCCCTCTGTGTCCTGCTCGCCGGGGCGCAGGTGAGCGTTCTGCTCGCCGTCGGCACCGGCGCGCACGCCCCGGTCATCGCCGCGATCGTGCTGCTGGTCGCCGCGGCGGCGGTGGTCTACCGCATCGACCCGTACGCCTCCTGGGTGGCGTGGGCCGCAAGCAGCGTGATCTCCATGCTCCTGACCTGGCTCCAGCCCGGCTGGCGGCCCGGCCTTCTGCCGATCAGCGGCCTCCAACTGGCCGTCGCCGCAGTGCTCTACCTGTCCCTGCGAGCCCGCCGGCGAACCGGTACACCGACCGCCTGACCTTCCGCGGCGAACCCTCGTCGGCGTCCTCGTGCCCGCGATCGACGGCCACCTGGACGATGTGCTGGCGCCAGTCAGCCTGAGCCGGCGCGGCCGAGGTCGAAGCCGCCACCTGGCCGCACCGGCTGCGGCCCGGGCAGGAGCGGGTCAGCCGGCGGTGTGCTGCCCCCGGGGCAGGAGCCCTCCGCACCGCCTCTCCTCCTCGGGCCGGCCGGACACCGCTCCGAGGCTCTCCCCCGTGCGATGCAAAAACGTACATTTTCGCATGATGGACCGGCTTCGCCGGACTGTTTTTCTAGGTTCACCCCGCCCTCCCGGCTCTTCGATTCTCGGTGCTCGGCGCCTGCGCGCCAGGTCGTTCGGTCCGTGTCCTCGCCGGCCCGCTCGCACGCTCGCTCTACCGGCTCCGGTACTCCCTGCCTCTCTGGCACTCCGGCGCAGGGCACCGGACATCTCATTTCGCCGGGGGCCGGGGGGAACGGTCCGCGGCCCCCGGTCCGCTGTGGCCGGCCGCCGTTGCCGAGTCCGCCCCGCGCTCGACCACAAGAACCCGATGATCTGGAGCCCGAAGATGCCCGCCGTACCAGCTCTGCTGACCGAACACGCCATTGACGAGCACGCCCTGGCCGCCGCGCTGGCCGAGACCGCCGCACTGATCCAGGGCGCTGCCCACCGGCACGGCACCACCGAGGAGCGCCTGCTGGCCGACCTCGGCGACGGAGTGCTGGGAGCCGTCCACTTGGGCTACCTCCTGGCAGCCCGCGATGGGCTCACCGGGGGCGACCGGCAGCGCGCAGCCATCACCACGCTGGTCCGATCCCTCTATCAGGCCGGACAGCCGGACCTGGTGGAGCCGGCCATCCGGTACCTCTGGGGCGGCTGGCCGGTGCGGGACGCAGCACGGCGCGGCCGGTGACGAGTTGACACCCCTCCCCAAGATTGGTAGATTAATGCATGTCGAAGCGGGGAGGGCAAGCCTCGGAGTCGGCCACCACGAACTATCGCGCAGCGGCGTGCGCCGCAGCTGCCAGCATCGAGCCGAAGTGGAAGTGACCGTGAACGAGTGGACGCAGACCGTCATCCGCAACGGGAAGCCGTACGGGGAGGATCGGGTCACCGACGACCACGCCCGCCTGATCTTCTCCCGGGCGGGAGGGGCTCGACGGGACCTGACCCTCTGGCCCGGCGGCCGGTTCGAGTACGAGCACCCCGCCGCGTTCGGCAACACCGCCTCGCTGGTCCGGTTGGTGCCGGACTCCCCGGTGCTGCCGCTCGACCCGGAACAGTCCGCCGCCGTGGCCCTGCTCGGCCCTGCGGGGGGCACCTGGCAGAACGTCCGGGACCAGTGGATCATCCGGACCCCCGCGGTCGGCGACATCTCGCCAGCTCTCTCGGAGCAGCTGCGGCAGTTCGGCTACGTCACCGGAGAGCGAGTCGCGGGCACCCCGGTGCAGCCCCGCACTGCGGCCCTGGTCGAGGCGGTGCTGCTCGCCCACCAGGTGAAGTGGACCGATTCCGAGGCGAGGTGCACCTGCGGGTGGGTGCGGTGGGCTGATTCGCTCGACGAGAGCAGGGAACAGGCCGAGTGGCACAAGGTCGGCCGGTGGCACGCCTTCGCGGAGGCACTGTGACCAGCCCTTGCTTGGCAGGCTGGGCGCGGACCAGGTCCTCACCGACGCCCGGGCCGCCCCGCTGACACCCGAAGGCCGGCTGTGGCCCCGATCCGAGTTGACACCCCTCCCCACGGAAGGTAGATTAGTACATGTCGAGAAGGGGAGGGCAAGCCCCGGGGTCGGCCACCACGAACCACACCACGAGGAGCAGGAGACCAGCATGGGAGCCGTGGACTTCACCGCCTACCAGGACGGCACCGACGTCGCGAAGGCCTTCCGGCACGCCGTCGAGGACGCCCGCCACGAGTACGGCCACCGCCACGGCACCGGCACCATCGCCGAGAAGGACGACTACTGGATCGTCACCAGCACCCCCGTGTCCACGGGCGACGCCGAAGTCCTGGCCGCCCGCATCATGTCCGAGGACGGCCACCCGGTCCAGGATCGAGAGGGGCCCGCCGGTGCCATCCCCATTCTGACCGACCGACGGACTGTCACGGTGACCGTGCCGTCTACCGGGCAGGGGTACCGGACGACGGAGGAGGCCGCGCTGGCCGTTCTTGCCGACGAGGGTCGGCTGCTCCCGGGCGAGACGGTCGGGTACTGCATCACCGGCGTGTACGAGCGCTACCCCCGCACCGGCCGGATCCGCTCCGGCGATCTCACCGTCCCCCTGCAGGGCGGCCCGCCGGAGCACCGCGGCTGGATGTTCTTCGGGATCGCCTCCCACTGAGTCACCCGCTCTCCCCGGCGGCCCCGCCGGCTCGCCGGGATTGCGCAGATTAGTCAACGTCGTCATCCGGGAGGGGCCCTCCCGGATGACGACCACGAACCCCACCGCCCAGGAGCGCCGTGAACAGCACCCCCAGCGACCGCACCGCCCGATCCCTTCTCTCCGGCTACGAGTCGCCCCGACTGCGGGCCCTCGCCAACCAGGTCGGCGCGGTCCAGGCCCTCGCCGACCTCCAGGCCGGCGCGCTGGGCCCCGACCTGGTGACCGATATCGGCGAGCCGAACGTGGTGGAGCCCGAGGCCGCCACCGGCGGGCCGGGCGGAGCGCGGTTCATCGTCCCCGGTGACGACGAGTACCCCGAGACGCTCCTGTCCGCCCTCGGCGACGACCGGCCCCTGGGCCTGTGGGTGCTGGGCACCTCCCCGCTGCTGGGCGCCGTCGAGACGGCCGTTGCGATCACCGGCGGCTCCAGCACCACCGGGTACGGCAGGCACGTGGCCCAGACCTTCGCAGCAGACCTCGGCGAGTCCGGCCGCACGGTCGCCGGCGCCATGATGTACGGCATCGGGCTGGCCGCGCTGCTGGGCGCGACCAACTACGGCGCGGCGCTGGCGGTCCTGGCCACTGGTCTCGACAACGTCTTCCCCCACGACCGCGGGCCGCTCCAGAGCGCCGTCGCCGACAAGGGCGGCCACCTCGTCTCCGAGTACGGCCCCGGGACCCTGGTCAGCCGGGCGCGCACCCGCCGCCGCACCCAGTTGCTGGCCGCCCTCGCGCCGGCCACCGTAGTGGTCGAGGCGCCCCTGACCGGCGCCACCATGGACGCCGCCCGCCGGGCCCGCGAGTTCGGCCGCCCCGTGTGGGCGGTGCCCGGCCCGGTCACCTCCGAGCTGTCGGCGGGGCCGCACCAGCTGCTGCGTGAAGGCGCCCGGGTCGCCACCGGCGCAGCCGACCTCCTGAGCTGACGCCGCACCACCGCAGGGGTGGGGGCGTGGGACGGCGGTTGCGCCGTTGACACCCCCACCCCGAATGGGTAGAATAGTTAATGTCGGAACGGGGAGGGCAAACCCCGGGGCCGGCCACCGCGAACCCATGAAGGAGAGCCATGAACTCCGCCCCCGAATCCGTCACCTCCCCCGCCCGCACCGCCGAGTCCCGCATGCCGAGGTTCTGGCCCAGCCGCCGACGGGAGAACACCCCGCCGCCGTCCATGGAGCTGAACTGCGTCTGCGGTGCCCGGATCGCGGCCACCGGCCTGGTCGGCGTTCTGGCGGCCCGCGCCGCCATCACCAGGCACCAGTGCCCCACCGAGGACGGCGGGCCGAAGGGCCGAGGAGAGGAGCAGGTCCCATCCGCGAAGGACTGAGCCCCGACGACCGCCGGCCGGGAGCAGTCGCGCCCCCGGCCGGCCGGGGGCGCGAGCCCTGCCCGGAGTGCGGCACCCGCGAACACCTCGACCAGTGGCAGGACGCCGAGGCCTCCGGCTGGCAGTGCCTGCGCCCGGGCTGCCAGTCGTTCGGCGTCTACGGCGAATACGAGTAGCCGGCCCCCGCTTCGGCCTCCCTCAACCACCCGCAACACCACCAACAGCAAGGAGCTCTTATGGCAGACCAGACCCGTCACCTCGTCCTCATCGCCGACCAGTCCGGCTCAATGGAGGGCATTCGCACCGACATGGAGGGCGGCCTCGCCACCTTCCTTGCCGAGCAGAAGGAGGTGCCCGGCACCACCCTCGTCACCCTGGTGCTGTTCAACAGCGACGTCGAGACGGTCTTCGAGCTGCGCCCGCTCGCCGAGGTGCCGCGGGTGCTGCTGCACCCGATGGGCCAGACCGCGCTGCTCGACGCCATCGGCTCGACCATCCAGCGCATCGACCGCCGAGCCGCGACGGGCCCGGCGGCCGAGCAGCCGACCGAGACTGTCTACGTCATCGTCACCGACGGGAAGGAGAACGCCTCCCGGAAGTTCTCCAACGAAGTGGTCCGCTACCTGATCGGCGAGCAGGAGCAGCGCGGCGCCGCGTTCATCTACATGGCGGCAAATCAGGATGCGTTCGCAGTCGCGCGAGGCCTCGGGATCAACCCCGGCACCGTCCTGCCGTACGACACCAGCACCACCGAGGCCAGCATGACCAGCGTCGGCCGGGCGGTAGCGCGCGGGTCGCGCACCGGCGACTTCACGTTCACCGGGGCCGAGCGCGAGCAGGCGGCCCGCACCGAGTGACCCTGTCCGGGGGGCGGGTTGACACCCTCCCCCCGATCGGGTAGATTAGTACATGTCGAAACGGGGAGGGCAAGCCCCGGAGACCGGCCACCACGAATCCCTGAGTACCAAGGAAGCACCGTGAAGATCACCACCTGCGCCTGCGGGCAGCCCATGTTCATCGGCGACGCCGTCCCGCAGCAGCCCGAGCCCGAGGCGGGCGGGCACGCCTCCTTCGACCTCTTCATGTCCCTGCTGGTGGCCGCCTTCGGGCCGGACGCCCCGCAGCAGTCCGCCCCGAAGGCCACGGCCGACACGACGCCGGGCGGGCCGACCGGCGGCCGCGAGAGCGAGCGCGGCGGCTGCGTGCGCACCGTCGACGTGTTCGTCATCGACCTGAGCTGACCCTCCGCCGGGCCCGGGGGCGGCCACGCACGGCCGCCCCCGGAGCCTGCCCTCACCACGAAAGCTGCCACACCATGACCATCACCTTTCCCGACGCCGTGGACTACCTGACCACCCGCGCCACCCGCGAAGACCTCGCGGCCCTGGAGACCGCCGCCGAAATCCGCCGCAAGTCGCTGCGCGCCGAGCGGGCGGCCGCCATCACCAAGGGCATGACCGTCGAGCTCGAGAAGCTCAGCACGAAGTACTTGAACGGCCTTACCGGTTCGGTCGAGGAGATCCAGCGCCCCCGCACCGGCGAGCCCCGCGCCGTCGTCCGGCTGGACGCGGAGTCCTTCGAGACGCTCAAGCTCTACAAGTACCTCCCCCCCACGGCCAAGCACTACGACGTGCGAGTCCCGCTCGGCTGCTGCAAGGAGTCCACCCCCGCCGCGAAGAAGTCGTCCTGACGCGCCGAAGGCGCCAGCACCGCCCGTACCGCCTCCAGCCACCCGCCTTCGAAGAGAAAGACGACCACCAGTGACCGACACCGTCACCGTCGCCGACGTCGCCGCCTACCTGTCCGGCCAGGCGACCGACCCCGAACTCGACCGGTTCTTCGAGCTCTCCCACCAGCGCACCCGGTTCCTCAACACCGCCCGCGCCGCCATGATCACCGCCGGGAACACCGTCCGCATCCAGGGCATGAGCCCGCAGTACCTCAACGGCCTCCAGGGCACGGTCGGCCCGATCAACCCCTCCCGGAAGGGCCCGTACACCACGCTCCTGCTGGACGCAGCGTCCACCGCCAAGCTCCGCAAGGCGGCCAAGCGCTACTACATCCCCGCGGACGCCGAGACGTTCGACCTTGAAGGGATTCCGCTGAGCTGCTGCGTCCCCCAGGAGTAACGCTGCTGCCCCGGGCGCGCTGATCGCGCCCGGGGCAGCGCCCCGCCCGCGGTGCCGGGATCTGCCGGCACCGCGCGGCCCGGAGCGGTTCGCGCTTCTCCGCCCGGCCACCCAACGCAGACCAGCCGGCCCGCACAGCCCCCATCCTTCGGCCTGACCGGCCAGTTCACGGCGATCCGCCAACCCCGCCTTCGAGGACTCCTTATGGCAAGCGTCGACCAAACATTGACCGAGCTCATCCAAACCTTCCCGTGCTCGCACCCTGACCGCACCCAGGCACTCCACCAGGCCCTGGTGGTACTCGGCGCCGGGTACGAGTGGAGGCACGGGAGCCTTGTCCAGCGCTTCGACTCCCAGGACCGCAACTGCCTGCACGTTCACGGCCAGTTCAAGCTCTCCGCCGAACAGGCTGAGCGTATGCGCGAGTACGGGGACGAGGTTCCGGCCGAACTCCTCGACGGCAGCTGCCCGGCCGAGCACCTCCGCCCGCGGGCCGCCGAACTTGCCCGCACGCCGGGGCCGCTGCTCTGCGACCCGTATCCGGCGTGCACCCGCGCGCCGCTGTTCACCCTCCCGCAGGACGCGGACGACGACTGGATCGACGCAGCCCGGGAGATCGCCCGGGTGGTCGTCCCGCTCTGGGCGACCCCCTCCGACTACGAGCGGGCCAGCGAGTCCACCCTCACCCCCGGGCAGCGGGCCTACCTCGACGGCGAACGGCGGCAGGCCCTGGACGCCCTTGAGCGACGCTTCGGCCCCGGCTTTCTCGCCAGCTGCTCCAGCCGGCCCCGCCCGCCGGCCGGGGCCGGCGAAGCGGCCGACCCGGATTGACACCCCTACCCACGTTGGGTAGATTAGTACATGTCGGAACGGGGAGGGCAAACCTCGGGCCGGACACCACGGACCACCACCACGAGGAGTACGCCATGGCCGCCTGCGACGACTGCCGCACCCGCTCGGACCTTCGCCTCCACACCCGCCAGACGCTCGCCGGGACCACCATCCGGGCCTACCTCTGCCCGCCCTGCGGCGCCGACTTCGACGCCGCCACCGTGCGGATCGACGCCGAGCACTCCCGCGTGCTGGAGCTGGTGTGAGCGGGCGACGCGACCGGACGGCCGCCCACCCGATCCGCCACCGCCTCGCCGCCGTGCGCGACACGGCCACCGACACCGTTGCCCGTCTGCTGATCGCCGCCACCGACGCCGTGGCCGCCCGCTCCCGGGTGCCGAACCCCGTCCGGACGACGCACGCCGTCCTGTACCGGCTGGCCGACCAGAACCTCTCTGGCGCCGACTTCTACGACGAGGTCCAGGACCAGTTCGCCAGGGCCGGGTTCACCTGGCCCGCAGGCCTCTGCCACGGGTGCCAGCACGCCCTGACCGAGGACCAGGCCGAGCAGACCGGCCTGTGCGAGCAGTGCGACACCGACGCCCCCGCCCCCGCGCTCGCCTCCTGACCATCGACCGGCCCCGCCCGGCGAAGCAGAACCCACCAAGCAGCAGGGCGGACCCGACCGTCCTCCTGCCCAACCCCTGTCCAAGGAACAACACATGACCGCGCTGAACCTTGCCGCCCTGCACACGGCCACCAAGTACCCGAGCATCCTCACCTACCACGCCCTGGGGTACCGGGGCGCGCTGCTGGAGGAGGCCACGCCGTTCCACGGCGAGGTGATCGCCACCGAGAAGGTCGACGGCGCGAACGGGCGGATCATCCTGATGCCGGACGGCCAGGACTACGTCATCGGCTCCCGCGAGGAACTGTTCCACGCCAAGGGCGACCGGGTGTTCAACCCGGCGTCGCGGATCGTCGAGGCATTGAAGCCACTGGCCGACCGCCTCACGGCGGACCCGTTCGCGCTGACCGGCAACCGGATCACCACGCTCTACCTGGAGGTCTACGGCAGCCAGGTCGGCGCTGCCCACACGCAGTACGCGGGCGAGGGCGAGGACAGCATCGGCTACCGCCTCTTCGACGTCTCCTCGGTGGACACCGACGTACTGTCCTGGGAGCGGCAGCGCATCGCCGCGTGGCGCGACCGGGGCGGTCAGGACTGGTGGAACGAGGTGGACCTGCAGAACCTCACCGCCAGCGAGGGCATCCCGCTGACCCCGCGCCTGGCCGTGGTCCAGGGCGAGGAACTGCCCACCTCCGTCGAGGCCATGCACCAGTGGCTGACGGCCATCCTGCCGAGCACGCTCGTCCCCCTCAACCAGGGAGCGGGCGGCAAGCCCGAGGGCGTCGTGCTGCGCAGCTCGGACCGCACGACCATCGCCAAGGCCCGGTTCCTGAACTACGAGAAGACCCTGCGCCAGGGCCAGAACCAGCGCGAGAAGCCCGCGACCACTGGCTGAGCACCCCGTAGCCCGGTCCGGCGCGCCCACCCGGCCGCGCCGGGCCGGGGCACCGGCCGGACGAACGTGCCGCCCACCCCGCCCCGTCGAACCGCACCCCGAGGAAGACCCGTTGGAACTCAAGACCCTCCCGCTGGCCACCGAGGCGGCCGCCGCGCTCGACGGCTGGACGGTCGGCGAGAGCGGCGGCAGCAACGCCTGGCTCCACCACCCCGACGGCCGGATCGTGAAGATCGGCCAGGGCAAGGGCCGGCCGCTGCGCCTGGAGGCGATCGGCATCCTTCCGGCCGGCAGCTCCCAGGACACGCCCGTGATCACCGTCGCGGCCGCCCGCGGCGGCGCCGCCCTGGCCGACGAGATCCACCGTCGGCTCCTGCCCGCCTACAGCAAGGCACTCGACCTCGCCTGGGCCGAACTCGCCGAGGGGGCACGGCTGGCCAGCCAGTACGAGCAGTTGCGGCGGCGGCTCAGCGCACCGCTGCCCACCGCGAACCCGGACTCCACGGACCCGAAGGCGTTCCGTTGGAAGGCCGGCCCCCGGGACTTCGGCAGGCCGCCCGGCACCGGCGACACGTGCACCGACGCCGCAGTGTCCATCGCCAACAGCACGTTCGAGGTCGACATCAAACTGCGCTGGCTACCCGCCGAGGTCGCCGCCCAGATCCTTGACCTCCTCGGTACGGCAGCGGCCACCCACTGGACCCCGACCTCCGGCATCCCCTCGCGCAGCAACCCGCACCGCGAGCAGCCGCGCAGGCGCAGCCGCCGGGAGCGCCGGCTGCGCCGCCGCGGGCAGCGGGGGGAAGCCGGGAGGCGGGAGCCGGTAGCCGCCGGCGGCTCGGGAACGCGCACCCACGGCACTGCATTCGACTGACCACACCCCATGGAGACCGACGTGACCACGACTTTCCGCGGCTTCACCGCCGAGCCCAGCCCCGGTGAGACCGGCTCGCAGACCAGTGCCCGCGCCATCACCGGCGGAGTCGCCCACTGGGGCGACGCGGTCGCCGCTGCCACCTACAGCGAGTGGGACACCCGTTCGCCGGACGGCCTCACCGACTTCACCGGCCCGCACGGCTGGCGCCTGGACCTCGAGGTCGCCGGCCACGCCGTCCGGGTCACCCACGACTGCACCACCTTCGACATGAGCGCGGTCTGGGCGATCGACATCGACGGCCGCCGCCAGCCGGCCCCGGAGGTCTTCCACGGCGAGCCGACCGAGGCGAAGGGCCTGCGCCTGGGCCTCACGGTCCACCGGTCCCTGCGCGCCCTGGCCAGCCGACAACTCGCCGAACCCTACCCACGTGTGGTAGATTAGTTAACGTCAAAGACGGGAGGGCAAACTCGTCGACATCACCATGGACCACCCTGCACCTCGGAGCGCCCCATGCCGAACGCCGTCATCCCGTCCGCCACGGTGCACACCGTCGCGTACGCCGTCACCTGCCTGCCCGCCGGGCACCCGTGGCAGGCGGACCTCACCGTCTCGGTCGAGCGGCGCGACGGCGGCTGGGTCGTCCTGCACGGCCTCCGGACGCTCTCGCAGGCCGGTAGCTGGGACCTGACGGAGGACGGGGCGGCCTGGTCGGCCCAACACCGCTTCGAGCTCGACCAGGCCCTGGGCCTCGCCCGCGCCGCCGCGGCCTACGTCGCGGTCAACGGCCGGGGCGTGGCCGAGGCCCTGCTGGCCCACCCGAGCCCGTAGGCCACCCGGGCCCCGGCGGCCAAGGCCGGTATCCCGCGATGACCACCGGCCGCGCCCCGGCGATGCCCGAGGCGGTCATCGCGAAGAAGCCCGAGCTGGATAGTCGCGGCCACGGCCGCGCCGACGAAGCGCGCAACACCAATCCCGGCAAGGAGAACGAAGAGCAAGTGAGCACCGAGGAACGCACCTACACCGTGACCTGGACCATCGACGTCACCGCGGCCACCCCAGCCGAGGCGGCACTGGAAGCGGCCGACCTGATGCGCGGCGGCAGCCGCCGCGAGGCCGACGAGTTCGAGGTCTTCGACGTCCAGGCCCGCACCGCAACCAGCGTCGACCTGGTCACCGGCACGATCAAGGCGATCCCGTACGGCCCGAGGGTGGACGTGGTGGTCGACCACGACCACGGCGGCACCAACGTCTCGGTATTCGTCGACGGCCGCCTCGCCGACCCCGACGACCCGGCCGGGCCTGCGGCCTGGCACATCGTCGACCCCGGACCGGAGGACGAGATGCCCGGCCACGCCTGGTACCAGGACAACGTCGACAACCGGCCGGAGACCCCGCGCGCGGTACGCGAGTTGGTCAACCGTCTGGCGATGGACTACCACCGCTGCGGCGCCGAGGAGGACTGCGCGGCCTCCGACCCGGACGGCGTCGCCGTGATCCCCTCCGGAACCCCGGTGTGAGCCGGCGGACGACCGCCGAAGCCGCGCGGCGACCGCCGGCGGTACCGAGAAAAGCCGGCGGTCCCTGGGCGGCTGATGGTGGCCACCGGTCCTTGCGCCGCTGGCGGCTCGGCGCGCGCCAGGTTGACACCCCTACCCATGTCGAGTAGATTAGTACATGTCGGAACGGGGAGGGCAAACCTCGAATCGACCACCACGACCCACGATCGAGGAGTACCCATGGCAACGCAGGCCCAGCTGATCCAGGCCATCAAGGACGCCGAGACGTCGGGCTGGACCCTCGTGCAGACCCGCACTGGCTACCTCGCCACCCGCACCGCCGAGCACTCCACCCCCGACATGATCCCGGAGGCGTGGTGGGGCGCCCCCACCTACACCGACATCCGGCACCTCAGCATCGTTGTGATCAGCGGGAAGGTCACCGCCGCGTTCACGCAGCACCGCCGCTACCCCTGGGTCGGGGCCCAGGAGGTGAAGGTCTCGTTCAAGGCCGCCATCGCGTTCCTGGCCGAAGGCGCGACCGGCGACGCCGAGGCGGCCGTCGCGACCGGTGCCGCCGCGTGAGCGCCGCCGAGCGCTGGACCGTCTTCCACGCGCCGGTCGACGACGACGACGGCGGCACGATCGCCGCGCTGGAGATCGAGGGCCCCGACCTACCCACCGCGCTGGCCGCCGCCATCCGCGCCGAGCGAACCGAATGGGACCCGGACGCCGCCGGACGACTGGCGAGCGTCGCCGACTCGGCCCTGATCGAGCAGTGGCTCGACGACCAGCACCCCGACACGCAGGTCATCCCGGGCCACCACGAAGTCCGCTCCCTCCAGGCGCTGCTCGCCCTGGCCAAGACCACCACCTGACCACCCACCGCACCGGCCGGTCCGATCCGGCCGGTACCCGGCCGCCGCGACGACGCCAACAGGCGCCCGCGGCGGCCCCGAAGGAGAACAGCCCCGTGCCCGCCAGCAAGCCCTACCTCGGATCACCCGAGTTCTACACGCACTTCGTACACCTCGAACTCGACGACTGGGCCTACGCCCTGGACGCCTCGAACGCCCTCTACGCGCCCGGCCCCTACCCGTTCCACCAAGAGGTCTACGACCTGGTCCCCAACCCGTCCGCCGGCCCCCACGCCATGAAGAACGCGCCCACCGGCAAGCTGCGCCCCACCTCGGTGCGGCTCTCCCCGGACTGCGCCCACTACTCGTGGGGCAACGAGTACGTCGCCCTCTACCCCCACCCCGCCGGAGCCGCAGCCCGGATGCACCTGGCCACCGGCACCCGCGGCTACGTCCGGCCCATGTGGGCCGTCCTCGACCTGGACGCCGGCCGCGCAGTGCTGCCGGACGACATCCCTGAGGACCTGACGGAGCAGGCCGAGGTGAAGACCCGGCGGCTATTGGACCTGGTTGCCCGGGCCTGTGCCGAGCGGGACGCCGGGGCCACCGCCACCACCGCGGTACTGCACTCGCTGGGCCAGGGCCACACGACGGGGGGCGATGCCTGATGTCCGGAACCGACCACGCCGTCGACCGCCCCCAGCACCGGCGCTGGCGCCACCGCGCCCATGCCGCGCTCCCCTTCCTCTACCCGGTCCTGGCACTCCTGGTCTGGGTGCGGCCGGGCACCGTCCTCAACATCCTCGCCACCGCCGGCTTCCTCGCCGTCATCGCCGCCGACCTCTGGCACCGGCGCGAACTGTGCGAGCAGTGCATCGCCGCCGTCCCGCTGGACGCCGCCGCCACCGCCGAACGGCGCCGCCACATCCTCCGGCTGATTCACCACCTGCGCCCCGTCGCGGGGGCCTACGCGGCGCTCCTGCTGCTGCACCTCGCGCTGCCGGGCGGCAGCGCGGCCGCGAACGTGGTGTCGAGCACGGCCTACGCGATGTCGGCCTGCCTCGTCGTGGCGCAGATCCAGCACAACCTGCTCCAGCCGTGGTGCCCCTGGTGCCGGCGCGGCAACGGCGGAGACGACGACCCCGAGCCCGACCCCGGCCCGACCGGCGGACTGGGCAGGCCGCTGCCCGTGCACTCCACCCGCACCCCGGCCGGAGGTTCCCGATGATCACCGCGACCGCGGCCCAGGACGTCGAGCTGCTCACTCCCACCGGCGCGCGGCTCACCGTGCGCCCGGAGACCGACTGGCGTCACGGCCTGGCCGTCTACACCGTCGCCGAGACGGCCGGCTCTTTCACCCTCACCCCGAACACCGACACCAACGGCCAGGACGGCCTCACCCTCAACTACGGCCGGCCGCTGGACTACGACATCCGCCACGGCGGATCCGCCTCCCAGTGGGACGACCGCCCGGTCGTCAACGGCATGGAGCTGGCCGGCGCCACCGGCATCGACCTGCCCGTCCTGCGCCAGCTGCTGGCCGAACCCGCCCACTGGGCGGGCGCGGACTGGACGGAGGCCCTCACCGCCTGGCCCAAACGGGCCTACCCCCTGCCCAGCGCCAGGCCCTTCGAGCGCAACCGGGTGACCGAATGCGCCTACCACCGCACGGCCGCCATCGTCGCCGCGCTGGTACGCCACCACCTGACCCGCGGCGACCTCGCCGCCCTCGACCTAGCCCGCCGCGCGGCCCAGGCCCCGCTGCAGATCCGGACTCTGCTCAGCTCGCGCGCTGCCACCGAGGGCGAGATCGCCCGCCGACAGCGCCAGCTCGTCGAGTACGACGAGCGCATCGCTGGCCTTGAAGCACTCGTCCACGCCCGAGGCCCGCTTGACACCCCTCCCCCAATGTCGTAGATTAGTGTACGTCGGAAACGGGGAGGGCAAGCCTCGGGACCGGCCACCGCGAACCAGCACACCAGGAGCAACGACATGGCCACCCACCACCACCCCGACGAGCACGGCATCTGCGCGGCTTGCGAGGCCACTGGCCTGCCCGCCGTCCGGGCCCGAGACCTCAAGCCCGGCATGCTCATCCAGGACAAGTTCAACCCCGGTTCCAGGGAGACCTACTGCGTCGGCGAGGTCGCCACGGTCGAGGTGTGCCCGGGCGACATCCTCGACGTCACCTGGAGCTGGGCCTGGTGCAGGGTGCTGCGCGGCACCGACCCCGCCGAGACCGTCTACGCCTACCCGGTCGGCCCCGAGGAGCGGGTCGTCAGCGGTGCCCACGAGTACCTCCCGCTGCCCGCCGGATCCGTCGACCGACCCGCCGAGCGCTTCCCGGCCGCGACCACGTCCTGAAAACCCGATCTGCGAACGGAAGGTCCCCACCATGGGCATGGACACCTGGGTGCGCGGCACCGTCGTCGTGGGCCCCCCAGTCCCCACCGCCTCGCTCTGGGAGCTGATCGACGGTCCCGCAGGACTCGCCATCGCACCACCCGGCGCTTCGCCTGAACGCCTCGCCGAACTCGTCGACCAGCAAGAGCTGCTGCTTATCCCCGCCGACGGCGCAGGCCCCGGGCCCCGGGGCCTGCCGACCCACATCCGGGCCCTCATGGTCGACAGGGATGCGAAGCTCTCCGGCACTCTCTGCGCGCTGGACGCCTTCGCCGGGTGGTGCACGGGCCACACCCTCACTGCGGACCTCATCTACTCCGGAGACCTCGGCGACGAGGGCACCGTCGCCTTCGACCCGGCCCACCGTGTCTTCGACTGGGTCGAGACCTCACCGATCCGGCGCTGACACCGCCGGCACCCGGCCGCGGGAGGGCAAACCCGCGGCACCACCACGAGCACCAACCCGAGGAGCACCAGCATGGGCGCACGCGCCGTCACCGAATGGCACGAACACGCCGCCGGCCCCTCCATGGTCGACCGCAACCCCTGGCTCAGCCCGGTCACCATGGTCCCGGCCCTGGCCGACTACCTGCACCACACCACGGCCGCCGGCCAGGCGCCGAACGCCGCCGACTTCCGCGCCTGGGCCACCGAACACTCGCCCGCCGTCCTGGGCACCGTGCACACCGAGGACCCTGGGGCCTTCCTCGGCGCCAGCACCGACATCCAGTTCCACTACCTCGTCCAGCAGTCCGGACGCGACCCCGGCACGCTGCGGATCGCGGTCCGCGAGCGCGAGCGCCGCACCTGGCACCTGACCGCGACGGCGGACACCGCCGACGAGCTGTACGCCCTCGCGGCGCAGCTGCTCAGGCGGCAGGCCGCGAACATCCGGCGCCTGAGCGCCGCGGGCCGCGGCGGACCGATGCCGGCCCCGGACGAGATCGAGCAGCGCGCCGAGCAGATCCGCGCCCGCATCACCCCCGCCGCGCTCGAGGTGCCGGAGCCGGCCCTCCTCCCCTGAGCAGCAGCGACGAACTCCCGGAGAAGCAGTGACCGAGAAGAACACCCCCACGGCACCGGTGTCGTACCGGATGCCCGCCGGCCCGGGGAGCGAAACGGAGACGATCGTCGCCGCGCCCACCCTGGCCTTCCACGACCTGGCCGCCACCATCCCCGCGTGCGCCCCCGGCTGCCGGGACGTCGCCCGCGTCCTCGGGCCCGGCTACGAGTTGGCCGCCGGCTTCGGCGGCCGCGTCTGCCCCCTCCAGGCGGCTGTCTACGACGTGCTGCAGGACGGAGAGAAGCACGACCAGCAGCTGCAGCGCGCCGAGATCTGCGATACCCAAGGCCTGCCCGGTCGGGCGGCCGATCTACGTCGCGACGCTGCCGAGCTGCGCGCCTGGGCCGAACGCCTGGCCGCCCGGGCCGCAGGCTTCCGCTGCCGCGCCCTGGTGGCCGGGGCGCTCCAGCAGCCGGCCCCGCCCGACCTGCCGGTCCTGCGCACCCACCAGCTGGAGTGGGACCCGCCCGGCCCGTCGGCAGCGAACCGCTGGACCTGCACCGCCTGCGGCCGGGCCGCCATCGACAACCACGGCAACGTCTACGGCACCGCCACCGCGAACCCCTGCACCGCAGCATCCGGCTGACCGGCGCCCGTACCCATACACGAACAGCGCACCGGGGCTCTGCCCCGGACCCCGGCCTCGCTCCCAGAGGGGCAGCCCCGGCGGTCGGGTGCGGCACGGCAGGTGGTTGGGGGTGCGGGTGCTGGGCGGTGTCCCTCCGGCCGTCCGACGTCCGAACCCTGCCACCCCGGGCAGGACCGCCAGGCCAAGCCGCTACGCGGTCGCTTGCGCGAGCCCGGCAGTCCCGCCCGGCACGGCACCACCGCGCCGCCGAACAACCGGAGGGACACCGCCCAGCGGCGGGAGAGTCCTGCGGAGGCCCCGGGGCGGCCGCCACCCGGGAAAGATCATGAAAAGGGAGCTGTGGAGAGTTGTCTTCCTCGCCCCGATCGGGTAGATTAGTACATGTCGGAACGGGGAGGGCAAGCCCCGGGACCGGCCACCACGACCAAGACTCCCAAGGAGCGCACCATGATCGAGACCGCCACCGAGTACAGCCGCCGCGCCGTCGCCCTGCCGACCGGCACCGCCGCCGACGCGCGCAACGCCGGACTCGAAGACCTGGTCCAGATCCTCCAGCGCCAGCAGGCCAGCAAGATCGACATGGTGGCCCCGGCCTCCGCCTTCTCCGCCCACCACGGCAACATCAACGTACACGGCGTCTCCATCCTCAGCGAGAACGGTGTGACCAAGGCGGACGGCACCTACCGCCCCACCGCCGTCGCCGACGAGGGCATCGCCGCCAAGCTCGGCATCCCGCTGGCCTACCTGCGCCGGATGCGCGCCGAGATGCCCGCCCTGTACGACACCAACGTCAACGGCTGGCTCGGCCAGGACCCGGCCCGCAAGTTCCTGCTGCGTGGCTTCACCGGCGAGGCGGGCGGCGAGGGCGTGCTGCGCGCCGTCCTGTCCGACAGCTACAAGATGATCGACAACTTCGACGTGCTGATCGCCGCGCTCGACGGGGTGCGCGCCTCCGGCCACGGCGTCAACATCACCGGGTGCGACCTCACCGAGCGCCGCATGATCGTCCGCGTCGAGTCCGAGCACGTCGCCGTTCACGCCCGCGAACTGCTCAAGGGCTACCGCTCCCCCTTCAACGGCCAGACCGGCGACGAGCTGCCGATCGTGTCCGCCGGATTCGTGATCGCCAACAGCGAGGTCGGCGCGGGCGCGTTCACCATCACCCCCCGCATCGTGGTCCGCGTCTGCCGCAACGGCCTGACCATCACCAAGGACGCGCTTCGCGCCGTCCACCTCGGCGCCAAGTTGGACGAGGGCGTCATCCGCTGGAGCGGCGACACCGAGGCGAAGAACCTCAGCCTGATCACCGCCCAGACCCGCGACGCGGTGTCCACCTTCCTTGACCGCGCCTACGTCGAGAAGAAGCTCGCCGAGATCGAGCGCGCCGCCGGGCGCGAGGTCACCGACCCCGTCCAGACGGTCGAGATCGTCGCGAAGAAGCTCAAGTTCGCCGACGGTGTCCGCGAGTCCGTGCTCAGCCACTTCATCAAGGGCGGCCAGACCACGGCGGGCGGCATCATGCAGGCCATCACCGCCACCGCCCAGACCCTCGACAACGCCGACGAGGCGCACGAGCTCGAAGGCCAGGCCCTGGCCGCGCTGAGCCTGGCGATCTGACCACTCCTCCGGCCGGGCCGAACAGGCCCGGCCGGACCCCGAGCCGCCGCCCCACTCCTCACCGGGGGCGGCCCCGGTCCGCCCACCCCTCCCACCCCGGCGGGCGGGCCGGACCCATCGCGCGGCCGCGCGCGGCAGCCGCGGTTCGGCGGCATCGAGCCGCCGAACCGCGCACGCACCCGCGCCGTACCGGCCGACGCCCGCCGGCGGCCGCAGCCCCCGGGCCCCGGCCGACCACCAGACCAGCACGGCGCCGCGGCCCGCCGACCCCGGCCGCCGCGCCGGCCGGGGCGCGGCCAGCCACCCGCCCACCGAGAAGGAGAACCGCCCGTGCCGCCCCTGACCGCCGTCCACGTCCCCGACTGCCCTTGCGAGGACTGCTCGGCCGGCCGAGCAGTGCCGCTCGACCGCGCCACCGAAGACCAGATCGCCGCGCTGCTCAGCGGTCGGTTGGCCGACGAGACCAGCTCCGCCCTGCGGATCACCATCACCTACAACGCCACCGCGGGCGGGATCGCCACGGCCGAGCCCGAGGGCATCCACGTCCAGTACGACAAGCGCGAGTGGGAACTGAGCCCCTGGCAGCTCCCCAAGGATTTCCCCCGCTGACCAGGAGCCCACCGCGGCGCAGCAGTTGCCGGGCGGCATCGAGCCGCCCGGCAGCACCCCGCACCGCCCGCCCCTCCCCGGCCGCAGCCGCGCGGACCCGCCCCCGACACCGAAGAGACCCCGATGGACCAGAACACCACCGACCGCGAACACTGGGAGCAGCGACACCTCGGCCGCTACGGCCTGCTGCGCTTCACCGCCACAACCAACACCACCACCGGCGTCCGCACCTACACCCTCACCGGGCCCCACGTGCGCGGCTGCGTGACGCTGCTACCGGGTACCACCCGCCGAGACCCGACCGAACCGGCCAGCCGCTGCCCCTGGCGCACGGAACCCGACCTGCTGATCGCCTACGGTGCCGGCGACTCCCGCAGGCTCGGACCCGAGGACAGCCCGCTGACCGTCAACGGCATCCGACTCACCGACGTCACCCACCTCTCCTACGCGGACCTGGACGAGAGCGGCGTGATCCCCGTCTGGCGGCTGAACGAGGTCGGCAATCCCGTTCCGCTGCCGCCGGCCACCGACCAGCACGCCCAGGCCGTCGTGCGCGCCGTGGTCCAGCACCACCGCGCCCAGCCGGATCTCGCCGCGCTCGAGCACGCCGCCCGCCTGGCCGCAGCTCCCCACTGGCTCACCCACCACGGCGAGGCGCTGGCCCGGCTGGAGGGGAGTCTGGCCAGGATCGTCGACGAGCGGGACTCGACGGCCGAGCGCGTGCTCCAGCTGCACACCCTGCTGGCCGACAGCGGCGCCGCCGTGTGCGCGGCATGACCACCACCGCGACCGCGCCCACCGTCGCCCGCCAGGACCACGGCCACGTCGACCTCGGCGAGCACGGCCTGCTGCACTTCACCGCCACCACCGAGCCAGCGACCGGCTGCGTCGTCTACCGGCTCACCGGTACCAGGGTCAGCGGAGCGGTCAGCGCGGTCCCGCCCGCGTACGACCACGACCCCAGCGAGCGTCCCGGCCCCGCCCGCCCCGACCTCGTGCTGGTCTGCGGCGCGCAGCCGCGCCCGCTCGGCCGCCGGCGCCGCACCGAGCCGCTGACCGTGTTCGGCGTAGACCTGACCGGGAACTGCAACATCTACCCGGGCACCCTCGCCGACCCCAGCCGGCTCCCGCTGTTCCAGCGCGAGGACGAGTGGGGCCAGCAGCTGAGCATCCCGCCGGCCACCAAGCGCCGGACCGCCGCCGTACTGCGCGCCGTGGCCGGCCACTACCTGGGCCGCCCCGACCTGGACGAGCTCGCCCGCACGGCCGCCCGGGTCGCCGTGCCGACCTGGCTGGTCATCCACCACGGCCAGCTGGTCAAGGCCGAGACCGCGGTACGCCGGGCCAAGGAGGCCCGAACCGCGGCCGCCGAACGCGTCAAGACGCTCCGCGCGCTGCTCGCCGCGCCCGCCGCCTGACCGGCGCGCACTCCCTGCCTTCCCGAATCCCCGAACCACGACGGAGTCACCCGTGCCCCTGCCCCTGCTCTACCTGGACGTCGACGGCCCGCTGAACATCCTCAACGACTGGCCCGACGAGCCGCACAAGCTCATGGTCCACCAGGTCCGGCCGCCGAGCTGGGTACGCCGACACCCGCACCTGCGCCCGGACCAGGTCCCGGAGCTGACCCTGCGACTGAACCCCGAGCACGGCGCCGAACTCGCCGACCTGCCGTACGAACTGGTCTGGGGAACAACCTGGGAGGAAGAAGCGAACGAGTACATCGCCCCGCGGATCGGCCTGCCCTCCCTGCCCGTGGTTACCTGGACCAACCTCGACGGCATCGGCCCGGAGGGCACCTATTTCAAGACGTCGGAGCTCGTACGGCATTCCGCCGGCCAGCCGTTCGCCTGGGTGGACGATCAGATCCTGCAAGCCGACCGCGACTATGTCGCCCGGCACCACCCCGGCCCCGCGCTCCTCTACTGCGTCGACCCGGCCAAGGGGCTGGGCCTGGACGACTTCGAGGCCCTCGCGGCCTGGGTCGACACCCTGCCCGCCGAGTACCGCTCGCCGGCCCCGGCCTGACGGCCGGTCGTACGAAGGAGTACTCCACCGCTCCGCGGTGGAGTAAGGGCCGGCGCGTTGCGCCGGGTGGTGCCCGGCTTCGCCGGGCGCTGCCTGCCGGGCGGGCCTTCGCTTCGCTGCGGCCCGCCCGGCGCTTCTCCCCGACCTCCCGGCTTTTCGATTTTGGGGGCGCGCGGCCTGCGGTCAAGCGCTCCGGTCCGTGTCCTCGCCGGCCCGCTCCTTCGTCGCTCTACCGGCTGCGGTACTCCCTCCCGCGCCTGACCTCCGGCCGCTCACCGCCCCCAAGATCTCATTTCGCCGGGGGGCCGGGGGAACAGTCCACGGGACCAACCCGTACGCGGCCGAGCACCCACCCCGACACACCCACCCACCAACGAAAGGCAGTAG
>NZ_JBMVFA010000010.1:92059-233175 GCF_049543595.1 Kitasatospora sp. NPDC094028 | reverse complement strand
GGCCCGGGCCTTGATCACGCCGCCGCCGACGTAGAGCACCGGGCGCTTCGCGGCGACCAGCATCTTCGCGGCCTCGCGGATCTGCTTGGCGTGCGGCTTGGTCACCGGACGGTACCCGGGCAGCGCCGTCTCGACCGGCCACCGGAAGGTGGTGGTGGCCTGCAGCGCGTCCTTGGCGATGTCGACCAGGACCGGGCCGGGGCGGCCGGTGGCGGCGATGTGGAAGGCCTCGGCGATCACCCGGGGGATCTCGGCCGGGTCGGTGACCAGGTAGTTGTGCTTGGTGATCGGCATCGTGATGCCGCAGATGTCCGCCTCCTGGAAGGCGTCGGTGCCGATCGCCTTGGAGGCGACCTGGCCGGTGATCGCGACGATCGGCACGGAGTCCATGTACGCGTCGGCGATCGGGGTGACCAGGTTGGTCGCGCCGGGGCCGGAGGTGGCCATGCAGACCCCGACCCGACCGGTGGCCTGGGCGTAGCCGGTGGCGGCGTGGCCCGCGCCCTGCTCGTGCCGGACCAGGATGTGGCGGACCTTGACGGAGTCCATGAGCGGGTCGTACGCGGGAAGGATGGCCCCGCCCGGGATGCCGAAGACGGTGTCCGCGCCCACGGCCTCCAGCGAGCGGATGAGCGACTGGGCGCCGGTCATGGTCTCGACGACGTGCTGGGGAGCGGGAGCGTGGGCGGCCGGGGCGTCCCCGCGGCGGGGGGATGCGGCGTGCTCAGTCATCTGCCTGTCTCTTCTCGGGTTCTGCCGACCCGGTGCTACGGGCCCCGGTGCTGCGAGGGGTGGGGTCCCGGTCCGGGCCGATCGCCGGCTCTGCCTCGATCCTCCTCCCGAAGTGGCCTGATCTCATGAGTCAAGTCTCACGAATCGGGCCGAATCGGGCGGTCGAGGCGGGGGTCTTGCGGGGATCGAACAGCGTCGGTGCAACAAAAAACCCCTCGTGCCCGGGGGCATGCGAGGGGTGGCGCGTCGGTCTGTCACAAGCGGGGCGTGGTGGCCCGCTCAGCCGACGCGCCCGCCAAGTACGAGAATTCGGGTGCGCATGGCAACGACCATCCTCCGATCCGGGGTCGCATGTCAAGCAGGTGGGATGACCGTCTCGCCATTCGGACCGGTTCCCGGACCGGCCGCGGCCGGGTGTTCGGGCAGGTCGGAGGGCTCCTGGTGGCCCGCGCCGCGCCCCGGCGGGGCGTCCGTACGGCCACCCGTCCGGGTGTCCGGGGCCGCCTGGACGCGACGGGCGGGCAGCGCGCCGGGCTGTCTGGGCACCGGGTAGCCGCGGCGGGCCAGGGCGCGGCGCAGCCGGGGCTCGTCCAGCGGCGCGGCGAACACCGAGCCCTGCGCCTGCCGGCAGCCCAGCTCCTGCAGCACGGCGAGCTGCCGGGGCAGGTCGACGCCCTCGGCGGCGGTGGTCATCCCCAGGTCGCGGCCGAGCCGCAGGGCGTGCCCGGCCAGGGTGCGGCCGACCGCGGACCCGCCGAGGTCCTGGACCAGGGTGCGGTCCAGCTTGAGCCCGTCGAAGGGCAGCCGGCCGAGCGCGCCCAGCGAGCCGCCGCCGGCACCGTAGCCGGCCAGCCAGATGGCGACGCCGAGCCGGCGCAGCGCGGCGAGCCGGCGGCCGAGTTCGTCGGCGGTCGCGTCCGGGCCCATCCGGGACACCTCGATCACCAGCTCGTCGGCGGGCAGCCGGGTGTCGCGCAGCGCGGCGGCGACCGTCTCGTACACGCCGGGCGTGCACAGCCGCTCGGCGGAGAGCCGGACGGCCACCGGGACGGCCGCGAGCGCGCCGCGGCCCCGGCCGGGCAGGACGCGCCGGCCGGCGGCCGCGGCGACGGCCTCCTGGATCAGCCAGCGGGCGAAGCGGGTGGCGGCGTCCCCGTGCTCGGCCGAGCGCAGGAACTCGGCCGGGGTGAGCAGCAGGCCGCCCGCCGAGCGCCAGCGGGCCTGCGCCTCGACGCCGGCCACCGTGCCGCTGGCGAGGTCCACCACGGGCTGGTGGAGCAGCGTGAAGCCGCCCTCCCGGACGGCCACCCGCAGCCGTTCGTCCAGCTCGCTGCGGCGCTCCAGGTCGGCCCGCATGGCGGGGGTGTAGAGCACCACCCGGCCCTTGCCCTCGGACTTGGCCCGGTACATCGCGAGGTCGGCGTTGCGCATCAGCTCGTCGGCGGCGGCCCGCGGGTCGGCGGCCGGGCCGCGCTCGGGGGTGCCGAAGGCGATGCCGATGCTGGCGGCGACGCCGAGTTCGGCACCGCCGATCCAGTACGGCTCGGAGAGCGCGAGCCGCAGCCGTTCGGCGAGCTCCTGGACCTGGAGGCGGCCGAGCGGGCCGCAGACCAGCGCGGCGAACTCGTCGCCGCCGAACCGGGCGACGGTGTCCCCGCCGCGGACGGCGCTCTGCAGCCGGCGGGCGGCCCGGACGAGCAGTTCGTCGCCGACCTGGTGGCCGGCGCTGTCGTTGACCGCCTTGAAGCCGTCCAGGTCGAGGAAGAGCACCGCGACGCCGGATCCGGAGCCCGGCTGGCCGCCGTGCTCGTGCCCGGCGGGCGCGGGGCCCTGCTGGCCGCGGGCGCCGAGGGCGCCGCGCAGCCGCTGGGTGAACAGCGCCCGGTTGGGCAGGTCGGTGAGCGGGTCGTGGAAGGCGTTGTGCTGCAACTGGGCCTGCAGCATGACGCGTTCGGTGACGTCCCGGCTGTTGAGGAGCAGGCCGTCGCGGTGCCGGCTGACGGTGGACTCGACGTGCAGCCACTCGCCGCCGCCGGAGCTGATCCGGCACTCCACCCGGGCCGAGGACTCGGCGGTGCCGGGGCTGCGGTGGGCGGTGAGCCGGACCCGGGCGAGGTAGCGGCGGACCTCGGAGAGCACCCGGCCCAGGTCCTCGGGGTGGACGAGGTCGAGCAGGTTGCCGCCGACCAGTTCCTCCGGATCCCGCCCGTAGACGCCGAGCGCGGCCGGGGACACGTACGAGAGCACGCCGTTCGCCCCGGCGATCATGATGACGTCGCTGGAGCCCTGCACCAGGGAGCGGAAGTGCGCCTCCTTGTGGGCGAGTTCCTGCGCCAGCGACAGGTTGTCGAGCAGCATCACCCCCTGCCGCAGGATCAGCGCCAGGCCGACGGTGCACGCGGCGGCGGCCACCACACGGTCCAACTGTCGCCCGCCGAGGGCGTTGTAGAGGATCCCGGCGGTGCACACCGCGGCGGCCGCGTACGGGGTGAGCGCGCTGAAGGTGGTGGCGACCCGGCGGCGCGGCAGGCCGCCGGCCGAGGGGTGCTCGCGCAGCGGACGGCGCCAGCGCGGGGACCACGGCGCCCAGGCGAGCAGCAGGCTGCCGGAGAACCAGCCCGCGTCCAGCAGATCGCCGGAGTGGTAGCTGCTGTGCAGCGCCGGGGAGGTGAACAGGGCGTCGCACAGCACGGTGACGGCGAGCGCGACCATCGCGGTGTGCACGGCCGCCCGGTTGCCGTCCCGGCCGCCGAAGCGCAGGCCGACGACCAGGCTGACCAGCAGGATGTCCAGCACCGGGTAGGCCAGGTTGAGCGCGATGTGCAGCGGGGAGCCGTTCTCGCCGGCCGCGATCCGGCCGAGCGCCAGGCTCCAGCTGAGGGTGAACAGCGAGCCGGCGATCAGCCAGCCGTCGAGCAGCAGGCAGAGCCAGCCGGCGGCCGAGCGGGGGTGCTGGGCGAGCACCAGGACGCCGGTGATGGAGAGCGGGGCGAACAGCAGGAAGGCGTACTCGGCGAGCGAGTCCTGCGGCAGCTGGGTGCGCACGACCAGCTCGTACCAGCCCCAGGTGCCGTTGCCGAAGGCGACCATGAGCGAGGAGAGGCCGAACAGCAGCCAGGCCGGGCGGGCGTGGCCGCCGACCGTGCAGCCGTACACCAGGCAGGACAGCGCGGCCGCGAGGGCCGCCGCGGCCAGTCCGAAGTCGCCCATGAAGATGGCGAGTTGGCACGACCCCCAGCCGGTCGCGGCGCCCAGCGCGTAGGCCCCGCAGAGGCCGCCGAGGACGAGGCCGGGCAGCGCGCGGCTGCGCCGGAGCCGGCGCAGCGCCCCCGGGCGGGCGGGCTGCTGCGCGGCGGCCGGGCCGGGCGCGGACGCGTCGACGGGCGGCACGCCCGGGCGTCCGGCTCCGGGCAGCACCGTATCGGTGGAGCTCACTGGACCTCTCCCCCTCCGGCCCGGGGCCTGGCGCCCCGGTCGCGGACCACCGGCCGCGCGCCTCTCGGCCGTACGCGGTGGCCCGGCGCCCCGTCAGGACGGCGGCCCAGGGGGTGGGCGGCCTGTCGGCCACCGCACCGCACCGATGCTCCCGGACGGGACCCTACACCAATTCCGTCACTCAATGACACGCACACTCAACTTAGAGTAATGGCGGGCGAGTGGGCCGGCGCATCCGATTCCGGCGGATCGGCCCGGTTGGCGGCGGCGCGCGGGCGGGGGCTCACGCGACGCGCACGGGAGCGCGCGGCGGCGCTCGAACAACCGCAACGGCCCCCGACCGTCCAGGTCAGGGGCCGTTGCGAGGGTGCCGGTCAGCTGCCGGCGGGGGCCAGGTCGTCCGGGAACAGCCGCAGCCGGTGCGCCAGCGCGGCCGCCTCGCCCCGGCCGGCGACCGAGAGCTTGCCGAGGATGTTGGACACGTGCACGCTTGCGGTCTTCGGAGAGATGTACAGCTCCTCGGCGATCTGCCGGTTCGTCCAGCCGCGCGCGAGCAACCGGAGCACGTCCCGCTCACGGGGGGTGAGGCCGAAGGAGTCCCCGACCGACGGCGCCGGCGCCGCCGCGACGGCGGCGGGCCGTTCGCCCGCGGCGAGGTCCAGCCCACCCCGCTCGGCCAGCCCGGCGACCCGCGCCGCCAGCAGCCGGTCACCCCGGCCGGACGCCAGTTCGCCGGCCTCGCGCAGCAGTTCGGCCGCGGCCTCGCGCCGGCCGGCGACCAGCTCGGCCTCACCGGCCCGCGCCAGGGCGAGCCCCAGCGGGTGCGGCAGACCGGTCGGCCGCAGCAGCGCGACCGCCTCCGCCCACTGCTCGGGGGTGTCGGTGCCCTCGGCCCGGGCCAGCTCGGCCTCCAGCAGCCGGGCCCAGCCGTGGTGCAGCGGCGCCCGCGGCCGCAGCCCGGCAGCGGCGGCGGCGATCGCGGCCAGCGCCTCCGCCCGGCCCGGCCCGGCCTGCGGCAGGCCCCGGTTGTCCGCCTCCACCGTCGCGCCCTCGACCAGCAGCGGGTAGACGTCCGACTCGTAGCCGAGCCGCTGCTCCCGCGCCAGTTCGGCGAGCAGTTCGGCCCGGGCGTCCAGCGGCCGCCCGCCGTGCGCGGCGAGCGCCACCGCGAGCCGGCTGATCGGCACGGTGTGCTGCACCGCGCCGTCCCGGTTGGCGGCCCGGGCCCGGGCCATCGCCATCGCCGCGCCCGCGAGGTCCCCCTCCAGCAGGGCCAGGTCGCCGCGCATCCGGTCCAGGAACTCGGCGTTGCCGTCCGCGAGTCCGCGCGCCTCGCAGGCGGCGAGCACCTCGGCGGCCTCGTCCAGCCGGCCGAGGTCGACCAGCGCCTCCAGCAGGTTGCCGGACAGGATGCTGCCGATGTTGCGCAGCAGCCCGTTGCCGTCCGCGAACTCCAGGCCCTCCCGGGCCAGCGCGACCGCCTCCTCGGGCCGGCCCAGTCCGCGCTGCATGTTGGCGAGGTTGTTGATGCCGCGCAGCAGCACGTCCGGCACGCCCAGGCGGCGCGCCCGGGCGACCGCCCCGGCGAGCTCGGCCAGCCCGCCCTCGGTGTCGCCCAGCACGTCGTAGCGCAGGTAGCCGAGGGTCATCCGGGCGTGCAGCTCGACCGAGTGCGCGCCGACCTCCTCGGCGATCCGGATCGCCCGCTCGGCCAGCTCGATGTGCTCGGGCCCGGGGCCCCGGAGCGCCGCCCGCCCGGCGCTGAGCGCGAACACGTCGGCTTGCACGGCGGACGGCGGCAGGTGCTCCACCAGCCGCCGGGCGTGCGCGACCTCCTCGCTGTCGCCGGGCCGCCGCAGGCCGTCCAGCATCCGGGCGCGGTTGAGCCGGAACCAGGCCGCGCGCAGCGGGTGCGCCTCCTCGTCCACCAGCCGCAGCCCGCGCTTGGCCAGGCTCAGGCCGCGCTCGCGGTCGCCGCTCCGCCGGGCCGCGACCACCGCCTCGGCCAGCACGTCGACCAGCTGCAGGCTCTCGCAGTCGTCGGCGCCGTGGTCGCAGGAGCCGGGCGGGTAGGTCTCGGCCCAGTCGTACGGCCGCAGGGTGTGCTCCAGCACCTCCTCGGAGACCGCGTCCCACAGCTCCAACGCCCGCTCCAGCATGCCGAGTTGCTCGGCGAAGGCGTTGCGGCGGCGGGCCGCGCGGGCGGCCTCCAGGGCGGCCGGCAGGGCGCGGGCCGGATCGTGCGCGTGGTACCAGTAGTTGGCGAGCCGCGCGGGCAGCGCGTCGCCCGGGACGAGCAGCGGCTCGGCCTCCACGGCGAGCGCGAACTTGCGGTTGATCCGGTGCCGTTCACCCGGCAGCAGGTCGTCCGAGACGGCCTCGCGGACCAGCGCGTGCCGGAAGCAGTAGCCCTCGCCGTCGCCGTCCAGCCGCAGGATGTTGGCGCCGACCGCCGCCCGCAGCGACTCGATCAGCGCCTCCTCGTCGTCGGCCAGCACGGCCGCCAGCAGGGCGTGTTCGACCCGGGAGCCGCCCTCGGCGGCGATCTTCACCACCCGCTGGGCGTCCTCGTCCAGGCCCTCGACCCGCACCAGCAGCATGTCCCGCAGCGAGTCGGTGAGCCCGGCGCCGACGCCGTCCTGCACGGCGGTGGCCAGCTCCTCGACGAAGAACGGGTTCCCCTCGGAGCGGCGGAGGATGCGGTCCACCAGCTGCCGGTCGGGGGCGGTGGTCCCGAGGATGCCGGCCAGCTGGGCGGCGACCTCGCGGCGGCCGAACCGCGCCAGCTCCAGCCGCTGGACGGTGCGCAGCCGCTCCAGCTCGGCGAGGAAGGGACGCAGCGGGTGCCGGCGGTGCAGGTCGTCGGTGCGGTAGGTGGCGACCAGCAGCACCCGGGAGCGGTGCAGGGTGCGGACCAGGAAGGCGAACAGCTCGCGGGTGGAGCGGTCGGACCAGTGCAGGTCCTCGATGGCGAGGACGAGGGTACGTTCCGCGCCGAGCCGTTCGAACAGCCTCGCGGTGTGCTCGAACAACCGGGCCCGGCCGTACTCGTCGTTCGGCTCGCCGTCCGCCTCGCCGAACTCGGGCAGTAGGCGGGCGAGATGGCCCTCGCTGCCGGCGGCGGCACCCTCCAGCTCGGCGCCCAGCGTGCGGTGCAGCCGGCGCAGCGCGGCGGCCAGCGGCGCGTACGGCAGACCCTCGGCGCCGACCTCCAGACAGCTGCCCAGGGTGGTGAGCGCACCGGCGTCGCCGGCCCGGCTCAGGAACTCCTCCAGCAGCCGGGTCTTGCCGACGCCCGCCTCGCCGCCGATCAGGATGGCCTGCGGGCTGCCGCTACCGGCCCGCCGCAGCGCGCCGGTCAGCTCGGTGATCTCGCTGCCACGGCCGACGAAGACGGGACTGACCGATATCTGCTGCATGGAGGCGAGCATGCCATAACCGGAACCGCCGGTGAGAGGGGTATTCACCCGCGGCGAACGCCCGGAGGGGGAGGCGCCGTTCGGCACCTCCCCCTCCGGGACCTCCTCGGCACCTTCACGGTGCCCGGCGGTCAGCATTCCCGCTGCTTCACGGTGCGGCGCTGGAAGCGCGCGGCGACGGGACGGCGCTGCAGGCGTCGCGCCTGGCGGGCCTCGCGTACCAGGCGCTCGTGCTCGGCGCGCTCGGCGAGCTCGTGGGCCTGGTGCTGGATGAGCTGGTACTCGATCACTTCGGGTTCCCCTTTGTGGGTTTCACTTCGTTTCCCTGACATGTAAGAGCTTCCTCCCCCAGGAGGGGGTGCCACATCGGGAGCGTGCCCGATGTTTCGAAGGCCGGATGCCTTAGATCGGGCCCCAGAAAAGGTTCAAGGCCCTGCCTCACCTCGATTTGGAGGTGAGACAGGGCCTTAGGCCTTACTTAGGGGGCCTTAGACGCCTTAGATGCCTTAGGAAGGCGGGCTTGACGGCCTAGGAACCCTCAGGATCAGCGGGATGCTCAGGCAGCGCCGAGCTTCTCCAGGCTGTGCTTACTGCCCTTCCACGGCAAGCCGCTCCAGGATCAGGTCCTTCACGCGCGCCGCGTCCGCCTGGCCGCGGGTGGCCTTCATGACCGCGCCGACCAGCGCGCCCACCGCGGCGACCTTGCCGTCGCGGATCTTGGCGGCGACCGCCTCGTTCTCGGCGATGGCCTGGTCGACCGCCGCGCCCAGCGCGGAGTCGTCCGAGACCACGGCCAGACCGCGCTTCTCGACGACCTCGTCCGGCTCGCCCTCGCCGGCCAGCACGGCCTCGATGACCTGACGGGCCAGCTTGTCGTTCAGCTTGCCCTCGGCTACCAGCGCGGCCACCCGGGCGACCTGCGCCGGGGTGATCGGCTGCTCGGCCAGCTCGGTGCCGGTCTCGTTGGCGCGGCGGGCCAGCTCGCCCATCCACCACTTGCGGGCCTGGTCGGCCGGGGCACCGGCCGCGATGGTCTCCTGGATCGGCTCCACCGCACCGGCGTTGAGCACCGACTGCATGTCCTTGTCGGACAGGCCCCACTCGGCCTGCAGCCGGGCGCGACGCACCCGCGGCAGCTCCGGCAGCGCGGCGCGCAGCTCCTCGACCCACTCGCGGGCCGGGGCGATCGGCACCAGGTCCGGCTCGGGGAAGTAGCGGTAGTCCTCGGCGTTGTCCTTGATGCGGCCCGAGGTCGTGGAGCCGTCCTCCTCGTGGAAGTGACGGGTCTCCTGGACGATGGTGCCGCCGTCGGTCAGGACGGTCGCGTGCCGCTGGATCTCGAACCGGGCGGCCCGCTCCACGCTGCGCAGGGAGTTGACGTTCTTGGTCTCCGAGCGGGTGCCGAAGGTCTCGGTGCCGTTCGGGCGCAGCGACAGGTTCACGTCGCAGCGCATCTGGCCCTTGTCCATCCGGGCCTCGGAGACGCCCAGCGACTTGATGACCTCGCGCAGCTCGGCCACGTACGCCTTGGCGACCTCGGGGGCGCGCTCGCCGGCGCCGACGATCGGCTTGGTGACGATCTCGATCAGCGGGATGCCGGCCCGGTTGTAGTCGAGCAGCGAGTGGGTGGCGCCGTGGATGCGGCCGGTCGCGCCACCGACGTGGCTGGACTTGCCGGTGTCCTCCTCCATGTGGGCGCGCTCGATCTCCACGCGGAAGGTCGAGCCGTCCTCCAGCTGCACGTCGAGGTAGCCGTTGAAGGCGATCGGCTCGTCGTACTGCGAGGTCTGGAAGTTCTTCGGCATGTCCGGGTAGAAGTAGTTCTTCCGCGCGAACCGGCACCACTCGGCGATCTCGCAGTTCAGCGCCAGGCCGATCTTGACGGCCGACTCCACGCCCACCGCGTTGACCACCGGCAGCGAGCCCGGCAGACCCAGACAGGTCGGGCAGGTCTGGCTGTTCGGCTCGGCGCCCAGCTCGGTCGAGCACCCGCAGAACATCTTGGTCTTGGTACCGAGCTCGACGTGGACCTCAAGGCCCATCACCGGGTCGTACGACGCGAGAGCGTCCTCGTAGGAGACCAGGTTCATGACGCTCACAGCGTCCCTTCTCAACTAAAGACTCGGGAGGTACGGGCCCGGCCCCACGACACGTGGGACCGGGCCGGGGCGTCAGCCCAGCAGCACGTCGTCGGAGGCGAGCTGACGCAGCTCGCGCACCAGCAGCGCCGTACCGGTGATCAGCGCGGCGGCGCCGACCAGGGCGTTGACCAGCTTCAGGGTGTCGCTCTCGTCACGGGCGCTGCGGACGTCCTTGACGATGGAGATCGCGCCGAACGCGCTGGTGCCGATGGACAGCAGCAGACCGGGCTTGGAGTGCTTCCAACCCTTGGCCTTCTCGATCTTGCTCACAGTGCCGGTGCCTCCTCCAGCAGGGTGTGCCCCCACTTGTCGTTGAGTGCGGCCTCGACGGCGCCGCCCACGCGGTACAGGCGGTCGTCCGCCATCGCGGGCGCGATGATCTGCAGGCCGACCGGGAGATTGTCCTCCGGGGCCAGGCCGACCGGCAGCGACATGGCCGCGTTGCCCGCCAGGTTGGACGGAATCGTGCACAGGTCGGCCAGGTACATCGCCATCGGGTCGTCGGCGCGCTCGCCGATCGGGAAGGCGGTGGTCGGCGTGGTCGGCGAGACCAGCACGTCCACGCCGGCGAAGGCCGTGTCGAAGTCCCGCGAGATCAGCGTGCGGACCTTCTGGGCCGAGCCGTAGTAGGCGTCGTAGTAGCCCGAGGAGAGGGCGTAGGTGCCCAGGATGATGCGGCGCTTGACCTCGTCGCCGAAGCCGGCCTCACGGGTCAGCGCGGTGACGTCCTCGGCCGAGCGCGAGCCGTCGTCGCCGACCCGCAGGCCGTAGCGCATCGCGTCGAAGCGGGCCAGGTTGGAGGAGCACTCGCTGGGCGCGATCAGGTAGTACGCGGGCAGCGCCAGGGTGAACGACGGGCAGGACACCTCGACGACCTCGGCGCCCAGCTCGCGCAGCAGCTCCACCGACTCGTTGAAGCGCTGCATCACGCCGGCCTGGTAGCCCTCGCCGGCGAACTCCTTGACGACACCGATCCGCATGCCGCGCACGTCGCGCATCCGCGCGGCCTCGACCACGGCCGGGACGGGCGCGTCGATCGAGGTCGAGTCCAGCGGGTCGTGCCCGGCGATCGCCTCGTGCAGCAGCGCCGCGTCCAGCACCGTACGGGCGCACGGGCCGCCCTGGTCCAGGCTGCTGGAGAAGGCGACCAGGCCGTAGCGGGATACCGAGCCGTAGGTCGGCTTCACGCCGACCGTGCCGGTGACGGCGCCGGGCTGGCGGATCGAGCCGCCGGTGTCGGTGCCGATCGCCAGCGGGGCCTCGAAGGCGGCCAGCGCGGCGGCCGAACCGCCGCCGGAGCCGCCGGGGATGCGGGTCAGGTCCCACGGGTTCCCGGTCGGGCCGTAGGCCGAGTTCTCGGTGGAGGAGCCCATCGCGAACTCGTCCATGTTGGTCTTGCCGAGGATGACCACGCCGGCGTCCTTGAGACGGCTCGTCAGCGTGGCGTCGTACGGCGGGATCCAGCCTTCGAGCATCTTCGAACCACAGGTGGTCGGGATGCCCTTGGTGGTGAAGACGTCCTTCAGCGCGAGCGGGACGCCGGCCAGCGGGCCCAGCTCCTCGCCCTTGGCGCGCTTCTCGTCGACGGCCTTGGCGGCGGTCAGCGCGCCCTCGGTGTCCACGTGCAGGAAGGCGTTGACCTTCTTGTCGACGGCGTCGATGCGGTCCAGGTGCGCCTGCGCGACCTCGACGGCGGACACCTCGCCCTTGGCGATGGCGCTCGCGGTCTCGGCGGCGGTGTAACGAATCAGCTCGGTCATCTCGGTCAGTCCTCCCCGAGGATCTGCGGCACACGGAAACGCTGCTCCTCGGCGGCGGGGGCGCCGGACAGCGCCTGCTCCGGGGTGAGCGACGGCCGCACCTCGTCCGCGCGCATGACGTTGGTCAGCGGCAGCGGGTGGGAGGTCGGCGGGACGTCCTGTCCGGCGACCTCGGAAACGCGGGCGACCGCGCCGATGATCACGTCGAGCTGCTCGGCGAAGTGGTCCAGCTCTTCGGGCTTCAGCTCAAGACGCGACAGCCGGGCGAGGTGGGCGACCTCCTCGCGCGTGATGCCAGGCATGCAGCGATCCTCAGGGTGAGTTCTGGTGAGGCCCGGCGGCGCCTGCCGGCGTGCCGGGCCCGGGCAGGAGCAGCCGGTCCGGCGCTCCGTCCTCGTGGTCTTTGGCCCCATCCTATGGGGCGCGGCCCTGCCACCGGCCAACGAGTAACCCCGGGGCCGCGTCACCGCCGCCGCGCACGGGCACGCCCGGCCCACCCGGGGCACCGGCCGACCACCGGCCGGCCGGCCCCCGGGAGCCGCCTCACTGCGGCCGCATGCGGGCCCAGCCCTGTGCGCCCGGCGCCTTGAACTCCATCTGCGCGGCGGACACCGGATGGGGCCGCGGCCCCGGCAGGTGGTTGACGTGCGGGGCGTGCTGCGGGTGCTGGACCTGCCTGCCGTTCGGCAGGTGCGGAACGTGCGGTGCGTGCGGTGTGTGCTGGGCGGCGGCGGCCGGGGGCAGGACGGGCGGGCGGACCGGCGGCAGGACGGGCGGCAGCACCGGCTGGGCCGCGGCCGCCGCGGGCTGCGCGAGCGGCTGGGCCAGCGGTGGGGCCAGCGGTGGGGCCAGCGGCTGCGCGAGCGGCTGCGGCACCGGCTGGATCGCCGGCTTCGCGCAGCCCGGCTGGATCACCGGCCGGGTGACCGGCGCACCGGCCGGGGCGATGCCCAGCCGCTCCGCCGGCGGGGCGCCGGCCGTGCGGTGCACCCGCAGCCAGGCGGTGGCCTGCTCGGCCGGCAGTGCGGCCGACACCAGCCAGCCCTGCACCGCGTCGACGCCCAGCCCGTGCAGCCGCTCCCAGGTCTCGTCGTCCTCGACGCCCTCGGCGACCACGGTCAGGCCGAGCGAGTGGGCGAGCTCCACCGAGCAGCGGACCACCGCCGCGTCGTGGTCGTCGGCGACCATCCGGGACACGAAGGAGCGGTCGATCTTCAGCTCGCCGACCGGCAGGCTGCGCAGCCGTACCAGCGAGGAGTGCCCGGTGCCGAAGTCGTCCAGGGACATCCCGACGCCGTAGCCGCGCAGTTCGGCCAGGGTGTCGGCGGCGCGGCGGGAGTCGTCCAGCAGCAGCCGTTCGGTGATCTCCAGCTGGAGCGCGTGGGCCGGCACCCGGTGCCGGACGAGGTGCCCGGCGACGCGCTGCGCGAAGCCGGGGTTGAGCACGTCGCGCGGCGAGACGTTCACCGCGACCTGCACCTCCAGGCCCTCCTGGCGCCAGCTGGCGAGCTGGCCGACCGCCGCCTCCAGCACGTAGTCGGTGAGCCGGGGCATCAGGCCGCTGGACTCGGCGAGCCCGACGAACTCGTCCGGCGAGACCCTGCCCTGCCCGGGCCGCTCCCAGCGCAGCAGCGCCTCCAGGCCGACCACCCGGCCGTCGAAGGCCACCTTGGGCTGGTAGTGCAGCTGCACCTCGCCGGTCTCCAGCGCCCGGCGGAGGTCGCCGAGCAGCCCGATCCGGTACGGCGTGTCGACGTCCTGCGCCTCGTCGTACTGGGCGACGCCGCTGCAGCCGCGCTGGGCGTGGCCCATCGCGACGTCGGCGCGGCGCAGCAGGGCCTCGGCGTCCTGGGCGTGCTGCGGGTAGACGCAGACCCCGGCGCTGGCCTCCAGGACGAGCAGCAGCCCGTCCAGGCGGATCGGCGCGGCGAGTTCGGCGATCAGCGCCTTGGCGACGCGCTCCAGGCTGTCCGGGCAGTTGATGCCGGGCAGCAGGACGGCGAACTCGTCGCCGCCCATCCGGGCCACCATCGGGCGGCCGCGCCGGTAGTGCCGGGGCAGCCCGGCGAAGACGTCGTCGATGGACTCTCGGGTGGCGCTGCCGGCCGGGCCGCCGGAGCGCAGCGCGCGGTGCAGGCGGCGGGCGATGTGCACCAGCAGCCGGTCGCCCGCGGTGTGCCCGAGCGTGTCGTTGAGTGATCGGAACCGGTCGAGATCGAGCAGTATCAGACCGACGCTGCACTTCTCGCCGTGGGAGACGATCGCCTCCTGGGCCGCCAGGAGTAACGCCTGACGGTTCGGCAGGTCGGTGAGCGGGTCGGTGAGCTGGTCGCGGGCGCGGTCCCGGGCGATCCGCCAGGCCGCGACCAGCACGGCCAGGGGCACCGCGAACAGCGGCAACAGCTCGGGTTCGTACCGGTAGACCAGGACGGCGAGCGGGATGAGCGGCGCAGCACCGGCCAGCAGTACGCCGAGCAGCAGGACCGCACCTGCCACCCCCTGCGGCGGGCGTGTGGGAGCGCCGCCGGTCGTACGATCCATAAGCCCTGTCCTCCGTCGGGCCCGCCCCGTCAGGCCGCCTTAACGGTGAGGCACCGTGCCGGTACCGACAGCTGCCGGGCATGGAGCGACCCCGAGGAGCCCCGGCTCAGCCGGTGCCCCCACCCCTGCTGACACTCTGTTGCGCTCCAGGGTATGCCGGGGTCCACCCGGTGGGCAGACTTTCGGACAACCGGAAACGCGCCACCGCGCCGGGTGCCGCACGTGAAACAATGCCCGATTTCACGATGCGGCACCCGGTGACGTTGCATCAGGACGATAACAAGACGGATTCGGCCATGTGTTGATCGGGTCGGAACTCCGCCTCGCCGGGGTCAGGACTCGGCCGGGGCGTCCCCCTCCCCGGTGGGGTCGGCCGGAGCCTCCGGCTCCGCGTCCGGCAGGGGAAGCCCCAGGTGGGCGCGGGCCGCGGCCGGCCCGTCCGCGAGCAGCACGGCGAAACCGGCGTCGTCCAGGACCGGCAGGCCGAGCTGAACGGCCTTGTCGTACTTGGATCCGGGGTTGTCACCGGCGACCACGAAGTCGGTCTTCTTCGAAACCGATCCGGTCACCTTCGCACCCCGCGAGGTCAGCGCCTCCTTCGCGCCGTCCCGGGTGTGCCCGGCCAGGGTGCCCGTGACGACCACCGTCAGGCCCTCCAGCGGGCGCTCCGCCTCCTCCTCGTCCGCGAACTCCTCGACGAAGCGGACGCCCGCGGCGCGCCACTTCTCCAGGATGTCGCGGTGCCACTCCTCCTCGTGCCACTCCCTGATCGAGCGCGCGATGGTCGGGCCGACGCCCTCGGCCGCCGCCAGTTCCTCCTCGGTGGCCGAGAAGATCCGGTCCAGGTCGCGGAATTCGCGGGCCAGCTCCTGCGCCGCCACCGGCCCCACGTGCCGGATCGACAGGCCGTTGAGGAAGCGCCAGAGCGGGCGGTCCTTCGCCGCCTCCAGATTGTCCAGCAGCGTCCGCAGCGACTTCTTCGGCTCGCCCTTGGTGGTCGCGAAGAAGAAGACCTCCTTCTCCTCGCCGGTCTTGTCGTCCAGCTTGGGCATGCCGGTCTTCTGGTCGCGCACCAGCACCTTGATCGGCAGCAGCTGCTCCTCGGTCAGCCCGAAGACGTCGCCCTCGTTGCGCACCGGCGCCTCGGCCGGCTGCAGCGGCTGGGTCAGCGCGGTGGCCGCGACGTAGCCCAGCCCCTCGACGTCCAGGCAGGACCGGCCGCCGAGGAAGGCGATCCGCTCGCGGATCTGGGCCGGGCAGAACTGCGCGTTGGGGCAGCGCAGGTCGATGTCCCCCTCGGACATCGGGCGCAGCTCGCTGCCGCACTCCGGGCAGTGCGAGGGCATCACGAAGGCCCGCTCGGTGCCGTCCCGCAGGTCGTAGACCGGGCCGAGGATCTCCGGGATGACGTCGCCGGCCTTGCGCAGCACCACGGTGTCGCCGAGCAGCACGTCCTTGGCCTTGACGATCTCCTGGTTGTGCAGCGTCGCGTACTGCACCATCGAGCCGGCCACCTTCACCGGCTCGGCCAGCACCGCGAACGGGGTGGCCCGGCCGGTGCGGCCGACACCGACGCGGATCTCGGCGAGCTTGCCGGTGACCTCCTCCGGCGGGTACTTCCAGGCGATCGCCCAGCGCGGGGACTTGGAGGTGGCACCGAGCCGCCCCTGCAGGGCGATCTCGTCCACCTTGACCACGACGCCGTCGATCTCGTGCTCGACGGAGTGCCGCTGCTCGCCGAAGTGCTTGATGAAGGCCCGGACTTCGGCCAGCGTGCCGACCACCGCGTTGTGCCGGGCGGTGGGCAGGCCCCAGTCGTGCAGCAGTTGGTACGCGTGCGACTGGTTGTCGATGTCGAAGCCGACCCGGGCGCCGATCCCGTGCACCACCATGTGCAGCGGGCGGGAGGCGGTGACGTGCGGGTCCTTCTGGCGCAGCGAACCGGCGGCCGCGTTGCGGGGGTTCATGAACAGCCGGATCATCGCCCGGGGCCGCTTGCCCTCCTTGGCGCGCTCCTCGTTCTCCTGCCGGCGGCGCTCGTTCTCCTCCGCGAAGGAGGCGTTGAGGGCGTCGAAGGCCTCGGTCGGGAAGTAGACCTCGCCGCGGATCTCCACCAGCTCGGGGATGTTCTCGCCCTTGAGCTGGTGCGGGATCTCCTTGATGGTGCGGACGTTGGCGGTGATGTCCTCGCCGACCCGGCCGTCGCCGCGGGTCGCCGCCTGCACCAACTGGCCGTTCTCGTAGGTGAGGTTGACGGCCAGGCCGTCCACCTTGAGCTCGCACAGGTAGTGGTAGTCGATGCCGTCGAGCTCGGTGGCGACCCGGTCGGCCCAGGCGCCCAACTCCTCGTCGTCCATCGCGTTGTCGAGGCTCAGCAGCCGCTCGCGGTGCTCGACGGCGGCGAACAGCGCGGTGGGGGCGCCGCCGACCCGCTGCGTCGGCGAGTCCGGCGTGACCAGGGCCGGGTGCTCGGCCTCGATCCCCTCCAGCTCGCGCATCAGCGCGTCGAACTCTGCGTCGCTGACGACCGGCGCGTCCTGCTCGTAGTAGCGGGCGCGGTGGTCGGTGATCTCCACCGACAGCTCGGCGTGCCGCCTGCGCACCTCCGCCGGGACGTCCTCCCAGCCCTCGACAGCCGTCACCGCAAGCCCTCCTACGTTCTCATTCCGGGTTGTCCACCAGGCTCTGCGCCGCCCGCGCCGCGAGCGACAGCGCCCTGCGCGCGTACGCCGGGGACGCCCCGGCCAGCCCGCAGGTCGGCGTCACCAGCACGCGGCGGCCCAGCAGCTCCGGAGCGAACCCGAGCCTGCGCCACAAGGTCCTGATTCCCTGGACACTACCGGCAGGGTCCGACACTGCCTTTGATTGAGAGGCGAGCTGGTCAGTGGCGGGGACGACGCCGGCGAAGAGCGCGGTACCCGCCTCGACCGCCTCGCCCAGGTCGTCGTCCTGGCGCTCGGTGAGCAGCGAGAAGTCGAGCGAGACGCCGGCCACCCCGGCCCGGCGCAGCAGCGGGATCGGCACGTCCGGCGCGCAGGAGTGCACGACCACCGGCGCGTCCAGGCCGCGGATCAGCTCGCGCAGCACCTCCTCCGCCACCTGCCGGTCCACCGAGCGCAGCCGCTGGAAGCCGCTCGCCGTCTTCACCTGGCCGGCCAGCACGGCGGGCAGCGACGGCTCGTCGAGCTGGAGGACGACGTGCGCGCCGGGGACGCGCTTGCGGACCTCGGCCAGGTGGCGGCGCAGGCCCTCGGTGAGCGAGCCGGCGATGTCCCGGCAGGCGCCGTGGTCGGCGAGCGCCTTCTCGCCGTGCTTGAGCTCGATGTTCGCCGCCAGCGTCCACGGGCCGACCGCCTGCACCTTGAGCGCGCCCCGGTGGCCCTGGGTGAACTCCTCCAGGGCGTCCAGGTCCTCGCCGAGCCAGGAGTGCGCGCGCCGGGTGTCCCGGCCGGGGCGGTCGGCGAAGCGCCAGCCGCTCGGCTCGGTCTGCGCGAACAGCTCGACGAGCAGGCCGGCGCTGCGGCCGATCATGTCCGCGCCCGGCCCGCGGGCCGGCAGCTCGGGCAGGAACGGCAGGTGCTCGAACGCCCCGGTGGCGGTCTTCGCCGCCTCCCGGGCGTCCGTGCCGGGCAGCGAACCGACGCCGGTCGCGGCGCCGATCAGGTCGGGGAACTCGGCAAAGGAGTGCTCGTTGCTCACCCGTCCGAGCCTAGTGCCCGGGGGCGCGGCCCCGGTTCAGTCCCACCGGTGCAGTGCGCTCCAGGTGCCGCCGGCCGCGGAGAACACCAGCTCCGAACCGTCGAACACCTCCTTCGCGTTCTGCGGGGACAGGCCGCCGAAGCGCTCGGCGCATAGGTCGACCTGCAGCCGCCCGTCGAAGCGGGTGAACTGCGGGGGGTCGTACAGCACCCAGGAGAAGCCGACGCTCTCGTCGATCCGGAACTGCCGCACGTCCACCAGGTCCAGGCACACCGGCTCCCACCGGAGGTCCTCGTGCGCCAGCCTGGCGTCGATCACCAGCCGGACGGCGCGGCCGCGGTTCTGCCGGCCGAACTCCTGGTCGAGGACGATCCGGCGCAGGCACCCGTCGCCGAAGGCGTAGCGGTCCAGCAGGGCCGCCACGCCCTCCTCGTCCAGCGGGTACGGCCCGAGGACGCGCTCGGGCAGCGGCGGCCTGAGGTCGACGGCGGTCACCCCGTCAGCGCCCGGGCCGGACGGTGATGTCGGTGATCTCCGCGTCCCGCGAGGCGTCCAGCGCGGCGATGACGGCCTTGGCGACCGACTCCGGGTCGATCCAGCGGTCGGCGTCGTACGCCTTGCCCTCCTGCTGGTGCACCTTCACCTGCATCGCGGTGGCGGTGCGGCCCGGGTAGACGGAGGTGACCCGGACGCCGTTCGCGTGCTCCTCGTGGCGCAGCGAGTCGGCGAGGGCGCGCAGGCCGTGCTTGCTGGCGGCGTACGCGCTCCACTCGGCGTGCGCGTTCAGGCCGGCGCCCGAGTTGACGAACACCACGTGGCCCTTGGTCAGGCGCAGCGAGGGCAGCAGGAGCCGGGTCAGCTCGGCGGGGGCGACCAGGTTGACGTTCAGGGTGTCCTGCCAGGCCTTCACCGGCAGGTCGCCGACCGGGCCCAGCTCGACCATGCCGGCGACGTGCAGCAGCGAGTCCAGCTCGACCGGCGGCTGCTGGTGCCCGAGCGCCCAGGACAGCTTCGCCGGGTCGCCCAGGTCGCCGACCAGGGTCCGCGCCCCCGGGAACCGCTCACGCAGCTCGGCGGCCCGCCGCGCGTCCCGGGCGAGCAGCCAGAGTTCGTCGCCGCGCTCGGCCAGTCGCCCGGCCAGGACGGCGCCGATGCCGGAACCGGCGCCCGTGATCAGATGTGCAGCCATGGTCCCGATCCTCTCAGGCCTTGAGCTGGGCGAACACGTCGGCGGGCGTGTCGGCGAAGGTGACCAGCTCGGCGAGCGGCTTCGGGAGGAAGCCCTCGGCGTCCATCCGCTCCAGCTGGGTCCGCATGCCCGCGTAGAACCCCTCGGTGTCCAGGACGACGACCGGCTTGTCGAACATCCCGTGCTTCTTCAGCTCCAGCACCTCGGTGACCTCGTCGAGCGTCCCGAGCCCGCCCACGAGCACGACGATGGCGTCCGCCCGGGCCGCCAGCTCGGCCTTGCGCTCCGCGAGGTCGGCCGTCCACACCAGCTCGTCCGCCCCGGCGTAGGCCTTGTGCCGCAGCATCTCGACCATCACCCCGACGAGCTTCCCGCCCGCCGCCTTGACGTTGTCGGCCAGCAGCCCCATCAGCCCGGCGTCGGACCCGCCCCACACCAACGTGTGGCCGCCCTCCCCCAGCAGCCGGGCGAACTCGGCGGCGGGAGCGGTGTAGCGGTCGTCGAGCGAGTACGCGGAGCAGAAGACACATATGTTCATAGTGCTGATTGGTCTATCACGCCCGGCCGCCCCCGCTCACCGCCATTACCCGCCGCCCAGCTCTCGGCCGGCGTACGGCACCGCCGCAGAGGAGCGGGCCGACACCGGGACCGCCCGGGTTGTCGGTGGGTGTCCGTAGGGTCGGGATGCCGTCGCCATCGAGCAGGGAGCCGTCATGACCGCGTGGGCCAACGGGATCGCCGCCCAGACCCTCTTCGTCGAGGACCTGGGCGCCGCGAAGAAGTTCTACCTGGACGTCTTCGACGCCCCGGTCCTCTTCGAGGACGAGCAGTCCGTCGCGTTCCGGTTCGGCGGGACGATCGTCAACCTGCTGCGGGTGACGAACGTTCCGGAGCTCATCGAGCCGGCCGCCGCCGCGCCGCGGGAGGCCGGGGCGCGGCTGGTGTTCACCGTCGAGGTCGAGGACGTGGACGCGAAGTGCGCGGAACTCGCCGCGGTCGGGGTCGAGTTCGTCAACGGGCCGGTGGACCGCCGCTGGGGCCCGCGCACCGCGAGCTTCCGGGACCTGGACGGCTACCTCTGGGAGATCGCCCAGGGCCGGTGAGGCCTCAGCGGGCGCGAGGAACGCGCGCGCAAGGTGTACCGGCCGATGCGGCGGGCCACCCCGGCTTCCACATGATGGCCGTGGACAGCATCGCCTGGCTGCGCCGGAGGCGGCAGCAGCCCTAGGAGGTGAGGGCCGGCCGTTCGGTGGCGGAGATGGTGGCCGAGCCGACGACCCGGGTGCCGTCGTAGAGGACGACGGCCTGGCCGGGGGCGATGCCGCGGGCCGGGGTGTCGAGCCGGACCCGCAGTTCGCCGTCGACGACGGCGGCCGAGACCGGCACCTCCTCGCCGTGGGCGCGGAGTTGGGCGGTGTAGCGGCCGTCCGCGAGCGGCTCGGTACCGCACCAGCGGGGGCGGATGGCGGTCAGCCCGACGACGTCGAGGCCTTCGACCGGGCCGACCGTCACGGTGTTGTTCACCGGCGAGATGTCGAGCACGTAGCGCGGCTTGCCGTCCGCCGCCGGGCGGCCGATGCGCAGGCCCTTGCGCTGACCGATGGTGAAGCCGTAGGCGCCGTCGTGCTCGCCGAGCTTGGTGCCGTCGACGTCGAGGATGTCGCCGGTGGCCGTGCCGAGGTGCCGGGCGAGGAAGCCCTGAGTGTCGCCGTCCGCGATGAAGCAGATGTCGTGGCTGTCGGGCTTCTTGGCCACCGCGAGGCCGCGCCGCTCGGCCTCGGCCCGGATGGCGTCCTTGGTGGTGTCGCCGAGCGGGAAGAGCGAGTGGGCGAGCTGGTCGGCGTCGAGGACGCCGAGCACGTACGACTGGTCCTTGGCGCCGTCCACGGCCCGGTGGAGCTCGCGGGAGCCGTCCGGCAGGTCGACGATGCGGGCGTAGTGGCCGGTGCAGACGGCGTCGAAGCCGAGGGCGACGGCCTTGTCGAGCAGGGCCGCGAACTTGATCTTCTCGTTGCAGCGCAGGCACGGGTTGGGCGTGCGGCCGGCGGCGTACTCGGCGACGAAGTCGTCGATGACGTCCTCGCGGAAGCGCTCGGCGAGGTCCCACACGTAGAACGGGATGCCGATGACGTCGGCGGCCCGCCAGGCGTCGCGGGAGTCCTCGATGGTGCAGCAGCCGCGGGCGCCGGTGCGGAAGGACTGCGGGTTGGCGGAGAGCGCCAGGTGGACGCCGGTCACCTCGTGGCCGGCTTCGACGGCACGGGCGGCGGCGACCGCGGAGTCGACGCCGCCGGACATGGCCGCGAGCACGCGCAGTCGGCCGGTGGACGGGGTGGTCGGGGCGCCCGGGAAGTCAGTCATGGTGACTACAAGGGTACGGGGCGTCCGGACATGCCCGACCAGCCGGAGCTACCGCCGGACCGACGCCAGCCCGGCGTTGCGGGCCCGCTGCACGGCCGGCCCGATCGCGGCCGTGAGCGCCGTCACGTCCTCGCGCACCGAGGTGTGCCCGAGCGAGAACCGCAGCGCCGAGCGGGCCAGCAGCGGGTCGACGCCCATGGCGAGCAGCACGTGGCTGGGCTGCGGCACTCCGGCCGAGCAGGCGGAGCCGGTGGAGCACTCGATGCCGGCCGCGTCGAGCAGCATCAGCAGCGCGTCGCCCTCGCAGCCAGGGAAGGAGAAGTGGGCGTTGGCGGGGAGCCGGCCCCCGGCGACCGGGTCGCCGTTCAGGATGGCGTCGGGGACGGCGGCGAGCACGCCGGCGACGAGTTCGTCGCGCAGTCCGCCGAGCAGGACGGCGTGTTCCTCGCGGTGCTCGACGGCGACGGCCGCGGCGGCGGCGAAGCCGGCGGCGGCGGGGGCGTCCAGGGTCCCGGAGCGGACGTCGCGCTCCTGTCCGCCGCCGTGGAGCAGCGGGACGGGCGTGGCGCCGCGGGTGAGCAGCAGGGCGCCGATGCCGAAGGGGCCGCCGATCTTGTGGCCGGTGACGGTGAGCGCGGTGAGGCCGGACTCGGCGAAGGAGACCGGGACCTGACCGAGCGCCTGGACCGCGTCGGCGTGCATCGGGATGCCGAACTCGGCGGCGACGGCGGCGAGTTCGCGGACGGGCTGGACGGTGCCGACCTCGTTGTTGGCCCACATCACGGTGACCAGGGCGACGGAGGACGGGTCCCGTTCGACGGCGGCGCGCAGCGCCTCGGGGTGCACCCGGCCGAGCGCGTCGACGGGCAGGTACTCGACGTCGGCGCCCTCGTGCTCGGCGAGCCAGTGGACGGCGTCGAGCACCGCGTGGTGCTCGACGGGGCTGCACAGCACCCGGGTGCGGGCCGGGTCGGCGCCCCGGCGGGCCCAGTACAGGCCCTTGACGGCCAGGTTGTCGGACTCGGTGCCGCCACCGGTGAGGACGATCTCGCTGGGGCGGGCGCCGAGCGACTCGGCCAGCGACTCGCGGGACTCCTCGACCACCCGGCGGGCCCGGCGGCCGGCCGCGTGCAGGGACGAGGCGTTGCCGACCACCCCCAGGTGCGCCGTCATCGCGGCGATCGCCTCGGGCAGCATCGGCGTGGTCGCCGCATGGTCCAGGTATGGCATAACCATCCGATTGTAGAGGGCGGCCGCAAGCAATCGCCCTCGCCTACGCAGCTATCCGGCCACCGGCCGGAACCGGTGCCGGACATGGGCGTCCGGGTCCGGTTTGCACCACCGCGCCACCGAGCGGCTAGCCTGACGAGCGCTTCGCACCAGATCGACGAGCACTTCTCCGTTCCGATCGTTCCGACCACCCGGGGGGCCGCCATGTCGCAGTCGGTCGACCGCGCGCTGACCCTGCTCGCCGCGCTCGGCGACGGCCCGCTGTCGCTGGAGCAGGCCGCGACCCGCCTGGGCGTGCACAAGTCCACCGCGCTGCGGCTGCTGCGCGACCTGGAGGAGCACGGCTTCGCCCGGCGCGAGCCCGACCTGCGCTACCGGCTGGGCGGCCGGGTGCTGTCGCTGGCGCACCGGGCGCTGGAGGAGATCGACGTCCGGCAGGTGGCCGCGCCGTACCTGGCGGCGCTGAACGCCCGCTGCGGCTTCACCGTCCAGTTGGCGGTGCTGCACGACGGCGAGGTGCTGTACGTGGACGAGGTGGCCGGGCACCAGGCCGCGCGGCCGTCCCGGATCGGGCGGCGGGCGCCGGTGACGGGCACCGCGGTCGGCCGGGTGCTGCTGGCGGGGCTGCCGGAGGACGGGGCCCGGGTGGACGAGCTGCCGCCGGAGCTGGCGGCGGTGCGCCGGCGCGGCTGGGCGGCGGAGTCGGCCGAGCACCGGGAGCCGGTGACGTGCGTGGCGGCGCCGGTGGCGGGCAGCGGCGGCCGGACGGTGGCGGCGTGCGCGCTGAGCGCCCCGGCGAGCCAGGTGCCGCCGGCCGAACTGGCCCGGATGGTGCCCGAACTGCTGTGCACGGCCGAGGCGATCTCGCTGGCGTACGGCGGCTCGCCTACTCCTCGCTGGTGCGAGAACCGTTGCGGCGCCAGGCCCGCGGGGCACGCCAGCCGTACTTCAGGGCGAGCATCCGCAGCACGAAGGCGGTGAGCGCGGCGGCGGTGCCGGTGGCGCCGGTGAGCCGGTCGGCGCCGATCAGCAGGGCGACCAGCCCGGAGCCGACCAGCGCGGGGACGGCGTAGATCTCCCGGTCCCAGCGCAGCAGCGAGGGGATCTCCCCGGCCAGCACGTCGCGGATCACGCCGCCGCCGGCCGCGGTCACCATGCCGAGGGCGACGGCGGCCACGGCGCCGAGCCCGAAGTCGTGGGCCTTGGCGGTGCCGGTGACGCAGAACAGGCCGAGGCCGAGCGCGTCGAGGGTCTGCACCGCCCGGTTGATCCGTTCGACCTCGGGGTGCAGGAAGAACACCACGAGCGCGGCGCCGAGCGGGGTGACGAAGTAGCCGAGGTTGGTGAAGGCGGCGACCGGGGTGGCCCCGATCACCAGGTCGCGCATGACCCCGCCGCCGAGCGCGGTGACCTCGGCCAGGACGCAGATGCCGAAGATGTCCATGTTCTTGCGGACGGCGAGCAGGCCCCCGGAGAGGGCGAAGACGAAGATGCCGACGAGGTCCAGCGTCTGCTGCACGTCGGTGGGGAAGATCTGCGAGGTCACGGAGACAACTATGACCCGGGCGGAGGACTGCTCCGACACAAACGGAATCTTCCGCTCCGGCCGGTCCGATGGTCACGGTCCGATAGAGAAGCCGCCCGCACCGGACATTCCATCTCCCCCGAACGACCCTTGCCGCACCGATTCGGCTAGCCTCCGCCTGTGAAGCTGATCGAACGCGCATCCAGGCGACGCACCGGCGGCCAGGCCGCCGAGGGCGCTCCCCGATCCCCCGCCTCGTCGAGACTCGCCTGGCTCGACGCGCTGCGCGGCATAGCCGCCCTCTCGGTCGCGGTGTACCACCTCGCGCTGCCGTTCTACTGGATACCCAACGGCACCAAGGTCCCGAAGTACGCGGACCCCGGGTTGTTCGGCGTGATGCTGTTCTTCCTGGTCAGCGGGTACATCATCCCGGCCTCGCTGGAGCGGCGCGGCGACGTCCGCGGCTTCTGGGCGGGCCGGTTCTTCCGGATCCTCCCGGTGGCGGTCCTGACCGTGGTCGGCAGCCTGCTGATCCTGCCCCGCCCGTACGCGGTGGTGCAGGGCTTCGCGTTCGACCACCCCCTGCTGTCCGCCGCGGCCAACGGCATGATGCTGCAGGACATGATGGGCATTCCGAACATCATCGGGGTGATGTGGACGCTCACCTACGAGATGATCTTCTACTACCTCGTGACGGCCCTGTTCGTCATGGGGTGGCACCGCAAGAGCGCGCCCATCGCGATCGGCTTCGCGGGCTTCGCCCTGGTGCTCGGCGGCTGGCTGGCCCTCGGCACCATCTCCACCGACCTGACCTCGACCCGGCACCTGGTCGCCGCCGGCGGGCTGGTCGTCGTCATGGCGATGGTGTGCATCTTCAGCGGCCGCTTCGACCTGACCCGCTGGGGCGGGCTGATGCTCGGCGGCCTCGGCCTCACGCTGATCCTCCTGAACAGCCGGTCCACCGGCTTCGAGACCATGATGATCTTCGCGACGATGTTCGCGGGCACGGTCCTCTACCGGCTGGAGCACGGCCAGATCGACCGGCTCCCCGCCATCCTGACCTGCGTCTTCGTGGCCGCCTCCGGCGTCCTGGTCGGCTACCTCTACAACCGCGGCCCGGCCATGGGCCGGACCTTCACCGGCGGCTCGTGGATGGCGTTCTCGTACGCGTACCTGGCCGCCTGGGCGGTGTTCGCGATCGGCATGCTGCTGCGCAAGCGCCGCTGGCCGCGCTGGCTCAGCTGGCTGGGCGCCATCAGCTTCTCCGTCTACCTGCTGCACAACCCGCTGATCCACGGCATGAACTGGATGCTGCAGGGGCACGCGCCGATCGTCACCTGGAAGGACCGGAGCATCCAGTTCGCCGCCTTCATGGGCGCGCTGCTGCTGATCAGCTGGCTCACCTACCGGCTGGTCGAGATCCCGTTCCAGAACCTCGGCCGCAAGGTCGTCAAGGCGGTCAACCGCCGCTTCCCGGCGAGCTTCACCCCGCCGCCGGTCGCCGACACCCGGCCGGCCGCCGCCGTCGTCGCCCAGGCGGCGCCGGCCGAGCCCGAGAAGGCGCTGTCCGGCACCGGCTGACGCCGTCGTGAACGAAAGTCCGCCCGCCCCCGGTTTCCGGGGGCGGGCGGACTTTCTTCGTTCGGCCGGGACTCGGCTCCGGCTCCGGTTCTAGCTCCGGTTCTAGCTCTGGTTCTCGTTCTCCGGGAAGTGGCACGCCACCTGGTGCCCCGTCTTCAGCGCCGTCAGCGGCGGCTCCTGGGAGGCGCAGATGTCCTGCGCCTTCCAGCACCGGGTGCGGAAGCGGCAGCCGCTGGGCGGGTTGATCGGCGAGGGGACGTCGCCCCTGAGCAGGATGCGCTCGCGGCCGCCCTGCTGGCGGCGGCGCGGGTCGGGGACCGGCACCGCGGACATCAGGGCATTGGTGTACGGGTGCATCGGGCCGCTGTAGAGCGAGTCGCGGTCGGCGATCTCGACGACCTTGCCGAGGTACATCACCGCCACCCGGTCGGAGACGTGCCGGACCACCGAGAGGTCGTGCGCGATGATCAGGTAGGTCAGGCCGAGCTCCCGCTGGAGGTCGTCGAGCAGGTTGACGACCTGGGCCTGGATGGACACGTCGAGCGCCGAGACCGGCTCGTCCGCGACGATCATCTTGGGCCGCAGGGCGAGCGCCCGGGCGATGCCGATGCGCTGGCGCTGGCCGCCGGAGAACTCGTGCGGGTACCGGTTGTAGTGCTCGGGGCTGAGCCCGCACAGCTCCAGCAGGTCCTGGACGGCCTTCTTGAGCCCGCCCGCCGGGACGGCGTTCTGCAGCTTGAAGGGCGCGCCGACGATGGTGCCGACGGTGTGCCGCGGGTTCAGCGAGGAGTACGGGTCCTGGAAGATCATCTGGATGTCGCGGCGCAGCGGCCGCATCGCGCCGACGCCCAGGTGGGTGATGTCGGTGCCCTCGAACTCGATCGTCCCGCCGGTGGGCTCGTCGAGCCGGGTGACCAGCCGGCCCATGGTCGACTTGCCGCAGCCGGACTCGCCGACGACGCCCAGGGTCTCGCCGGCGTTGACGGTGAAGTCGATGCCGTCGACGGCCCGGACGGCGCCGGTCTGGCGCCGCAGCAGCCCGCCCTTGATCGGGAAGTGCCGGGTCAGTCCGGTCACCTTCAGCAGCGGCTCGCGCACGTCGGCGGGCGGGGGCGACGGGATCGCCGCTGCCTCTGTCGCCTGAGTGTCCGTCATCGGTTCTCTCCAGAATGGTGGTACGAGGCCGGGCTCACAGCCGGGGCGCGATCTCTTCGGTGAAGATGCGGTGCCGTTCGGCCACCGGGAGGTGGCAGGCCGCGTGGTGCCCGGGGGTGGCCTCGGTCAGCACCGGCAGCTCGCTGCCGGAGCGCCCGCCGGTCAGTTCGGCGTACGGGCAGCGCGGGTGGAAGGCGCAGCCGCTCGGCACGTTGATCAGGCTGGGCGGGGTGCCCTTGACCGGGACGAGCCGTTCCTGCAGCTCCCGGTCCAGGCGCGGCATGGATCCCAACAGGCCCCAGGTGTAGGGGTGTTCGGGCGCGTCGAAGAGGGTCTCGGCGGGGCCGCGCTCGATGCACTTGCCGCCGTACATGACCAGGATGTCGTCGGCGAGCTCGGCGACGACGCCGAGGTCGTGGGTGATGATGATGACGGCGGAGCCGAACTCGGCCTGGAGGTCGCGGATCAGGTCCAGGATCTGGGCCTGGACGGTGACGTCGAGGGCGGTGGTGGGCTCGTCGGCGATCAGCAGCGAGGGGTCGTTGACCAGCGCCATGGCGATCATGGCGCGCTGGCGCATGCCGCCGGAGAACTGGTGCGGGTAGTCGTCGACCCGGCGGTCGGGCTGCGGGATGCCGACCCGGTCGAGCATCTCGACGGCGCGGGCGCGGGCCTGCTTCTTGGAGGCCTGGGGGTGGTGCACCCGGTACGCCTCGACGATCTGCTGCCCCACCGTGTAGTAGGGGTGCATCGCGGTCAGCGGGTCCTGGAAGATCATCGCCAGTTCCCGGCCGCGCAATTGGCGCACCCGGTCGGGGCCGGCCGCGATCAGGTCCTCGCCGTCGAGCCGGATCTCGCCGGTGATACTGGCCCGCTTGCTGCGGTGCAGGCCCATGATGGCGAGCGAGGTGACGGACTTGCCGGAGCCGGACTCGCCGACGATGCCGAGGGTGCGGCCCTTGTGCAGGTCGAAGCTGACGCCGTCGACCGAGCGGACCAGGCCGTCGTCGGTGTCGAAGTGGACGCGCAGGTCGCGGACGGAGAGGAACGGGTCGCCGACCGGGGCCGCGCCGAGGGCACCGTCCTGGACGGCGTCCGCCGCGGTCTTGTTGAGGTCGGTCACGAGAGCCTCACCCGGGGGTCGACGAGGGCGTACAGGAGGTCGACCACGAGGTTGCAGACGACGATGAAGAAGGCGGCGAGCAGGGTGACGCCGAGGATCTTGGGCAGGTCGTTGTCGGAGATCGCCTGGACGGCGAACTGGCCGACGCCCTTGAGCGAGAACACCTGCTCGGTGATGAGCGCACCGCCGAGCAGCAGGCCGAGGTCCATGCCGAAGATGGTGATGATGGGCGTGAGCGCGGACCGCAGCCCGTGCTTGACGACGACCTTGCGCTCGGCCAGGCCCTTGGCCCGGGCGGTGCGGATGTAGTCCTCGCTCATGGTCTCCAGCATTCCGGCGCGGGTGAGCCGGGCGTAGAGCGCGGAGTAGAGGAAGGCCAGCGAGACCCACGGCAGGATCAGGTTGCGGGCCCACATCAGCGGGTCGGCGGTGAAGTCGACGTATTCAAGGTTGTCCAGGATCGGCCACTCGTAGCTGAACAGCGTCAGCAGCAGGGCGCCGGTGAAGAAGACCGGCAGCGAGACGCCGGCCAGGGCGACGCCCATGGAGAGCCGGTCGAAGATCGACCGCGGCTTGAGGGCGGAGATCACGCCGGTGGTGACGCCGGAGACCAGCCAGAGCACCGCCGCGCCGATGGCGAGCGAGATGGTGACCGGGATCCGGCTGGTCATCTCCGGCCAGACCTCCAGGTGGTTCTTGAAGGAGTAGCCGAAGCAGGGCACGTGGCAGGTGGCCGGTTCCGGGCCGAACTTGTACTCGGCGCCGCTGACCAGGGCCTTCAGGAAGTTCCAGTACTGGGTGTACAGCGGCTGGTCGAGGCCGAGGTTCGACTTGACCGCCGCGATCGCCTCGGGGGACGGGTTCTTCCCGATGTACTGGGCGGCCAGCTGGTCGGTGGTCTCGCCGGCGAAGCGCGGGAGCAGGAAGAAGATCGCGAAGGTGACCGCGCTGACCACCAACAGCAGCACGACGGCCGCGAAGATCCTGCGGATGATGTAGGCAAACACAGTTGGGCGGCTCGGGCGCCCGCCGCCGTCCGGGATCTTCCGGACGGGCGGCGGGCGCCGCTGCCTTCACCTGCCTTCAGGGATGCGGAGCCGCTCGTGCTCTCGCTCGGGCTCTTACTTGGTGGTGCCGATGTTCAGGTAGTCGTACTCACCCGAGAAGGCCGGGGTGGACGCGATGTTGGTCGCGTTGTCCGGGCGGTAGAGGAAGACCTTGAAGTCGGTCAGCGGCACGTAGGTCGCGGACTCCATGACCTTCTTGTCGATGTCGCCGTAGATCTTCTCGCGGGCGGCCCGGTCGGGGTTGACCGCGGCGTCGTCGATCAGCTTGTTGATCGCCGGGTCGTTCAGCTGCGCGAGGTTGCTGTTGCCGGAGGGCTTGATGGCCCGGCCGTCGACGATCTGCTGCAGGAAGCCGTAGCCGGTCGGCCAGTCGGCACCCCACTGCATCATCATCAGGCCGATGTTGTGGTCCTGGGTGAACTGCGGCGCGCCGGCCGAGTCGGTCAGGTACTTGCCCTGCGGGAACTGCTGGATCTCGACGTTGATGCCGACCTTCTTCAGCTGCGCCTGGATCTGGGTGGCGGCGGCGACCTCGGTGGCACGCTCGGTACGGGCGGACAGGACGGTGCTGATGCTGTCCTTGCCGCAGGCCTTCAGGGCGTCCTTGGCCTTGGCCTCGTCACCCTTGTTGTCCTTGGTCTCGTACAGGTTGAAGTCCTGGTGGCCCGGGATGTCCGGCGGGAGCACGGTGCTGGCCACCTGGCCGCGGATCGGGCCGCCGAGCGCGGTCTGCACGGCGACCTTGTCGATCGCGTACTGGACGGCCTTGCGGCACTCGATGTTGTCGAACGGCGCGACCTTGCTGTTGATCGCCATGTAGACCAGGCGGCCGCCGTAGGCGTTGTCGGTCTTGGCCTTGAGCTTGTCGTCGCGCAGGATCTGCGCCTGGGTCTGCGGGTCGACGCCGCCGCCCACCAGGTCGACCTGGGCGTTGCCGGCCAGCAGGTCCTTGTCGATGGTGGCCTGGTCGATGTTCATCTTGAGCACGATCTTGTCCGCGAGCTGCTTGCGGATCGGGTCGGTGCTCTTGTCCCAGTTGGTGTTCGGCACCAGGACGGCCTGCTTGCCGTCCTCGTAGGACTCGAACTTGTAGGAGCCCGAGGCCGCGATGTGCTTCACGTAGTCGGCGCCGGTGTCCTTGGCCTGCGGGACCGGCACGGTCTGCGGGGCGCTGACCAGGTAGTCGAAGTCCGCGAAGGGGTGCTGCAGGTGGAAGACGATGGTCGTGTCGTCCGGCGTCTCGATCGACTTCAGGTCGCCGGACTTGTCCTTGTACGGGCCCTGGTACTTGTCCGGGTTGTCGACCAGCAGGTCGTGGAAGTACGTCGGGCCGTTGGAGTTCACCTCGGGCGCGAAGTTCGAGCGCTCCACGGCGTACTTGACGTCCTTGGAGGTGATCGGGGTGCCGTCGTCGTACTTCAGGCCGGCGCGCAGCTTGTACGTCCAGGTCAGGCCGTCCGCGCTGGGCTGGCCCAGGGACTCGGCGAGGTCCGGGACGAGCTTGTTGCCGTCCTCGCCCGCGGCCGGGTTGAAGGTCGTCAGCGGACGGCCGTACAGGCGCGAGAAGTTGTAGATGTAGGCGTAGTACGTGTTGCCCGGGTCGAGGGAGTCCGGGGTGCCCTTCATCTCGTAGGTGACCGTCCCGCCCTTCTTGTCCGAGGCGTTGACGATGTTCTTGACGGCCGCGTTGGCGCCGCCGGCGTTGGCGTCGTTGGCGCCGGCCGAGGACTTGCCGCTGCCGCCCTTGCCGCTGGACGAGCAGCCGGTGACGACCATGACCACGGCGGCGGCCGCGGCGGTCAGCGCGAGGGTGCGGGACCTACGCATGGGTGAGATCAACCCCTTGAGGATGTGGAGGAGGGAGGGTCCTGACGCAGGGTCAGTTGCTCTTGGGATCGAGGGCGTCACGCAGCCCGTCGCCGAGCAGGTTGAACGCGAGCACGGTGATGAAGATCGCCAGGCCGGGCACCACCATGTACTGGGGGTCCACCTGGTAGTAGTTCTTCGCGTCGGCCAGCATGCCGCCCCAGGAGGACTGCGGGGGCTGGATGCCGACGCCGAGGAAGCTCAGACCGGCCTCGAAGAGGATGTTGGTCGGGATCAGCAGGGTCGAGTAGACCAGGATCGGACCGACCAGGTTCGGCAGCAGTTCCTTGAACAGGATGAACGGGCCGCGGGCGCCGAGGCTGCGGGCCGCGTGCACGAACTCCCGTTCGCGCAGCGAGAGGGTCTGTCCGCGCACGATCCGGCCCATGTAGGGCCAGTTGAAGAAGCCGATCACGAAGATCAGCACCATGATGTGCAGCGGGAGGCCGTGCAGGCCGAACGCGCCGCCCTGGAGCGAGGCGGAGATCGCGATGGCGAACAGCAGCAGCGGGAACGCCAGGAAGACGTCCATCAGCCGGCTGATCAGGGTGTCCACCCAGCCGCCGTAGTAGCCGGCCATCACGCCGAGCACGGCGCCGAGGGTGTTGGACAGCAGGGTCGCGCCGAAGGCGACCAGCAGGGAGACCCAGGAGCCGTCGATCACGCGGGCGAGCAGGTCGCGGCCCTGCAGGGGGTCGACGCCGAGCGGGTGGTCGCCGCTCATCCCGCCCCAGTCCCCGAGCGGCAGGCCGCCGAGGTCGGCGTCCAGCAGGTCGGTGTTCGACGCGTCGGGGTCGAGCCCGAACAGCGACTCGATCGGCTGGGACAGCAGGGCGAGCAGGATCAGCAGGATCACCACGACGCCACCGGCGACGGCGGCCTTGTCCCGCTTGAAACGGGTCCAGGCGATCCGACCGAGGGAGCGGCCCTCGATCGTCTTGGCCGGGCTGGGGGAGGCCGGTGCCTCCGGCTCGTTCCCGGCGGTTGTGATGGGTGCGGTCATGGTCAGTAGATCCCCTCGCCGACGGTGGCCGGCCCACGGGCGCCGGTCGCCGGGGGTCGGCGGTGCGGCTGCGGACGTGCGGAGGTGCGGAGGTGCTGGAGTTGCCTGGCAGTTGTGCGCGGCGGTGCGTCGTGCACGAGTTACTTCCCCCGTGCGGGATGGGCATCACACGGCGGATCGAGCGGTCTGCGTGCGCGTTCACCTTCGTGGGGTAACCAGTACGCGCTTTGCGTTGCGCAGAACTCTCTGCCATCCGAACTGGCTTGCGCCAGCCCTGACAACCGACAGATGCCCAACTGTGATCTGCGTGCATGCACCACGGGATTCGCCGGCATATCCCTCTTCACACGGCTGTAACAGGCATGTCAAGATGCCTGGACGACGTCCGACCTAATTCGTCCGGAAAACGCCGAAGCCGACCTGACGTGAAATCAAGTCGGCTTCGTGCGAACGTGTTTGGAGATTCAGCGCCCCGGGTATCCGGGCCACTGCCGCGGCGGCTGCTGCCCGGTCCAGCCCTGCGCGGGCTGCTGCGCGCCGTAGTAGCCGGGCTGCCCGTGGTACGGCGGCGGCGGCTGATGGTACGTCCCGGCGGGCGGGCGGCCCGCCTCGCGGTCGAAGAACGGCCGCGCGTTGGCGCGCATCCACAGCGCCACCGGGTCGTACTCGTCCGCCATCGCCACCGTGGACACCGCCAGACCCTCCGGGGCCACCGCGATCGCCCGCTGCATCAGCGCGCGCACCGCCTCCACCGCCGGCGGCGAGCTCTCGTACAGCTCCAGCCCGATCGCCAGGTACGGCTCCCCCACGGCCGGCTGCACCCAGGCCCGGCGCAGCGCGCGCACCGCGCGCACCTCGCCCGCCTGCCGCGCCAGCAGCGCGAAGAACTGCTCGGCGTTCACCTGCGGCTCGCTCAGCTTCAACGGCCCGGCCGGCAGCCGGTCCAGGCCCGCCGCGATCCGCCGCAGGTCCGCCCAGGGCACGCCGACGCCGCCGCCCGGCGCGTGCGGGTTGAGCCACAGGCCCCAGCGGGTCCGGTACAGCGAGGCGGCGATCTCCCGCCCGGAGATGACCTCGTGGGCCCGGGCCCAGCCGGAGGCGGTCAGCTGCTCGGCCGAGGTGACGGCCGGCGCGTAGCCGTGGCCGCTGATCTCCATGTTCCCGTACTGGGCGTCCGGGCTGCCCGGCGTGCCGTGCCAGAGCAGCATCCACACCTGGCCGTCCGCCAGGGCGCGGAGCAACTGCTCGTACGCGTCGTAGCGTTCCGGCGCGACCTCGCGCAGGGCGCGCTCCAGCACACCCGGGTCCACCCCGGGGCGCCCGGTCGGCGCCTGGCCCCAGGGCCCCGGTCCACCCACCGCTCCCGCTCCCGCACTCATGCGCCCACCTCGCCGCGCCTCTTTCGCTCTTCCCGCCGGCCGTCAGCCGTCTGCACGCACCCTATGGCGCGACACCGGCCACCGCCACGGCGACGTGCCTGTGAACCGACCCCGCTCACACCCGCGAGTAGAAAGGCAGTACCCGGGTGAGCAGCCACTCGACCACCGGGTCCTCGGCGAGGTCGAGCAGCACGAGGTGGACGCCGCCGGGCAGCGGCGCGGTTCCCAGCGCCCGGCCGAGCGCCTCGTTCACCGCCGCCGGGTCGGCCGGGGCCGCCAGGTCGAGCTGGACGCCCACGAACATCACGGTCGGCTCGCCCTCGACGCTGGCCAGCGCCCGGCGCGCGGTCAACACCCCGGGCAGCGCGGCGAGTTCGGCCCGGCAAGCGGCCAGGAAGTGCTCCGGGTCCTCGCCCGGCACCGGCTCGCGCAGCGCCACCCGGCCGCCGGTCGGGGCGTCCGCCGGCAGCTCCCACCGGTCGTCGCGCGGCCCTCGGCGCAGCTCCGCCACGCCCTGCGGCGGCACCGGAATGCCCACCGCCGCCTCCGGGTTGACCGCGATGCCCACACCCAGCGGCAGCCCGCGGGCGAACTCCCAGACCGGCGCGACCGCGAACGCCATCCCCGGCGCCTGCTGCAGGAACACCTCCTGCGAGGAGAACACCGGCACGTACGGCTCGCCGGCCAGCTCGATGGTCGGCAGGTCCAGCGACTGCCCCTGCGGGTCGCCCCCGGCGGGCAGCGGGATCCACACCTGGCTGCGCGCCAGCACCTCGATCACCCGCGGCGTCGCGCCCGGGTCGCCCAGCGCGGCGGTCAGCACCTGCTCCAGCTCGTTGGCCGGCCACGTGCCGCCCTGCGGCGCCGACTCCGGACCGCCCCACCCCTGCTGCTGCTCCACCGGGCACCCCGTCCGCCGCCGCTCCGCCGCCGGCCGCCCTGTGCCGCACCGACGCGGAGCAGTTTAGGGCGTCCCCGCGGATCCCCGCCGGGCCGCCGGACCGGGGGAGACGGACCCGCGGGGCGTGTGCGGGATCACTCGGTCCGAGCGGGCCCCCTCTCCCTTCATCGGCCCGGACGTGCCATGATGTGCGCGTCCGACGGCATGCGCCGCGGGCCCCACAACTCCACACCGGCCGCTCGAACCCGCGCGGGAGAGCCCGGAGTGCCGCCTCGGCGGCACAGCCGGCGCCGAAGGAGCAAGTCCTCCCCGGAATCTCTCAGGCACCCCTACCGCACGGGTTAGGCACATCTGGAAAGCGGCGCACGGCCCGGTCGCGCGCCCACCCACGGTGCAAGCCGCCACGCTGTCCCCGATGCTGGAACCAGCACCGGGCAGTGGGCGGTGAAGCTCTCAGGTTCGACGACAGATGGGGAGACCCACGCCGCCGCATGCCCGCGCGCAGGGTCGGTCCCCGAGCGGGTCCGGTCCCGGCGCGCGCACCCCTGAGTGCCCCGACCGAGGAGTTCCTGGCCATGTCGTCCCTCCGCCTGACCGCGCTCGACGCGCTGCACCGCGCCCTCGGCGCGACCATGACCGACTTCGCCGGCTGGGACATGCCGCTGCGCTACGGCAGCGAGCGCGAGGAGCACCTCGCCGTCCGCACCAAGGCCGGTCTGTTCGACCTCTCGCACATGGGCGAGATCACCGTCACCGGCCCGCAGGCCGGCGAGATGCTGGACCACGCGCTGGTCGGCTTCGTCTCCGCGCTCGGCGAGCTGCGCGCCCGCTACACCATGATCTGCGCCGAGGACGGCGGCATCCTGGACGACCTGATCGTCTACCGCCTGCGCGAGGACGCCTTCCTGGTCGTCGCCAACGCCTCCAACGCCCAGCTGGTCCTCGACGAGCTGATCGCCCGCGCCAAGGGCTTCGACGCCGTCGTCACCGACGACCGCGACACCTACGCGCTGATCGCCGTCCAGGGCCCGGAGGCCACCGGCATCCTGGCCGGCACCACCGACGCCGACCTGCCCGGCCTGAAGTACTACGCGATCCTCCCGGCCCAGGTGGCCGGCCGCGACGTGCTGCTGGCCCGCACCGGCTACACCGGCGAGGACGGCTTCGAGATCTTCTGCGCCCCGGCCGACGCCGAGGCGATCTGGCAGGCGCTGACCGAGGCCGGCGAGGGCCGCGGCCTGGTGCCGTGCGGCCTGTCCTGCCGCGACACGCTGCGCCTGGAGGCCGGCATGCCGCTGTACGGGCACGAGCTGTCCACCGACCTCACCCCGTTCGACGCCGGCCTCGGCCGGGTCGTCCGCTTCGACAAGACCACCAACGACGGCGCCTTCGTCGGCCGCGCCGCCCTGGAGCGGGCCGCCGCCGCGGCCGAGACCAACCCGCCGAAGGTCCTGGTCGGCCTGGTCTCCGAGGGCAAGCGGGTGCCGCGCGCCGAGTACACCGTGGTCTCCACCGAGGGCGCCCCGATCGGCCGGATCACCTCCGGCGCGCCGTCCCCGACGCTGGGCCGGCCGATCGCGATGGCCTACGTGGACGCGGCCCACGCCGCCCCCGGCACCACCGTCGCGGTGGACGTGCGCGGCAGGCACGAGCCGGTGCAGGTCATCGCGCTGCCGTTCTACAAGCGCCAGCGCTGACCCCCACTTTTCCCATAGCCGCACGTCGCAGCCGTCCGAGCGGCGGCCCGCTTCGTCGTACCCTCTTCCCATCCTGGAGAATGACGCCATGAGCAACCCCCAGCACCTGCAGTACACCAAGGAGCACGAGTGGCTGACCGCCGCTGAGGACGGTGTCTCCGCGGTCGGCATCACCAAGCACGCCGCCGACGCCCTCGGCGACATCGTCTACGTGCAGCTGCCCGAGGTCGGCGACACCGTGACCGCCGGCGAGACCTGCGGCGAGCTGGAGTCCACCAAGTCGGTCAGCGACCTGTACTCGCCGGTGACCGGCGAGGTCGTCGAGGTCAACCAGGACGTCCTGGACGACAACGCCCTGGTCAACAGCGCCCCCTTCGAGGGCGGCTGGCTGTTCAAGGTCCGCGTCGAGGCGACCGACGAGCTGCTCAGCGCCGACGAGTACGACGCGCTCACCAACCCCCAGGGCTGAGCCCCCGCAGGGACGGGCCGCGGCAGCGCGGCCCGTCCCGCCCCGGCCCCTTTCCCTCCTCCTCCCGGGAAGACCACACCATGACGGTTCTGAACCAGTCCCTGCACGCCCTCGACCCGGAGATCGCCGCCGCGGTCGACGCCGAGCTGCACCGCCAGCAGACCACTCTGGAGATGATCGCCTCCGAGAACTTCGCCCCGGTGGCGGTCATGGAGGCCCAGGGCTCGGTCCTGACCAACAAGTACGCCGAGGGCTACCCCGGCCGCCGCTACTACGGTGGCTGCGAGCACGTCGACGTGGTCGAGCAGATCGCGATCGACCGCATCAAGGCCCTGTTCGGCGCCGAGCACGCCAACGTCCAGCCGCACTCCGGCGCGCAGGCCAACGCCGCCGCCATGTTCGCGCTGATCCAGCCGGGCGACACCATCCTGGGCCTGAGCCTGGCCCACGGCGGTCACCTGACCCACGGCATGAAGATCAACTTCTCCGGCAAGCTCTACAACGTGGCCGCGTACCACGTCGACGAGAAGACCGGCCAGGTCGACATGGCCGAGGTCGAGCGCCTCGCCAAGGAGCACCAGCCGAAGCTGATCATCGCCGGCTGGTCCGCCTACCCGCGCCAGCTCGACTTCGCCGAGTTCCGCCGGATCGCCGACGAGGTCGGCGCCCTGCTCATGGTGGACATGGCGCACTTCGCCGGCCTGGTGGCCGCGGGCCTGCACCCCAACCCGGTGCCGTACGCGGACGTCGTCACCACCACCACCCACAAGACCCTGGGCGGCCCGCGCGGCGGCGTCATCCTGTCCAAGGCCGAGTGGGCCAAGAAGATCAACTCCGCGGTCTTCCCCGGCCAGCAGGGCGGCCCGCTGGAGCACGTGATCGCGGGCAAGGCCGTCGCCTTCAAGGTCGCCGCGTCCGAGGAGTTCAAGGAGCGCCAGCAGCGCACCCTGGACGGCGCGCGCATCCTGGCCGAGCGCCTGCTGCAGGCCGACGTCGCCGAGGCCGGCGCCAGCGTGCTGTCCGGCGGCACCGACGTCCACCTCGTCCTGGTCGACCTGCGCAACAGCCAGCTCGACGGCCAGCAGGCCGAGGACCGCCTGCACGAGGTCGGCATCACCGTCAACCGCAACGCCATCCCGAACGACCCGCGCCCGCCGATGGTCACCTCCGGCCTGCGCATCGGCACCCCGGCCCTGGCCACCCGCGGCTTCGGGGCCGAGGACTTCCGCGAGGTCGCCGACATCATCGCCGAGGCGCTCAAGCCCGGCTTCGACGAGACCGTCGCCGCCGCGCTGAAGGCCCGCGTCACCGCGCTGGCCGAGAAGTACCCGCTGTACCCGAACCTCGCCAACCAGGAGTAGTCCGGCCCGGCCGGGGTGACCTGTCTCACCCCGGCGGGCGACCTGGGGCCCCCGGGGCACCGCGCACACTGGAAGTGCGCGCGGTGCCCCTCCTCATGCACCGCCCCCGCTTCCGTTCTCCTCCACGTTCCAGTCCTTCCACGAGACCAGACAAGGACGTCCCCCCGTGGCCATCAGCGTCTTCGACCTCTTCTCCATCGGCATCGGCCCGTCGAGCTCCCACACCGTCGGCCCGATGCGCGCCGCCCGGATGTTCGCCCGCCGCCTGCGGACCGAAGGCCTGCTGCCCCAGGTGACGGCCGTCCGCGCCGAGCTGTACGGCTCGCTGGGCGCCACCGGCCACGGCCACGGCACCCCGAAGGCCGTCCTGCTCGGCCTGGAGAACAACTCGCCGCGCACCGTCGACGTCGACCGGGCCGACAAGGACGTCGAGCGGATCACCGCCGAGAAGCGGATCAACCTGCTCGGCGAGCACCCGATCGACTTCGACCCCGACAGCCAGCTGATCCTGCACCGCCGCCGCTCGCTGCCGTACCACGCCAACGGCATGACCCTCTGGGCGTTCGCGGCGGACGGCTCGACGCTGCTGGAGAAGACCTACTACTCGGTCGGCGGCGGCTTCGTCGTCGACGAGGACGCGATCGGCGCCGACCGGGTCAAGCCCGACGACACCGCGCTGCGCTACCCCTTCCGCACGGGCGAGGAACTGCTCCGCCTCACCCGGGAGACCGGGCTGTCGATCTCCGGCCTGATGCTGGAGAACGAGAAGGCCTGGCGCAGCGAGGAGGAGATCCGCACCGGGCTGCTGGAGATCTGGTCCGTGATGCAGGAGTGCGTGCGGGCCGGCATGACCCGCGAGGGCATCCTGCCGGGCGGGCTCAAGGTCCGCCGCCGGGCCGCCTCGGGCGCCCGGGCGCTGCGCGCCGAGGGCATCGGGCCGGCCAACGCGATGGAGTGGGTGACCCTCTACGCGATGGCCGTGAACGAGGAGAACGCCTCCGGGCGGCGGGTCGTCACCGCGCCGACCAACGGCGCGGCGGGCATCATCCCGGCCGTCCTGCACTACTACCTCAACTTCATCCCGGGCGCCGACGACGACGGCATCGTCCGTTTCCTGCTCGCGGCCGGTGCCATCGGCATGCTGTTCAAGGAGAACGCCTCCATCTCCGGCGCCGAGGTCGGCTGCCAGGGCGAGGTCGGCTCCGCCTGCTCGATGGCCGCCGGCGGCCTCGCCGAGGTCCTCGGCGGCACCCCCGAACAGGTCGAGAACGCCGCCGAGATCGGCATCGAGCACAACCTCGGCCTCACCTGCGACCCGGTCGGCGGCCTCGTCCAGATCCCCTGCATCGAGCGCAACGGCATGGCCTCCGTCAAGGCCGTCACGGCGGCCCGGATGGCGCTGCGCGGGGACGGCCGGCACCACGTCTCGCTCGACAAGGCGATCAAGACGATGAAGGAGACCGGGGCCGACATGAAGATCAAGTACAAGGAGACCTCGCGGGGCGGGCTCGCCGTCAACGTCATCGAGTGCTGACGAAACCGGCTCTGACCTCGCAAGATGACTTCCTCATAATTCCTCACAGCCCCTCATGAGTCCTCGAACGAATCCTCCCCAGATGCTCCCTGGGGAGGGCCTTTCTCCCTGGAGACTCCCTGGGGTTCCCTAGCTCGTAAATGCGACGCCGCCCCGTGCCCACCATGTGGGGGGTACGGGGCGGCGTCGCGGGTCAGTAGGATGCCCGGCAAGCCTCCCAGCAAGAGGGTTGCCTACTGACCCCGGGAGTTCCATCCCTCAGCGCCCGCTTTCACCGGGCACTGAGGGATGGAAGTGTGAGGCCGGGCCGGCCGCCGTTGAGCGGCCGGCCCCGGTCGAGCTCAGCCCCAGATCGTGTCGTCGAGGACGACCGCGCTCGCCGCGGTGGTGGACGTCGGAGCCGGCTGAGGGGGAACGACTCCCCAGATCGTGTCCGCGATGGTCGCCGGTCGCCCCTCGGAAGCCGGCGCCGCGGCGAGTCCGATCCCGATGGCCAGCCCCAGTGCGGCCAGGATGCCGACCGCAGCGACGCGGCGCGTTCCGTGCTTGGACATGCCAAACACCCCTTTCACCGCCATCGCCGGCGGCCTGTGGTGTGGGTGATGAGATGAGGTTCCCGAAGACCATGTTCCGGTTCGTTCGTCGTTGAATCAAGTGATCACGCGATACGCTCCGAAGTGTGCACGATAGTGCATCCGGACATTCAAGGAATAACGTGACAGGCGCTGTCAAACCGGGCGTCGACGATGGTCGACTGCTGCTCACGAGTGCATCCAAAGACCTCTACCTGCGAATGCTCGAAGGCCACCCGGCCAAGGAAGGCGCCCCCCTTCAACTGCTGATCCAGTCGCACTTGGTGGAGCGCAACGCGGAGTCCGGGGAATGGGAACCGGTCGACGTCGACGTCGTGGTCCACCAGTGGCAGACGTCGCTTCAGACGATGGCGGGGCAGCTCCTGGCTGAGGCTCAATCAGTGCCGGCTCAGCTGCGGGAGCTGAGCGATGCATACCAGCGTGCGCGACCGAAGCGCCCCCTGATCGAATATGTGGTCGGCACCAAGACCATCAACGAGCGGATCGCCGCGGCTGTGCGCGACGCGAGCGATGAACTGCTCAGCGCCCAGCCATCCGGCCCTCGGCCAGCGGACGTCCTGATTGCTTCCTACGTCCAGGACCTGGCGGCGCTTAAGCGCGGGATCTCGCTTCGGACTCTCTACTTGCCGTCAGCTCGGACGGATGAGCCCACCGCGAGGTGGGCCGAGACGGTGACCGAGCAGGGGGCGCAGATTCGGACTGCACGCTTCCGCAGTCGCATGATCATCATTGATCGCAGGCTGGCCATCACATCGGTCCTGACCCGCGAGGAGCCCGACCCGGGAGCCATCGATCGTGCGGTCTTCATCACTGATGAGACCGTCATCCAGCTGTTGGTGGCCACCTGGGAGCGGATCTGGGTACGCGCGGATCCATGGGACGGTAAGGACAAGGGCGTCACACTCACAGAGCAGCAGCGGGCGATCCTTGACCAGCTCGGACGCGGCCTCAGCTGGGAGGAGACCGGGACCGAGCTGCACATCGCACGGCGAACCGTGGCAAAGAGGCTGGCCGAGCTTCGGAAGGCGACAGGGTCGCGCTCGAACACTCAGCTCATGTACTGGTACGGAACTCGCCACGATCAGCTTTGATCACCGCGGTGAAGGTGCGGCCGGCGGCCGTGAACCTCAGGGGCATCTGGCCGTCGCGCCGGATGTAGTCGTCTACGCGGCTGGGGTCGCTGAGGAACAGGTCCAGCCCGGAGGCCTCGTCAACATCCATGGGGAGTTCGGCCAGTAGCGACCGGAGGGCTGCGACCGCCTCCTCCAGCGCAGGGTGGGAGGTGGGGTCGATCAGCCCTTCGACGGTCAGGGTGAAGCTGTTCAGGGTGTGCTCCCGGATCCGGTCCCCCCGGATGGCGGCGGGCAAGTCTATCGAACATGCTGTCGAGCAAGTGGTGACTTTGGTATGCAGACAATTGATCATGGTCGCGCCAGCGTCAAGGGGTGCCGACTCCGCCCCGCAGACCGCCCGACACCCGCCAGTTGCAGGAGCGGCGCGAGGTCGGCAATCGGATCCGGCATCTCCGCCGACAGCAGCACGTCAGCCAGGAACGCCTCGGCCAGCTGATCGGGCGCGACCGGCAGTCGATCAGCAACTGGGAGATCGGCAAGACGCCGCCCAGCCTCGACGACCTCGTCGCCGTCGCCCGGGCCCTCGGCGTTGAGACTTGGCGGCTGCTCTACGGGTGACCCTGGCTGGCCGGTCTGAGGTGCAGCCAGCCAGGGAGTCGCGCGCTACTCGGTCGGCGGCGGATTCGGCGGCGGCGGCGACTTCGGGCTCGCGGGCGGGCTTTTCGGGCCGCCGATCCCTCCACTGCCGCCGCTCGGGTCCCGCTGCGGTGTCATCTCGTCCTCCTCGGGGTCGACCACCGGGATCTGGTCCGGCGGGGGCAACTTGGGGTGGAACTTCTGCCGGGTCGGAGCTGCGGCTCCGCGGCGGCGCCCGGGCCAGCGGCCCTGACGGTCAGGCGGGATCCTGTCGCTCAACGGTCGTCCTCTCGTGGTGCTGCGGGTGGACCATCGTGGCGCCGGGAGGCCGGTGGCCGCTATCGAACGGGCTTTCCCAGGGGATCGGGGCGCACGTCCAGCGGCGGGCAGTGTTCGACGGCCGCGATGTACTGGGTGATGTCCTCCAGCCACCGGCCGCGCACCCAGGCCCCGCAGACGGGACACACGCCCATCTCCGTCCGCTCCTCGCCGCCCTCGACCGGCGTTCCGCCAGCGACGCTCACCGGGGGAGCTGCGTGATGGTCGGCTGACAGCGGCTGTGCGCGGGCACGTAGCGCTCCTCGGGCCGCAGGCAGTCGATGTGCGCGTACGCGGCCCGGCGGTACCAGGGATCGCTGGGAACGACGGTGGCATTGTAGAGGTCGCCGACGTAGTCCAGTCGACCGCTGCAGTCAGTGCCGACGACGCAGACCTCGGCGCGCCACTGTGCGAGGGTCACTCTGATCTTTCGAGCCGGCCCCTTGTTCGGCCTGAACTCCACGGTGGTGCGCCGATCGCTCACTGGCCCTCCGTGGCAGGGGCCTCCGGCGCGGCGACCTCACGGATGTGCTGGCACAAGTCGTCCAGGCTCGCGACCACGTCGTACGCTCCCGGGTCCAGCGCGAGGTAGAAGTCGTCGTCGGTCATGGGGTACCTCCTGATAGGTGGCGGCTGCACGAGCAGCCCGTGGTCATGCACAGGCAGACGAGGACGCCATCGCCGACATGAAGGCCGCCCGGGCAGGCGTGATGCGCGCCGAGCTGGCACTCCGCGCTGACGTACCGCTGGCCTCTGTAGACGGCCAGCTTGATGACGATGCGGTCCGAGGCGGCCAGCCGTCGTAGCGGGAGCGCGGTCACGACGGCTCCGCGAGGCACGTCGGGTGCGCGACGACCGCCCACGCGAGGTCGGGCAGGCCGGGGACGTAGACGTGACCGTCCGGGACCAGGTCGCCGCCCTCGACGCCGCAGCAGACACACGCGGCGCAGTCCTTCTGGGCCCGGCTGAGCAGCACTACACGTGCGAGCCCGGGCGCCGGCGGCCGGGCAGCCAAGTGATCCGCCATGGCACGAAGGTAGGGCCCGGTTTCGCGTCGCGGCCGCCGTGTTTCTCGATGTTTCGCGGGCGGGGCCGCGTGCTTCCCGACGTTTCTCAGATTGCTCCAGCAGCGTGACGGGCAGCCACCAGGAGCCTCCGCGCGTCGGCGCCGGCCACCGCGGCCTGTTCGTACAGGCCCCAAGCGCGGAGGTACAGGGCGACGTCGGCCTGGTCGTCGAGGTGCAAGGCGGCGTTGATGGTTTCGACGGTGACGTACGACTCGTCGTGCACCCAGAAGCCGTGGCGGAGCGTCAGCGGCAGCACCGCGGTGAACGGGATGATGGCGAGGCTCACCGTATCCAGCCCGATCAGTCCGCTCAGGCGGTCAAGCTGGGAGGCCAGCACCTCTGGCGGGCACACCCGGGCCCGAAGGGCGCCCTCCCAGAGAATGAAGCGGAACCGGCGCCCGGGCTCGTACAGGATCTCCTGGCGCCGCATTCGCTCGCGGACGGCACCGTCCGTATCCCGAGGGGACTGGTGCAGCGTTGCGCCGGCCAGCAGGACGTGCCGGGCATAGTCCGGGGTCTGGAGTATCCCGGGCACGACGGTGGGCTCGTAGGCGCGGATGATCCGGGCGCCCCGTTCCTCCGCTCCCGCTTCCTGTTGTGCCTGCTGGTGTCCGGCGGCCAGCCGCCGGCGCCACGACCGGTATTGCGTCTCCAGGCCGTCGAGGTCGCGATGTAGCGACGCCACAAGGTCTGGACGCCCGGTGGCGTCCGCCCACGCGCTCAGGTCGGTAGCGGTGGCGGTCTGTCGACCGTTCTCCAGCTTGCTGATCTTGGAGTGGGGCCAGCCGAGTCCGGCGGCCAGATCGCGGCCGGTGATCCGAGCGTCGGCGCGCAGCTGCTGCAGCCGCGCGCCGAGCGCTTCCCGGGCCCGCTGAAAGTCGCTCACGCCACGGACGTTACCCGCTCGGCGAATTCCGCGCGGGCCACCGCGTGATGCCACGCTGCATCCCGGATCTGGCACGCCTTCAGGACCGTGGCCGAATCGTCGACCAGCTCGGCGCCGAGATAGTCGTCGGCGTCGTCGAAATGCATCTCCAGCAGGACCCGGGAGTCGAACAGCCAGAAGTCCCGTTCGGGGAGGGCAAGTTTGTGAGCCGTCTCGCGCCGGAGGTGCCGGATGTCCTCGCCAGCCTCCACGTTGGCCCAGCCCACTGCGAGGAGGTAGGCCTGTCCGGCTCCGAGCGGATCATCGGCGATCCGGACCCGTTCCACCCGCTTCCCGGCTGCGACCTGCGCGCGGATGTTCTGGCACCACGGCCGGTTGGGGTCGGCCTTCGGGTCCTCCCCGGCCGCCCACCGCGCGTACCCGGGTGACATGAGGTCGGAGGCGTAGCTGGCCCGGCTCTCCAGCCGCCACGCGGTGTGCTGGAAGCCGTCGCCGAAGAAGTGGTCGAACTGCTCGTCGGTGATGAACTCGGGCACGTCAGGTCCTCGGCGCGAATTGGGTCAGGAGGTCTCGCGGGACGACGACGAAGGTCTCGCCGGGCAGGACGTTGCGCAACTGGCCGAGGGCTTCGGTGTCGGTCAGCTGGTAGCCCTGCACGACGATGTCGCCGGTCTCCGTCTCATACAGGGTGGGGCACTTGCCGTCGTCGCTGGTGGAGCCGAGGAACGTGAGCTTCACGCTGCTCTCCTTTGCTGCTGGGTGGGCTACCAGGATGGCGGGTGCTGGGTGATGCCGGGGTGAGAATCGGTGATCGGGTCCTGTTTCCCGTTTGGTCACAGGTCCGTCACGCCTCCCGCGTCGAATGCGCGTCGCCGATACGGTCCCCTCACCACCACAGTCTCGTCCCAGGGGGGACCATGCGCCGCACTGCCCTCGTTCTGCTTGCCTCCGGCCTGCTGGCCACAACGGCCGCCTGCAGCAGCGGGGGTGACAAGACGGCGGCACCCGCGGCGCAAGCCCCGGCCGGCACCGCAGCGGCCGCGGCGCCGGCGGCGGCAGCTCCCGCCGCGGCCCAGGATGCGGCCGCCATCGCGGCGAAGATCGCCAAGAAGGTGCCCACCGCGAAGATCGCCAGGAACGTCACCGCCGACGACGACCCCAACCACCTCCTCGGCCGACCGCACCAGTACACCAGCGCCACGGTCATCGCCGACAATCGCATCGACGGTGGCGGGAAGGGGGTCGACCAGGGGGCGACCGTAGAGGTGTTCGCGAACGAATCCGACGCGAAGGCACGCGCCGCCTACATCGACGGGATCGGCAAGGCCCAGCCCATGTTCGCCGAGCAGGATTTCCTCCACGGCACCGTACTGGTCCGGGTCGCCAAGGCCCTCACCCCCGCACAGGCCACCGAGTACGACAAGGCAGCCGGCTGACGGCACGACGAAGCGCCCCCACCCTCCCGAAGGAGAGCGGGGGCGCTACCCCGCGAACGCGGGGCCGATCCGTCGATGAGACGGAACCAAGGGCGATCCCCGCGAGCGCGGGGGCAACAGTGAGTCGCCTGTGCGGCGTTGAGCCACCGTCGAGCGATCCCCGCGAAGGCGGGGCCAATGTGCTCACGAACACGCCTGTGTTTAGATCCTCGGCGCCCTCGGAAGGGCGCCGCCACCTGAACGAAACCGCTCAGAAGTCGTCCAGCAAACACTGTTGTTGCGATCCATCAGCAGCCCCAAGGGCTGCCGCCACGTCTTGCCGGGTTGCCCGGGTTCGACGTCCCAGACTCTGCCACGCGCCACTGACAAGTCGCAAGCGGCGTGGCCCGGTTCGCTCGAATGGGGGAATGTCGGCGGACCTCTTGCCAACTTTGCCGCACGTGCGGCAAAGTTGGGGATGTCGCACCAGCCACCTACGGAGGACACCATGACCACCCAGGTCTACAGCCACACCGGCGGACGCGCACTCGCCACCTACCCCCTCCTCGTCGAGGTCCAGGACCTCACCGGACTCGACCGCCACGCCGCCCACGACCTCATCCACGCGACCCTCACCCAGCTCGTCAACGAGGACGGAGAGGAGAGCGTCGTCGTCGACCAGCACTCGGACCGCCCCGAGCTCATCGGCAACAACCCCCGAGACCTCGACATCAACAGCTGGACCGTCATCACCGACGATGCCGCCGAGTTCGTCCGTGCCGTCGCCGCCGAGTACGAGCACGAGGACCAGTGACCGCCGAGCTCTGGACTATCGACCAGGTCGCCGACTACCTCGGTGCCGCCTCCGCCTCCTCTGCCCGCCGCACCCTCTCTCGCTGGGGCGTCACCGCCACGGACTACGTGCCGCACCCCGCCAGCGGCCGCCCCCAGGCCCGCTACCTGGCCGACGCAGTCCGCGCCGCCAAGGCCGGCCGCCCCGGACAGGGACGCCGCACCGACCTCAACCGCTGAAGGGACCGCGACGCCCCCGCCCGGCCGAAGCCGAGCGGGGGCATGGTGGTTCAGCGGGGCTGCTCGTGCAGGTCGGTCAGCTTGGTCTCGATCCTGTTCACCGCATCCCGCAGCGACAGCCCCGAGTTCGGGTGCAGCTCGTGCTTGATGTCGGCCACGACCGTCTCCAGGTCGCCCACCCGCTGCATCATCCCCGGTCTCTCCGGAACGCCCGGCCGGGCCGCAGTCCCCTGCCAGTCCTCGGCGAACTGATCCATGGTGCGGGTGAGCCGTCGAGCCCAGCGACCCACCCACGCCAGCGCGGCCGCCACTGCCGAGCCCACCGCCGACCAGGCGACCAGGGTGTCGACACTCACTGGCCGCTCCCGGCCGGCGGCACGAGCGGCGCCGGCGCGGTCGGGTCCGGCAGCGAGGCCTTCGGCGGCGCCATCTGCAGCCAGCTGAAGAGCCGACCGTTGACGGCGGGGAGCGCCATCACGCGGGTCACGGAGGCGGCCACCGCGAGAACGGTCCCCAGCCCCGGCAGCGCGCTCGGGACGCCCGCAGTCTGGACGAGCAGGGGCAGGCCCGCCGCGATGCCGAGCACGAGGGCGACGACGGTGCGGATCATGCGGCGCGTCGAGTCGGACATGGTCAGGCCCCCTTCGCCGGGCTGGTGACGGTCAGCTGCAGGCCACCCGCGAGCGCCTGCTCCACCGCAGCCCGGATCTCGTCCTGGGTGGTCTGGGGCAGCGCGCGGATCGCCTGACCGAGAGGGCCGACGACCCACTTCAGCGGGTGGTCGCCCGGGTCGGCCGGCGTCGGGCTGAGCGACTGCAGCAGCCAGTACAGGGTGTCGTGCGTCTGGTAGCTCTTGAACGCGTCCAGCTCGGCGCGCACGCCGGCCCGGATCTCGTCGATGGTGGGCATGTCGTCCTCCTGGGCGGGCGCCGTGGACGGCGCGGGGGTGGTGGGGGTCTGGTCCGGTCCGGGCCAGGTGTACGAAGCGACGGCCGGGCCGCCGCGAGGGTCGTTCGGATCGGCAGTCGGCGGGCACCCGTCCGGGAAGCGGGGCGCGAAGTAGCCGACCACGCGGGCGGATTGCCTCGGGGTGGTGTGCGACCAGACGCCGTTGCCCTGGCCGGCATCCGTCGACCCGGCCTGGACGCTGTTGCCGCCCTTGGTGTACACGTTCGTCTCGTCGAAGCCGACGACCAGCTCGGTGTGCTGGCCGCCGCCGAAGTTCACCCAGCTGCCGACGCTGGGGTACTCGGACCACTGGCCGTTCTGCTGGGCCCAGGAGGTGAAGGAGCTGACGTTGTCCGTCTTCGGCACGATGCCGTCGAGGCCGACGTCGGCGAACATGCACCAGTCCCAGATGACGCACCAGCTGACGCCGTTCTCGCCGTACTCGGCGCCGAACTGGGTGACGTTGTCCCAGCCAGCCGAGGCGTTCCAGTGCTCGTACACGCCCTCGGGCACGGCCATGACGTGGTCGAGCAGGGTCTTCCACTGCGGGGTCATCGGGGCTCCTGCTCGGTGGGGGCCCACCCGGCGGGGAGGGCGTAGAGGTCGGGCTGCGGGGGCACGGTCTGGGGCGCCGGGGTGAGGTCGCACGCGCAGTCGGGGGCGGCGCAGTCGGCTTGGTGGAGGTGGGCGGCGGCGTTGAGGCCGATGGCGTGGCCGGCGCAGGTGCGGACGGCGACGGTGGTGTCGTCGATGGCGGGCATCGGCCCGAACTGCGGGGTCGGCCAGTCTGGGTCGGCATGCGCGAGGATCTGGTCGCGGCGCGCCTGCTCGGCGCCGAGGACGGCGGCGAACTCGGCCTCGGTGGGGTGCCGCTGCCACTGCACGACGGGCGCGTCGAGGCAGCCCAGGAAGTCGCACTGCGGTGCGAAGGGCGTGTCAGGCATGCATCCACCACACCTTCATGGCCGAGCACTGGCCGCCGCCGGTGGCGGTGGCCAGTGCTCCCCCGCTGTTCTGATAGCCGCCGAGTTCCACATAATCACCGACTGCCATCTGTACGAGGCCGCACACGACGGCGCTGCCGTAGTAGGCGCTGGGGGCGATGGCGGCGAAGGTACCGTTCACGCCGACGCCGTTCTTGTTGATGATCGCGGAGCGGAAGCCGGCCGAGTTGTTGTTGAACAGGGCGGCGCCGTACACCCAGTACCAGCCGGGCTGTTGGGCGGTGTACCGGGAGTTGTTGACGGTGTTGGAGTGGCCGCCGTAGGTGTCGACGGTGGTGCTGTCGAACGCAATGGGGGCGATGGTGACGTTGGCGACGGACTGAGAGGTGGTCTGGTAGAGGTCGGCCATCGGCCGGCCGAGGAGGAACGTGGTGGCGTTGTAGACGCCCGCGTTCCACAGGGCGGCGGTGATGTAGCCGCCGGGCACCACGCTCGCGGGCGTGGGGACGGCGAGTCCGGTCACATGGGCCCCCTTTCGTCAGTAGGAGAAGGCGGCGGAGTCGAAGCGGGCGCTGGTGTCCCAGGTGGTCGGGTCGGTGATGCCGGCCGGCAGCGGCTCGCACACCGTGTCGCCCGCGGCGTGCGCCTTCGTCGTGGCAGCGGCGAGGGTGAGGACGGCGGTGGTCCAGCCCGCTGTGGTGGCGCCCACAGACTGGACGGTTACCGTCTCCTGGTTCGCGGCGCCGAGGCCGAGTACGAGCTGCTGGCCGCCGCCGATCTGGGCGGCGGCCGGGTTGGCGGTGTCGGCGCCGGCGTTGATGGTCACCGTGGTGGCGCCTGCGGCCGGGATGGTGTTGAGGGTGGTGTGGAACGACGCGAACAGGCCGTACGGGGTGGTGTCGACCGGGGAGAGCTGGAGCACCCAGCGGGCCGTGTCCTTGGCCATGTCGGTCTGGATGTTCTCGACGAAGCACGGCAGCGAGATCAGCGAGCCGTCCGCGCGGCGCCGGTTGACCGTGACGCGCATGCCGAGCTCCAGGCTCAGGCAGACGGGCCACAGCGCCGGGTTGGCGGCAGGGTTGAGGGTGATGGCGGTGACGCGCACTGCGGGCTGCCGGTAGCGGGACAGCAGGTAGTTCGCGGCGTCCTGCACCTCCAGCGCGGACTGCGAGTTGATGGTGCGCGAGGAAGTCCGTGGGAAGTACTGGCCGATGCTGGTGCTGTCCTTGGCGGTGAACGTCTGGCCGCCGGACTGGGTGGTGGAGACGATGTTGGCGACGCGGGTGAGGTCGTAGTCGAACCCAACACCTGGCTCGTACGGGTACTCGCCGGGGCCGTCGCCGAACGTGTAGACCGAGGCCCCGGCGTTGTAGCGGTCGGAGCGGGCCTTGAAGACCACGTTGCCGGCGCGGTCGATGTAGTGGTTGCCGCCCTCGGTGGTGACGATGTCCTGGAGCACCTGCAGGGCGGTTCCGGCGGACGCGGGGCCCATAGCGGTGGTGCGCCCGGTCTGGATCGCCTTGCCTCCCTGGTAGCCGGCCCAGTACAGGACGCGGTTGTAGCGGGTGTCGGTGGATTCCCCGGCGAGGGCTGACCGCCACGCGTTGTACATCGTGGTGATGGCCGGTGAGTCGATGCTCGCAGCGAAGGAGGGGGCGAACTCGGCGGCGAAGGCGAGGTCCCCGCCCCATGCGTAGTAGGCGGTGTTGCCCTGGCGGGGGTCCACGTAGCCGCCGATGACGTCGGAGATCAGGCCGGTGGGGCCGGCAGTGGACGGCGCGCCGAAGAAGGCGGTTGGCGCGCCGTCCACGGACAGGACGACGTAGCCGGAGCTCGCGGAGTACCCGAAGACGGCCAGATGCCAGTTGCCGTCCGCCACGTTGACGGCGGGGGTGGTGGTGAAGGTGCCGGCGTTGGTGGTGGGGCTGGCGAGTGTGAACTTCAGGACCCCGGTGGGGTCGAGGTAGAGGGTGGTGTGGCTGTTCGCGGCCGGGTCGGTGCGGCCGTCCTGGCAGACCCAGATGTTGGCGGCCTGGGTGATTGTGCCGCCGGTCCACCGGAACGCGATCATGCGCACCCATTCCGATGGGTTCGCTGGCCCGGTGACCCCTCCCTGGGACAGGGAGAGGTAGGTGAGTCCGCCGAGGAAGTTGCTGCCGGGGTACTGGCCGGTGATCGTGCACGCGGTGCCGTGGGCGCCGGTGTAGGCGCCGCCGGGACTGGCAGAGGTGACCTGGGTGCCGAAGGCGAAGGCGGCCGCGCCGCCTCGGCTGTTGGTGACGATGGCGGGTGGGCACTGACCGGTGGAGTCCGAGGCGACGGTCGAGCCCTGCGGGTCGCTGAGGGCGTACAGGAAGCGCAGGCCGCGGGCGGTGATCTCCTGGCTGAGCGCGTCCTGGAGGGTGAGCTGGGAGAGGGCCGCGAAAGCGTCGGTTGCCACGGGGCTGACCAGGGCGTACTTGGGGTCGGTCCAGGACTGCGGCCACCTCTCGATGAAGCCGCCGTAAAGGGGATACCAGACGCCGGGCTGGACCCAGGCGGAGGCGCTGGCGCCCTTCTCCAGCTGCCACTCGTCGGCCTGGACGGTGACGGTGGCTGCGGGGACTGCGGCCACGGCGGCGCCTACCGTGATGGCTTGCGCGCCGGCGGGCAGAGCGGCGGTGCAGGTGATCTGGGTCCATGGGGCGGTGGCCGAGCCGGTCAAGGTGGCGGTCGTGCCGTATGCGTAGGCGGTCGGCGATGCGCCGGGGGTGAGGTGCCAGCCGATGTGGGCCTTGACCTGCACGGTGGTGCCCGGGGTGGTGTTGCGCACGCGCATCTGCACGGTGTACGTGGCACCGGCCTCGCCTGCGGGCTCCGCCGTGTGGAAGACGCGCTGTCCCACGGTGGCGCCGCCGGTGACGGTGAACTGCAGGACGCGGGAGCCTCGGTAGGCGGTGGCGTCCGTGACCACCGAGGCGGTGCCGGTCTCGCTGTACACCTGGGCGGCTGTGCTGTCGAGCGTTCCCAGGGGCCAGCCGCCGACGTCGCCGCCGGTGGCCTGCCCCTGGCTGAGGCGGTTGATCGTCGGCGGCCACTGGGCCCGGCGCCGGACCGGGACCATCGGCCGGACCAGCCCGGCGAACGGCGAGCTGGTGTTGGTGGGGTCAAAGACGCCGTCCGTGTTGTCGAGGCTGAACCGCAGCTCGCCGGATCGGACCTGGTCGAGCTCGTACTGCCGGCCACGGTTCTGGGAGACGGTGCCGCGCACGCGGCTGGTGATCTCCGACCAGCGGTTGGGGGAGATGAGACCGCCGTAGGGCTGCCAGTACGGGCCCCACGCCTCCTCCACCAGCGGCCAGTTGGGGTTGGGGGCGGGGGTGGTCATGGGGCCTCCTGTCAGCGGTTGTAGGGCTGGTAGGTGCCGACGTTGCGGGCGCCGTCGCGCAGGTTCTCCTGCCGGACGAGGTCGCGCAGGTCCCGTTCGGCCAGGACGCTGCCCTGGACGGTGATGTGGGTGGTGTGCTGCACGATCTGACCGCCCCCGGCCGCCGCCGCGGGGAGGGAGACGGCGGCCGGCACCTGGGCCGCGGTGAGGGCGCCCGCATCGACCGCGGCCCCCGACAAGGCGGTGACAGCGGCGAGGGCGGTGCTGGCGTTGGCCTTGACGCCGGCCGCGATGCCCGCGGGGATCCAGTGGCCGACCTGCTGGGCGAACTCCCGCGAGGGCGAGGAGATGCCCAAGAAGCTTTTGGCGGCGTTCAGGGCATCGTGCGCGAGGTTCTTGACCTGGTCCTTGAGCCAGTTCCAGCCCTGCTTGATACCTCGGCCGATGCCGTTGATGATCTCCTCTCCGACGTGGACGAATTCGGAGGCCTTCTCCTTGGCCGCGTCCCAGGCGTCCGCGATGCCATTCTTGACGGTGGTGGCGATCTCGTGGAGTTTCGTCTTCATCGCGCGCCACGCGTCTTCGACGGGGCTGACGATGGCCGAGTGGACGGAGTGCCACCCTTCCGTGGCCGAGTCGATGATGCTCTGCCACACGGAGGCCAGCCACGTCGTTGCCGCGTTCCAGACGCTCACGAGCCAGTCCCACGCCGCCATGATCGGATCGATGATCCGCTGCTGGACGCCCTCCCAGGCCGTCTTGGCGTCGGCGGCGATCGCCGTCCACACAGAGGACAGCCACGCCATGGTTGCGTTCCAGACGCTCACCAGCCACTGCCAGGTGCTGATCACGGGCTGGATGATCCACTGCTGGATGAGCGCCCATGTGGTCTTCGCGTCCGTGACCAGCGAGTTCCAGGCGCCGGCCAGGAAGTCGGCGATGGCGTGCCACGCGGTCATCACTGCGCCGATGATCTGCTCGTGGAAGTGGTTCCAGATCGCGACGAACAGCGCGACGACCGGGAAGAAGATGACGAACAGCAGGGGCCACCACTTCGCGAAGAAGTCGTGGATGGCGTCCCAGACGGCCACGGTGGTGTCGTGGACCCAGTGCCACGCATCGACGATCGGGTCGGCCACGGCGTGCCAGGCCGACGTGAAGAACTCCGCGGTGGCGTCCCAGGCATCGACGGCGCCGTCGTGGATCGCGTTCCAGGCGTCGACGACGGGGTCGGCCACGCTGTGCCAGGCGGACGCGAACCAGGCCGCGGTGGCGTCCCAGGCCTCTTGAACGTGGCGCCGGACCCAGTGCCACGCGGCGCCGGTCTCGTCCTCGAGCCAGTGCCATGCGCCGACGACGACGTCCGCGACCGCGCGCCCGGCACTGCTGATCCAGTCCCACACGGCCCGCCAGTGCATGCCGACGTAGACGAGTGCCGCGGCGAGGGCGAGGATCCCGACGATGATCCACACCACCGGGTTGGCCAGCGCCGCCGCCGTGAAGGACCACATGGCCACGGCGGCCGCGACCAGGGCGACGACGAGGACGCCGCCGATCACGATCGCGAGGGCCTTGGCGGCCCACTCGTGCTGGGTGAGCCAGCGGGCGCCGTCCGCGACGACGACGGCGATCCGCTCGGCGACAGGCAGCAGGTACTGGCCGATCTGGATCGCCAGCGCCCCGGCGCTCGCCTTGGCGCTGTCCAGCTTCTGGTTGAAGTTGTGCTGGACGTCGACCCAGCCCTCGATCTCGTGGCCGCCCGTTTTGACGTGCTCGTTGATCGTGGCGACGTTCTGCTTGAACGTGTCCATGTGCGGGCCCGTCAACTGCAGCGCGGCCATCATCGACTTGGTGCCACCGACCATTGTCGCGAGCGCGCCGATGTAGGTCTGCTGCTCGGGCGACAGGTTCGCCAACACCTTCTGGTAGTCGGTGGTGTTGGCGGATGCCTTGCGCAGGTGGTCGATGAGGACGGTCCCGGCCGGCCCCATCTTCTTCTCGATGGCGTCGGTCAGCATCTCCAAGGTGCTGGCCAGGCCGTTCTTGCCGAGGTTCTGCCCGACGTCGACCGCGGACAGCCCGAGGCTCTTCATCTCCATCGCGGCCTTGCCGCTGGGATTGCTCAACGCGCCGATGGTCTGGCGCAGGTAGGTCGCGGCGACGTCCGCGGTGGTGCCCTGCGCGGTCATCGTCGCCATCGCGCCCAGGACCTCGTTCAGGCCGACGTGGGCGGCGGACGCGGTGGGCAGGATCTTGCTCATGGAGCCCGCGAGGGCTTCCATGTTCGTTTTGCCGCTCGCTTCCGTCGCCACCAGGGCGTTGGTGACCTCGGCGGCATGCTCGGCGCCCAGGCCGTAGGCGTTGAGGCCGGTCGTCACCGCGTCCGCGACCGTGCTCAGTTCGGCGGCGCCGACCTTCGCGCCCATCGCGCTGTTCTTCAGCACCTCCAGGGCGGCGGAGCCGTGGTAGCCGGCCGACTCGACTTGGTACAGGCCCGCAGTCAGGTGCTCGGTGGACTGGCCGACCTCGCCCGCCATGGCCAGCACGCCGTCCGAGACCATCTTCATGTTCTCGGCGGCCTCGCCGGCGCCCGTGCGCACCCTCGTCATTTGGAACTGGAAGTCGCCGGCCGCCTCAAGGGCGTGCTTGCCGGCTTCGAACGCCGCCAGCCCCAGCCCAGCCATCGCAGCTTTGCCGAGCATCCCAGTCTTCGTGAAGGCGCCCGCGCCCGCGGCGTCGGCCTCGGCCAGGGCAGCCTTCGTGTCCGCGATGGCGGTCTTGACGCCCTTGCTGGAGCCGATGAACTCGATGAAGACGGGAGGCAGCCCGGCCACGACACCCCCCGCTCTTCACTTGTCCTGACTCGTCACAAATCCTTGGTGGCTCGGCCCCACGCCGCGGCCCAGATCGCGCCCATCTTCGGCTGGGCCTTGTCCACGCCCGGTTTGAAGTACGGGTAGTCGGCTTCGAGTTGGCCCTTGTAGAGGTTCTGGGGGCCGCCTCGGCCGCCGGCGAAGACGACGCCGTTGAAGCCGCCGCCGGGCAGCGGTCGCGGCTTCCTGTTGGCCTTGATCGACTTCGACAGGGCGCCCGTCAGCCGGCCCGGTCCGCCGGACTTGGTGACGACGTGCGGGGTGAGGTTGAGTCTCACCGTGTCGCCGGTCCTGCTGGACCTGCCGCGGTGGTCCCAGCGCGGGCGCCCGCGCAGCTGCCCCTTGATGGACTGCCGCGCCAGACCCTGGCAGGCCTTCAGCGCCTTGAGGGTGGCGAGGTCGATGTTGGCGTCCATCCTCAAGAGCGCGCCCTGGGCCTCCTTCACGCCGCGGACGACAGCACGCATCTCACCCGGCATCGGCAGCCCTCCTCTCCAGCGTCTCCCTGGCCTTGGCGGCGACGTCGTCGACCGCGATGAGCCAGTCCAGGGCCAGCGCTGATTCATCATCGAGCTGAGACGGCAAGCAGTGCAGCAGGGTGCACAGGCGCCACGTGCGGTACTCCTCGGCCGGGAAGTCGGTGACGCCCCTCATCCCCTCCAGGGCGTTCCTCAGGCGCTGGAGGGCACGGTAGGGGACGTCGGGTCCGGGCTGGGCTCGCGCAGGTTCGGGTTGAGGGCACCCTGGTAGGGGGCGACAGCGGCACGCAGGGCGTCCAACGCCTGACCCGGGAGGTCGAGCAGCCCGTCGACCGTGATCGGCACGGCGTCGAAGGACCAGCCGCGGACGGCCGCGACGACGAGAAGGTCCTGGATGGCCTCCAGGTCGTCGAAGGCCGAGCCCATGCCGGCCGCGACGCGCAGCTGCTCGTCGGGGGTCAGGGACGCCGGGTCCTTGCCGGAGCTCTGCATCTCGGCGACGGCCGCCGCGAAGTCGGCGTGGCCGAGGAGCTGCGTGGACAGCTTGCGGATCGGGCGCCGGTGCCGTTCGGTGATGTCGGCGACCGGCCGCAGGTCCGCCCAGCCGCCGGGGAGCGGGATGCGGTTGGCGGTGGTGATGTCGATGCTCACTTGTACGTCCCGGAGGTGATGGCGTTCTGGATGGTCATCTTGATGGGGCTGTAGCCGCCGGAGCCGCCGACGTCGGTGGTGTTGGCGAGGCCCTCGTAGTTCACGGACAGCTCGATGTAGTCCTTGCCGCGGCTGATCTCGGCGGAGCTGTAGGCGACCTTGGACATGTGGAGCTTGACCTGCACCGCCGTGGCGCCGGCGCCCTGCGCGAAGTTGAAGTCGAGCGACGGCTTCGCGTTGGTCAGGTAGTTGGTCAGCTGGGAGTCGTCCTCCATGACCAACGTCATCTTGCCGCCGACCGTGACCGGGCCGGCCCACAGGGCGACAGGGGCCTGGGTGCCGTCCGCCGTGTGGATCGGCGTGACGGGCCGCTTGATGGTGCACTCGCCGTCGATCAGCGTGGTCACCGAGGTGCCGCCGATGGTGACGGCGCCCTGCCACGCGGGCATTGGTGTGACCGCCGTGTAGGACGGGGTGGGCGCGGTCGTCGTCACGCTGGCCAGCGTCACGGCCTTCGCCGAGTACTCCAGCAGGCCGTCGCCGTTGAACTTCAGGCCGAGCTCGCTGAACTTGGTGCCCGCGAACTGCCGCGTGGAGATGGCGTAGTAGTCGCTGAGCGTGTAGGACGGTGGCTGGGCGGTGCCGGTGTTGAGGACGGCGAGGGCGTGGGTGAACGGGGCGCTGGCGCCGGTAGTAGCAAGGTCGCCGAGGACGCCGGTGGCGATCCAGCCAAGCGTGTCGGGGAAGACGTCGCCGCCGAACTCGTACTCGGCCCAGATCGGGCCGGAGATCTCGTCGTAGATCTCGACCATGGAGCCGCGCAGGCCCTTGTCGGGCAGGAGGGACAGCTTCTCCTTGGGCTTCATGTCCTTGACCGCGAGGAACGCGGTCGCGGCCACGGGCGTCCCGAACACGGATTCCTTGGCGATGCCGAGGAATGAGCGGGCGGACGGCTGGGGCATCACTCACCTCCGGTGGTGTCGTGCGGCGCCGGGGCCGACTCTTCGATCGGCGCTGTCGCGGGTGCGGGTTCCACGGCGATCTGGGACGTCCAGGAGCCGGTGTCGACGGCGGGGGCCCACCGGCCGTCGCCGGGGTCGGCATCGAGGTCGTACGACGTGCCGGGCGCCGGGGTGAGGGCGAGCGAGGGGTAGTAGCGGTCCCCTTCGCCCTGGTAGATGAAGCGGGGCAATGGGGCCTCCTAGATGCGCTGGTTGCACTCGACGGTGAGGGTGCCGGTGGCGACCCAAGTGGAGTGGTCGTCGGCCCAGACGGTCTCCAGGTCGGAGCGGGTGGGCTTCGTCCACAGGGCGTTGCCGCCGAGGGTGGGATCGGTGCGGACGACGGCGACGACCTGGTCGATCAGGGCGGCGGTGCGTTCGAACGCAGACTGCGAGTCGTCGGTCGCGCGGGCGCACTCGATGGTGATCTCGATGGTGTAGTGCTCGATCAGCCAGCCCGCGCCGCCGGAGCCGACCATGGACGAGACGTCGATGCGCCGATCGACTTTGCCGACGACGACGATGTCCTCGGGCTGGTAGGTGCCCGGAGCGTCCAGGCACACGAGCAGGCTGGCGTTCGCGTCGCCGTACGATCCCTGGCCACTGACGGCCCCGGAGTCCGGCGTGAGTGAGGCGACCAGGGCCTTGAACAGCCACAGGCGTGCGGCGGGGACCGACGAGGAGGGAATGGTCATCACGCCACCCCCGGCGCCCGGCGGAACGGCGCCCACAACTCCAGCACTCGGGCCGGCAGCGCGAATCCCATCGGGACGGCGGCGCCGTCACCGTCGAACGAGCCGGTCGCCCCGAACTTCGGCCGGCCGCCCTGCTGGGTCTGCTGCCACAGGTGCCGGACCAGTTCGAGGGCGCCGAGGAACACCGTGGGCGCCACGACGCCGGGGCCGGCCGTGTAGACGACACGGACGTTCTTCAGCCCACGGGGAAACGGGACATCCTGGCCGACTGCGCGCCGTGTGATGGTGCCGCGGGCGAGGTCGACGGTGTACCCGTAGGAGTCCATGCCCCCGCCGCCGAGAGGCTGTTCGGTGAGGTTCCAGGTGGAGGAGGCGACGAACTCCGTGACCGAGGTGACGGAGGCGACGGGCTGCCAATCCAGGGAGATCACCGGCCGGCCGCCGTCGTACCACTCCGTGTGCAGCTCGGCCGTGACCGGCCCGCACACGTAGCGGGCCTGGTCGTCGGCGGCAGAGATGAAGCGGCCCAGCTCCGTATCCTGCCGGGTGTCGCTGGACGGGATGTTGAGGTGCAGCTTCACCGAGGCGAGGTCGACGATGCTCACCGGGCCTCCTCGCTACGTGGCGACGACCCGGGGGACGAACGCCGAGATGGACGGGGTGGCGATCGTGGCGGGCGCGACGCCGGCCAGGGCCGAGCCGGACACGGTGGTCAGCGTCTTGTCGCCGCTGGTCATGCCGGTGACGGCGCCGGTCAGCGTCGCCAGTCCGACCAGCGACGGTGCGGTCGTGGCCTTCACCATGACGGCGGCGTAGTAGATGCCGGTCTGGGTGATCTGCACCGGCGCCGCGAGCGGGAGCGTCTTGGAGGTGGTCGCCGCCCATGCGCCCGCACCCTGGTCGGCGCTCTGGCCCAGCAGGTTCGGGGTGGCGGCGGTGTCGTAGAGGGCGAACCACCAGTTGGTGGGGACGCCGGCGGCGGTGGCGCCGGAGGCGAACGTCAGGTTGGTGACGACGTCGCCCGCGCAGAGGGGCAGCGCTGTGGCCAGCATGATGCCGCTGGTCATGATCGCGCCGTCATTGATGACGAGCTGGCGGGCGATGTTCTCCCGGAACGTCCCCGCCGGCTGGCCCGCGATCAGCCAGTTCGGATTCTTCGGGGCATACTTCCCGTTGACGAGAGGCATCTCACTCGCCACCCTTCGCCGTCTCCGGGGCCGCAGGCGCGGCGGCGGTCTGCTTGGCGCCGCGCTTGGCCGGTGCCGGGAGCGCCAGTTCAGCGAGGCCGGCGCGCAGGAGCCGGGCGGCCTCGGCGCGGTCGGCGGCCGGGAAGTGCTGGCCGCGGTCGGCGAGGTCGGCAGCTTCGTCCTCCAGGCGCTCGATCTCGGCGTCGATCTCGCCGGTAACGCGGCCGATCGCGGCGACGACCTGCGCGGTGCGGTTGCTGTCGCCGCTCTGGGTGTGAACGGTGTGTTCGTTGCGCAGGCCGCGCAGTTCGGCGATCCGGTCGTGCATGGGGTGTCCTCCGTGGGGAGGGCCCGCCGCCCTGGAGTAGGGGGCGGCGGGCCGGTCAGGGGTCGGATCAGAAACTGGTCGGCGCGATCACACCGGTACCGGAGATGACGGAGATCTGCTCCGGCCTGCGGTTTGGCATGAACGCGGCGTAGTTGTAGACCTGCAGGCGCACCTGCAGCGTGCCGGACAGGATCTCCGGCAGCACCCGCGTGCGCATCGCGCCCTCCCACAGGTACATGTCGCTCGTGCGGGCGGCGATGATGCGCTCCTCGTTCGTGCCGCCGCCGAGGTTGCCGGGAATGTTGCCGTCCGCCAGCAACGGGAAGTTCAGGATCCGGCCGACCGGGCCCTCGACCGTGTCGCCGCCGGTCTGCAGCGCAAGCGGGTTCCACGGCGCCGAGGTGTCCGGAAGGATGAGCGGACGGTTCTGGCCGTCGAGCTGGGAGGCCATCCAGAACCATCGGGACGGGGTGAGGAACACCGCGGTCGGCATCATCTTGCGGTTCTTCGCCGACTGAGAGATCGCCTGCATGAGCGGCCCGTACAACTTGCCGAGCGTCGGCGACCCATCGGTGTAGGTGATCGCGTTGATGCCGCTCACGTTGAGGATGCCCAGGAGCTGACCGGACACGCCAGAACCGGAGATGACCTGGGTGTCCAGGCGCATGTTGTAGTCGGCGTGGAGGTCGTGGAACACGATCTCGTCGAAGCTGGCCGGGGACTGGTCGAGGAGCTGGATGGCGATGTCCTGCTGGCCGGCGATCGTGCGCACGGGCGCGGACACGAACGTGTCGGTCAGGTCCTGGGACGTCACCGCAGCGGCGTCGGCGGTCTGCACGCCGGTCAGGGTCCCGGTGGCGACCTTGGGCACGTTGATGCTGTCGGTGCCGGCCGGGAGTGTCATGTTCCGCACCGAATTGGCGATGGTGCGGCCGAACCTGGGCAGGTCGATGTACTCGTCGATCAGCCACATGGGCGGCACGAAGTACCCGCCCTGGCCGTCCGTTCGGTTGGGGTTGACGCGGCGCTCGAACGTGGAGCCCGGGTCGACGCCGCGCAGTTCCTGCTCGGCGCGGGCGGCACGCTGGCGCTCGCGCTTGGGCATCTCGACGTCGAGCTCGGTGCGGTGGCGGGCGAGACGGTCGCGGGCCGCGTTCACGCCGCCGTCGCCGTCGCCCTGGCCGAGCTGGGCCCGCATCAGGTCGAGGAAGTAGGAGTGCCCGTTACCGCGCTGGTAGGTCTTCGGCTCGGAGGTGACGGTGACGCCGGTCGGCGCGTACCGCTTGGCGCGCTCGGCGGCCTGCTCGTCGCGCTGCAGCTGCTCGTCCAGCTCGGCGATGCGCTCGTCGATCTGACGCACCTCGGCCTCCTTGGCGTCGAAGCGCGTGCGCTCGTCGTCGTTGAGGTCGCGGGTCTCGGCGGTGGGCTTCTCCAGGATCTGGCCGAGCTCGGTCTTGAGCGCGGCACGCCGGGTCTGGAGAGCCGTGATGAACTCACGGGACATGAGGGGTCCTTCGGTTGGTGGCGTGGGTGGTGGCGTGCCTGCGGCTCGGGTGGTGGTCCGGGTGGCGGCCAGGTGCACAGGGTGCGGCGTGGCCGCCGGCGCGGCTCCGGCGCGGTCGGCAGGCGGGAAGAGGTCAGAGGGAGAGCAGGCGCAGGCGGGCCTGGTCGAGGCCGAGCAGGGTCGGCGCCGACTCCTCGGGCGTGGAGGTGAACTCGGCGGCCAGGCGCTCGAAGACGGTTCGGCGCTCGTCGGCGGAGAGGCGTTCGAGCTGCTGGCCGACCTCGCGGGCGTTCAGCTGGGCGCCGGCCGTGTTCGGGTTCGCGCCGTAGTTGACGACGCTCACGTCGCCCTTGTTGAGGCTGACCTCGAGGATGTCCCGCTGGTCGAAGTCGGGGCTCCACTGCTGGCGGGTGACCCAGAACCCGAACGACATCTCGTCGACGTCGCCGCGCTCCATCGCGGAGCGCAGGGCCTGGACGTGAGGGCTGGCCGGGTCAAGGTCGGCCTCGGTGTAGAGGCCGGTGTCGTCCTCGGACAGCCGGAGCGTGCCGCTCTTCGTCCGGGCCAGGGTGAGGCCACCGTGGTTCACGAGGAACGGCACGTCCGCACCCTCGCTGAGGGTCTTCTTGAAGGCGCCGGCGCGGACGACCTCGGTGTAGGAGCCGAGCCAGTCCTCCATCTCGTAGCCCTGCTCGGTCACGCTGGCGTAGCCGGTGAAGGTCAGCGTCTCACCGCTGGCGCCGGAGGGCTTGGACCGCAACTCGACGCCCTGGAACGGCGTGGAGCGGCGCTGGACGGTGGTGGGCCGTGCGGCCCGTGCGGACAGGTCCACGGCTCACTCTCCGGGCATGGGGACAGGGGGTTCGGCTCCGGCACCACTGTGGGCGGAGTTCAGCGGCGCGAAAGGGTCGTCGCCGCCGTCGACCGGCGCCAGGTTCTCCTTGGCGCGGGCCTCGTTGATCGTCAAGACGCCGCTGGTGCGGGCCTGCGTGTAGGCGGCGTACCGGCCGGCGGTGTCGGTGCGCTGCAGCGCAGTCGTGTCGAGCTTCGCCGTGCTGCCACGAGGGAGCATGGCGGACCAGGCGTCCTCAATGAGGCCGATCCACGGCTCAAGGGTGAACGTCAGGAAGCTCAGACCCTGCTGCTCGATTCCCGTTCCCCAACTGGTCGTTCGGTCGACCTGGCCGAGCATGTGCGGAGGCACCCCGTACAGCATGGCGATGTCCAGCGTGGCTGCGGCGCGGGTGCCAAGGAACTGAGCGTCGTCCGGGGTGACGCTGATGCTCTGCCACTTCGCGCCGCCGGACAGCACGCCGATCGCGTGCGCGTTGGACAGGCCGCTGTGGCTGGCCTCGAACGCCTCCTTCATCCCCCGGGCCGACTGCTTGTCGAGGTTCGCGTCGACCGTGATCACGCCGGACAGGTGGGCGCCCTGGGAGAAGAACTTGCCGCCGAACTGCTCGGCAGCCAGGCCGAGCCCGATGGCGTTCCGGGCGTAGGCGATCGGCGACATCGCGGTCGGCTCACCAGGCAGGCACATGCCCATCAGGTGCACCATGTCGCTTGCCGGGACCGGCTGTCGGTCAACCTGGTAGACGCGTGCGCCGTCGTCGCCCCAGTCGACCTTCACCCGGTCCGGGTGTACCACGGCGAGCCGGTTCGGCCGGTACAGCCAATCCCTGGAGACCACCGTCGCATAGGCGTTGCCGCGCACGCCGAGGCTGACCGCGAGCTGCTGGAACCCGGATCGGCGACTCAGGAACCGCAGGTCGTTGGAGCCCCCGAACGGGTCGCCGACGATTGTCGGCTGGTCCGGAACCGGCTCGGTGACGGCGCCACGCTGGCGCATTGCCGTCATCGGGAGGCCCGACACCGCGGTGGAGAGGATGCGCACGCACGCCCACACCGCGGACAGCTGCATCGCCGTCTGGTCCGACACCGGCACCCCGGCCGACGACAAGCCGGCCAGCGACCAGCCGTTGGTCGGGATGCTGGAGTCGCCCCACTGCTGGACGACGCGGCGCTCAGCCGCACGACGGAGGAGACTCACCGGTCCATCACCCACCCGACCAGCAGCAGCACGGCACCCGCGACCGCGAGGCCGAGCACCGGGTGAAGCCACCACGCCGCAGCGTCCAGGCATGCCAGGCCTGCGAGGTCGACCAGATCGGAGATGAGACGTCGGCGCGGACGCATGCACACCTCCTACAGGTCGGCCCAGTTCCAGAACTGGGGAACAGGCTCGGGCTCGGGCGTCTGACAGGCGCGGTCGAGCGCGATGATTGCGGAGACGGCGAGGTCGATCTTTCGGGGGCTGCCCTTGGCGTCCTTGAAGATCATCAGGCCGCGTGTGGTCGCCTTCACCACCGCGTTGCCGACGTGCCGGGCCAGGGCCGGGCTGCCGGAGTGGGTGAAGCGCTGGTTCATGACGCCTTCGAAGAACCGCGCGGTGGCCGGGACCATGCGGGCCGGAGATTGCGGGAATTCGACGATCGGCAGGCCCCCGGCCTCCAGCACCTCGTACGTCCGGGCCCAGCGTGCCGGGTCGGCGACGATCTCCCGTACCGCCCAGAGCTTGCAGGCATCCCGGATCGCCTGCTCGACCTCCAGGATCGGCACCGTCCAGTCGGGGCCGGCGTCCGCCGGGCGCTCCCACAGTCGCACCACGTCGACGTGCGGAAGCCGAAGGCCCGCGTTCAGCTCGGCGAACTGGCGCTGCTTCTCGTCGTCTTCCAGGTCGGCGTGCTCCGGGGCGTCCGGGTCGAAGACCAGCGCCTCCGGCACGCGCACGACCGTGAGCGCGGTGCAGTCGTTGTTGTAGGAGCCGTCTAGGCCGAGGGTTACCTCGGCGCCGGCCGGGATGGTGAGGTCCGGGCGGGCGCAGGTCTCCCAGGCGCCGTCCGGCAGCCACGCCTTGGCCGACGTCACCCAGACGTTGAGGCGCTTCGTCTTGAAGTCCGCCTCCGGGGTCTTGCGGAGGGCGGCGAGCATCTTCTCCTCGTCGAGGAAGTCGCCCATCGCCGGGTTGGCGCCCGCCCACACCTTCGGGTCCTTGTAGTCGAAGCCTCGGACGCGCTCGTTGGTCTCGTAGATCCGGGCGCCGTACCGCGGGTCCTCGGCCTCGCCCTTCATCAGGCGCTTGGCGTACTGGTACTGCGCGTAGCACACCGAGTCCTCGCCAGAGGAGTCCGTGCGCACGCCGAAGGTCGAGATCGCGACAAGCAGGGGCTGCTGGCGGGTGTCCGACCCCTGGTTCATGACGTTCCAGAGCTCCCAGTTCGGCTGAGCGTGCAGCTCGTCGAACAAGGTCCTCGACGGGTTCAGGCCTTCCTTGGTGAACGCCTCCGAGGAGAGCGCCCGGTACACGGAGCCGGTCGCCGGATACTCGATGGCGTCCCGGTAGACCTTGAGCAGGCCGCCCTGCTTGGAGTCCAGCTCTGGGGACATCTCGACGGCCTGCCGGACCTCCCGGAAGATGATCTTCGCCTGTTCCTTGTCCGCGGCGCACGAGTACACCTCGGCGCCGGGCTCGTCGAAGAGGCCATCGATCGCAAGTCCGGCGCCCAGCAGGGACTTGGAGTTCTTGCGGGGCACCAGCAGCAGGTACGTCCAGTACTGTCGGCGCCCGCGCTCGTCCAGGCGCAGGATGTCGCAGATGGTGTCGGCCTGCCACGCGCGCAGCTTGACCTGCTCGCCCCGCTGCGGGCCCTTCGTCAGCCGCAGGTACGAGCCGATCAGCTCGCACGCGAAGATGCCGTCCGTGTTCTCCTCGGTCCAGCGCGATGCCGCCGGGTCCCACAGCTGCGGGCCGCGCGGCAGCACCTTCGGGAACCGGGGAGGAGCCTTACGGCTGGCCACTGGCGCGCGTCTGGCGTCGGGCGAGCATCTGCTCCAGGGCCGATTCCTTCTTCACCTCGGCCACCCCCAGGCGCGTGCGGTCCGTGGGGGTCAGGCCCAGCACGGACAGGAGCTTCGCGATCTCCGTCTCCAGCGTCGACAGCATCCCGACCAGCGGATTCGCGTAGGCGTAGCCCTTGTCCGTGAACAGGACCGGGTCCGACGTCTCCAGTCGGGCCATGAAGTCCTGGCGGCGGTCGAACTTCTCGCACAGCATCACCAGCGTGGGCCGGTCGGTCTCCGCCAGCCACTGGCATCGGTCGGTGACGAGTGTCCACACCGCGCGGCCGGCCGGGCCCAGTTGCTCGGGTGCATGGTCCTCGACCGGGGGCAGCGCGACGACGTTCGAGGCGTCCGGCAGCGGCCGCTTGCCCGGGTTGCCAGTTCGCCGCTTACGTTCCGTGGGCGTAGGGGGTCGTCCTGCGGGCAAGATCGCCACCCCCTCGGCCGGTTCGAGACCCCCCGGGGTCGAATTTCGCGGTCGTGTGTGGGGGCTGGGGGGCCGGGTCCGAAGAAGATCTTGGTTTTTACTTTTGACCCGCCCCGGTTACGGCCGAGTAGCCTGGAAAGTATTCACCCACTGTGACGACGGCCTGTGCTGGCTACTGGTCGCCCTTGCGGCCGTTGCAGGAGCGGCACAGGACTCGGACGTTCTCTGCAGTACTGCTGCCACCACGGGCCAGGGGCACGACGTGGTCCGCGGTGAGGTCGGTGCTCTGGTGGGCCGGCGCATTCCAGCCTGGGCACCAGTTGCCGTAGACGGTCTGGTGCTGGGTGACTGCTGCTCGAGCCACGCGCTGCCAGTCGGCACCGTAGCCGCGTTGGGTGGCGCTGCCTCTGAGCTGGTTCTGCCGTGTCTGCCATGCGGCTTGGTGCTGGTCGCAACGGGATGCGTTGCGGGTGAGCTTGCCGCAGTCGAGGCATGGGCGTTGGCGTCTGCGCACGGTTCCTTGCCTCGCTCTGGCCGTCGCGGGTTGGCAGTAGGACTTTGCTCTGACCGTTGGGGAGTTGGCGGCTGGGCTGCCCCCTGCGTTGCCCCTCCCCCTGACGTTGACCCCCCGGGTCAGTCAGCGGTGGGCGCGTCGACGCCGAGGTGGGCGGCGATGCCACGGACGAGGCCGAGTGTCTCGGTGTCGGTGACGAGGTCCTGTTCGGCGCGTTCGCGGTCGCTCTCGGCCTGTCGGTTCTGTGCGAGCAGGATCAGCGGCGCCGCGTAGGAGGCTTGGAGCGACAGGACCAGGGTCAGGAAGATGAAGGGGTAGGGGTCGAAGTGCATGCTCTCCGGCAGGAGGGTGTTCCAGACGACCCAGATGATGATCACCACGGTCATCCAGGCGATGAACCGTCCGGTGCCGAGGAAGCGGGCGATGCGCTCCGATCTCTGGCCGAGGGTTTCGTCGGGCATGGTCACCTCCTTGTGGGCGGCGGCACGGGCCGCTTATGTGACACGGCACTGTCCGGACACTGCATCAGCACTTCCGTGCCGCCGCTGCTCTGGGTTACGCCGCGATGGTGCGGCCGGCGCGCTCGCGGGTGACGGCCTCGGCCCTGGCGACGTCGAGTTGCCGGTAGAGGGGTCGGCCGCGTTCGTCCAGGCCGGCGGGCTGCAGGATGCCGCGGTGTCGCCAGCTGCGGATGGTGGTGGGGGAGACGCGGCAGAGGGTGGCGGCTTCGGGTCCGGTGAGTAGGTCCACGGTGGCCTCCCTCGGAAACGGCGAAGGGCCCGACCGGAGTCGGGTCCTTCGCTACGTGGACGCACCTGTGGTGCTGACATCAGCGTTGCACACGGTGCTGATCTTGCGCAAGCGGCGTTGTGTTCAGCACCTGGCGAGGTGGTCGAGGGCGCGCTGCAGCAGGGGGCGGTGCGCGGCGTAGAGGGTGCGTCCGGCGGCGGTGATCGCCATCTCGAGCTGATCCAGGTCGCCGAACGGGTACCAGTCGGCGTCGAGGGCGTCGTCGGCCCCGGTAGCGGCCACCGTGGCGGGCAGTCGGTACAGCGCGCTGGTGGAGGCCACCCACGCGTGGTCGCTCTGCCGCCAGTCGTTGACGATGTCGCGGCCCAGGATCACCGGCTGGTGGCCCGCCAAATCCACGCCAGTCTCCTCCTTGAGTTCACGCACCAGGGCGGCCGGGGCGGTCTCCCCCGCGTCGACCATGCCCCCGGGAATGGCCACCTGGCGAATGTCGTCCCGGGTGATCAGCAGGACCCTGCGCTCGGCCCCGGCGCCGGCGACCACGATCGGGTCCGCCGCGGCGTTCTCGCCCCAGCGGCCCAGGTTGCGACCGACGTGTCCGGTGCGACCGAGGGGGTGCATCGGCCACCCGCGCTCATCGAGCTGGTAGGGCACGAGCGCGGCGGCCTGGCGCTCCGGCCAGTCGTGCACGTCGGCCGGCGTGGGCGCCGCTTCGGCCCAGGCGGGCACGCGGACGGCCAGCGCCTCCGGCTGCAGCTCGGGCGGCGTGATGTCAGTAGGGGTGTAGCTCATGGTGGATCTCCTGGTCTCGCGGTGGGGTCGGAAACAGATGCTCAGGCCGCGCGGGTTGCCTTGCAGACCTGTGTGATGCGGCTGGGGTCGCGGCCGTCGATCTGGGCGACGAGGTCGCGTGGGACGCCCCCGGCGCGGAGTCGGCGGACGAGTTGGTCGCGTTCGGCTTCGGCGTTGCGGCCGGCGGTGGCGCGGTCGACGGCCCGGGCGAGCCAGGTGAGCGCGCTCACCCCGAGGGGGCTGTCGTCGTCGGGGATGGGCTTCCAGTCGGCGAGCAGGCCGATTGCCGTGGCGATGTGGTGGGTGGCGTCGTCGGGGTTGCGTTGTGCGAGGAGGCGGTAGCCGAGGCTGACGTGGGTGGGTCCGGGCTGCGGGGTGATCAGGCTCACCAGGGTGCGGGTGCCGGTGGGGAGGACGCTCACGGTGGCGGTGGCGTAGGTGGTGTGGCCGGGGCGCCGGTGGTCGGGTTGGTCGCTGAGCTGGGCGGTGACGGTGGTGGTGTCGTCGTGGTGGTGCTGGATGGCCCAGATGGTGGCGGTGCCGTGGATGGTCCAGGGGCCGGCGGCGCCGTGGATGCGGGCGGTGTAGACGCCGCCGATGGTGAGGGGGCTCATTGTGGTGGTCTCCGGGTGGGTGAGGGCGCTCACGGTGGTGGGGTGAGCGCCCTCACAGGTGGTCAGGCGGCTTCGTTGATGGCGAGGTACTGGTCGATGCGGCGCTCGTACTCGTCCGGCCGCAGGACGGCCCAGCAGCTGTCGTTGCTGCAGCGGATGTCGTCGCCGTCGAGCTGGGAGAGGGACAAGAGTCCGCAGCGGGGGCACGGCAGCTGGATGGCGCGTTGGCGGGGGCGGATGGCGGCGAGGCCGTCGAGGGTGCGCCAGGCGTCGTGGATTTCGACGGCGTACTCGTCAGCCCACATCTGCTGGACGGCCCAGGCGAGGGTGTCGCGGCGGCCCAGGTAGTCGGCGAGGGCGCCGATGTTGCCGGAGCGCGGGGTGCCGAGCTGGGGGTGCTCCTCGACGTGCACCCGGGCCCAGGCGGTGAGGGTGCCGGCGAGGGGGGTCTGGCCGTCCTGGTCGCCGTGGGGGTCGTGGACGTCGCCGGGGGCGGCGGGGCCGAGGTAGCTGGCGACGTCGAGGCGGAGGGGGGTGGGTGCGGTGCGGGTGGCGCCGGAGACGCGGGCGCCGCGGCGGCTGGCGCCGGGCTGGATGGAGAGCTGGGCGTAGGTGGCGAGCTGGGGCATCTCGGCGAGTTCGCGGGCGAGGCGGCTGCCGATGGCGAAGTCGAGCATCACGGTCTCCGAGGTCAGGCAGGTGGTGACGGGTGTCAGCGGGGCTGTGCGGGCGCGGGACCGGGCCGGACCGGTCCGGCGCTGGTCTTGGGTGCGGCGAGGGCGAGTTGGCCGGTGCGGTAGGCGAGGACGATGGCCTGGGGGATGGTGCGGGCGCCGAGTTTGGTGCGGGCGCGGACGACGCGGCTGGCGATGGTGGAGATGGTGACGCCGAGTTGGGTGGCGATTTCGCGGGCTGTGTGGCCGTCCGCGTAGAGGGCGAGGGTGTCGGTCTCCAGGTCGGTGAGACGGTCACCGCGGGTGGCGGTTCGGGTCATCTCTGGGGCTCGCGCTGCGGGCCGGGGGTGGGCAGGGTCACCATGTGGTGTCCTCCTGTTCGTGCAGGTCGTGGTCGAGGGGGTTGACGATGGCCCAGAACTCGCGGTCGGTGCGGTCGCGTTCGGCGAGTGCGGCTGCGGCGGTGGCGAGGTCGCGGGCGATGGTGCGGAGCCAGAGCAGGGCGAGCAGGGCGGCGGGTCCGCAGGTGGCGAGGACGATCCAGGCGGTCACTGGGGCTCCTCGACGGCCGGCTGGTTGGCGAGTTGGATGGCGTGGTCGAGGCTGCGGGCCCCGAGGGCGCGGACGGCCCGGGCGACCGCGTTGCGCACGTCGCGCTCGGTGGTGTTGAGAGCGCGGGCGATCTCGTAGTCCTTGAGGCCCTGAGCGCGGTAGCGGAGGGCGTCGGCTTCGCGCGGCGTGAGGGGCCGGGTCACGGTGGTCTCCTCGGGGTGGGGCCGCCCGTGGGTGCGGGCGGCGTTGACGGGCGTCAGGGGGCGTCAGCAGCCCTCGGGGTCGACGAGCTGGAGGCCGAGGGCTTCGCGGTATTCGTCGTCGAGGAAGAGGGCGACGGGCCGGCCGTCGTCGGTGAGGCAGCAGACGATGGTGTCGTCGCCGGGGATGCTCGGGTTGGGGTGGATGACGGTGCGGTCCCAGCGGACGGCGATGGGGTCGCCGGTGGGCCCGCTGCTGGTCGTGGTGTGGGTGACGAGGGCGCGGATCTCCTTCGCGTCCATGCGGACCATGTCGGCGGATCCGGGGCCGATGCCGGACGTGGGCCCGTAGTAGGCGGCGACCTTGGCCTCGACCTCGTCGGCGGTGCGGTCGAGGTGGTCGGCGGCCTCGGCGAACGCGGTGTTGCGGGCGGCGGCCAGGTCGGCGCGGAGCCGGTCGATCTCGGAGTCGCGGGCGTCCAGCTCGGGCTGCACCACGGCCAGCACCCACTCGGTGATGGAGTCGGCCCACTCGCCGATGCGCTCGCGGCCGGGTTGGTCGTGGAGTTCGGCGTCCTGGAGGCCGATGAGCATGGCGGGTCGGATGGCCGCGTCGATGCGTTCCCGGAGGCTGGGCGGCATGTCGGTCACCGGGCACCGCCAGCGGTGCGGTCGCGGACGATGCGGGCGGCGGCCGCGAGCCCGAGGCGGCGGCCGCGCATGGCCGAGATGTGGGGGTACTCGGCGAGGTTGTGCTCGATCGCGGCGTCGATCTCGGTGGCGACGTGCTCGCGTTCCTCGGCGAGGGCGTCGTCGATCAGCCCTTCCAGGCGGGCGCGGGCGTCGGTGTGGTGGCCGGCGTGGTGGTCGTCGCCGAGGAGTTCGGCGAGGAGGGCGTTTCGAGCGGTGGTCGGCGTCCCGTAGGTGTCGCCGTCGTCGTAGATGCCGGGCATGTGGGTCTCCGTGGTGGGTGTGCGTGGCGGGGGCGTGGACGGGTGTTCGGGCGCCGGGTGGCCCTGGGGGCCGGTGTGGTGCTGTGGGGCCGTCAGGCGGGCCGCGGGCCGTCGTAGTCGAGGGCGTTCTGCCAGGGGCAGTTGCCGGCAGAGTGCTCGCCGGTGACGTCGAACGGGGCGATCCGGTCGGCGAGGCGGTCGGCGTAGTCGCTGGCCCGGTCGCGGTCGGCGATGGTGCTGTGGTGGGCGGCGCGCTCGCGGCGGAGCTCGGCCTCCAGCCGGCGGGCCTCGGCGAGCAGTTGGTCGACGACAGTGTGGGTGGGGGTCCACCGCGGGTGGTTGAGCTGGGCCTGGATGGCGTCGAGGTCGAGGGGCTGGTTCATCGGGCGTCCTCGGGGTGGTCGTAGTCGTGCAGGGCGTGGTGTGCGGCGTGGGCGACGGCGAGGCAGCGGCGCTGCTGCCTCGGGCCGAGGTGCACGGACAGCAGGGGGCCGAGGTATTCGGCAAGGTGGGCGATCCGCTCCGGGGGGAGGAACGCGGTGCACGCGTAGTCCGGGTAGGTGGCGCAGTCCTCACAGCGGCATCCGGTCTTGGTGTGGTCGGTCAGCGTGCCGCTGCAGTCCGAGCAGCGGCAGCGCGGGCACCGGTCCGGCTGGTCGACAGTCACTCGACGCCGTCTCGGGCCCACCGGGCGATCTGCTCGCCGGTCGGTTCGATCCAGTAGGTGATGCCGTGGGGGCACCGGAGGCCGTCGTTGGTGTAGGGGCCGGCGACGAGCGGGGGCTCGGTGCTGACGGTGATTTCGGTGGGCTGGTCGCCGCAGACCTTGGCCCAGCGTTCGCGGAGGTCGTTCTCGCACTGGTGGGTGAAGGCGGCCGGGGTCATCAGGCGGTCCCTTCGGTGCGCAGGTCGATGTGTCCGAGGGAGATGCCGCCGGCGTAGTCGTCGACGAGGACGACCGGTTCGCCGTGGCCGAGGTTCCAGGCGACGGAGCGGGTGCGGGTCTCCAGGCGGCGACACGTGAGGCCGGTCTGGGCGGCGTACTCGGGGCGGATGCCGGGGTAGGCGGTGACGGGTGTGCCGATCGGGTGGCGTTCGTTGAACTGCTCGGCGGTCAGGTTGCTCACCGGGGTCTCCTCAGGCGGCGGTGCGGGTGGTGTGGTGGTCGCATTCGCCGAGGAGGCACGGTTTGACGCTGGCCTGCCAGTCGGCGGGGGTGACGAGGCGGTAGCGGACGCCGCGGCGGTGGTCGCGCTCGCGTTCGCGGCGGACGGGTTCGCACCTGGCGGCGGCGGCCTCGGGGCTGGTGGCCTCGTCGCCGAGGAGGCTGCCGGTGGCGCATCCGTTGGGCTCGTAGCGGACCCACCGGCAGGCGGCCAACGGGTGGTTGACGCCGTCGAGGGTGACGGTCAGCAGCAGGGTGTCGGGCATGGCGGTGGCTCCGTTCAGGCGGCGGTGCGGGTGGTAGCAGCGGATCGGTGCTCGGCCTCGGCGCAGATGCGGGCGAGCTGCAGGTAGCTGGGCGAGCGGTTGGGCCGGCCGTCCTGGATCTCGTTGGTGCCGAGGCCGCCGTTCCAGCAGTCCGGGCGGGCGTAGGCGAGCGGCGGCTGGGTGAGCTGTTCGGCGAGGTCGGGGTAGCCGAGGACGAGGCGCTTGCGCCGCTCGCAGTCGGCCTTCGCCCGGGCGTTGTCGTCCTTGAGCATCCGGGCGAGGTCCTTCTGCTGGCGGAGCGCGCGAACGTCGTCCTCGGTGAGGTCGCGCACGCCGCGGGCCGGGGCCAGGGCGGGACCGATCGCGGCGATCGCTCCGGAGACGGATACCGCTTCGCCGGCGGCGGCGGCGCGGCGGCTGGCGACGATCTGGCGGCGGTACTCGGCCGGGTCGTCGGTGTCCGGGATCGGGTCGATGTGGTGTTCGGCGCGCCGCTTGGCGTGGGCCTTCCACTGGTCGGCGATGTCGGAGGGGCGGATCTGCCACGGGCTCTTGGCGTGGTGCTCGGCGATCGCGTTGACGGCGAACTCGAACGGGACGTCGGCGAGGGCGACAATCCACAGGGCGGTGGTGGCGATGGCCTCGTCGAGGTCGTTGGGGAGGATGCGGGAGTCGGTGAGGGCGGCCCGCTTGAGGAACGGGCCGATTTCGGCGGGGTTCACTGGGTGCCTCCGGCGGCGAATCGGGCGGCGGCCTCGGCGAGGAGGTCGCGACGCTGCTGGTTGCGGGTCAGGGGGCCTGCGGGGGCCGTGGCGGGGGTGTCGGCGTGCGGGGCGTCGGGGAGAGAGCGCCAGCCGGGGATGAAGTAGTTGGCGTTCTGCGGGCGGCGCTTGGCGCCTTGCCACTGGCCTCGGGCGTGGTCGACGAGCATCGGTACGCCGCAGCGCTGGATGAGCGCGTCGATGATCAGCCAGTTGGTGTGCTCGTCCCAGCCGACGACCATCTGCGCGTTGGTGAGCGCTTCGACGAGGGGCCGGCAGGCGGCGGGGATCCGCGGCTGCGGACCGATCGTCGGCAGCAGCTGGGCGCCGTCGCGGCTAGCTAGCTGTACCTCCGTAGGAGGTACAGGGGTATGGGTGTTGGCTTGGTTATGGGCAAGCGCAGCACCGTCAGCGGGCGTGCGATGTGACAGACCCTCCTGACCTGCGGCGCAGTCCTGAAAGTGGGGGTCTTTTCGATCTCGATTCGTTTCGTTTTCGTCGACGAAACGAGGACGATTCGAAGCGTTTTCGTCGGCGATTCGGTTCGCGTTTCGCGCGGCGCGGCTCTTCGCGGCCCTCTCCGCGGCGGCCTTCTTGTTCGCCTCGTCTTGGGCCTTCGTGGTGTTCCGGCCACCCTCGAAGAAGTCGTGGATCACGTAGTCGCCGGCGCCCGGTTGAGGGCAGCGGGGACAGTCGTGCGGTGCCTGGTGCCACAGGCCGACCTTGACGAGCTTGGCGGCCTGCGGGGTGGTGCCGTAGAGCTGGGCGACGGCGGCGGGCACGATGCCCTCGGTGAGGTGCTGGGCGGAGTAGCTGCCGGCGCGGACGAAGAGGCCGATCGCCGCGTTGCCGGCCTTCAGCCACTTGGGGTGGCTGTGGGCCTTGTCGTCGATCTTGAACCACGGCATGTGGCGGGCCTCTCAGGCAGTGCTGGTGGTGGGGGTGGTGGCCTGGGGTGGGGGACGGTGCCGCCCCACCCCAGGCGGGTGTTGGGTGCCGACGATTCGGCTACCCGCGCCGCCACGCAGGGGGCAGGGCGAGGAGGGCCTGGTCGACCTCCTCATCGATCGGGACCCCGGCGAGGTCCAGCTCGGTGAGGAGACTCAGCGCCGCCGTGATGACGGCCGGCTGCCCGCTCGACACCCCGTTGGCGACGTGGTCGACCACCGTGCGGCGCAGGATGACGAGGTCGGACTCGGGCTGCGGAGCGGGCATGACGACGGCCTCTCGGATCAGAACGGCGGTTCGGTGCTGTACTGGGGCTCGCACCAGCCGAACAGGCGGCGCGCGGCCCAGTGGGGCACCTGGATGGTCAGGACGGGTTCGTGGTAGCCGAGCCAGCAGTCGCACGGGTCCCACTCGGTGCTGGCGTACTCGCCGGTCTCGGGGTCGCCGTAGTCGCGCTCCCAGCCGCCGGTGCCGCGGCACTCGGAGCACTTCGGCCGGGGCGTGTCCTCGAGGCACAGGCGCGGCCGCGGCCAGTCGTGGAAGCGGAACCGGAGTCGGGCGCGGGGCGGCAGCGGGGCGAGGAACCATCCGGTGCCGTTCGGGCGCTGCAACTCCAACGCGGGGCGCGGGTCGTCGATGCGCACGATGCGCAGGCGGCGGATCACCGGTTGCCCTCCCGCCTGCGGGACACGTACCGGACGGCCTCCGGCGACACCTCGGCGACGCGCACCGAGCGCACCCGACGCCGGGCCCGCCAGTCCAGCCACAGCAGCAACGCGAACCCGGCCAGCGAGGCGAGGACGACGAAGACGGCCATCAGGCACCGTCCTCGGCGGCGACCGGCTCGTAGCCGTAGGCGTAGATCGGCGCCCCGGCGATCACGCCGTCGTTGAGCCCGACGACGCTGCTGACGCGGCCGGTCTCCGGGTTCGTGACCGTGTAGCCGTACGTCTCGAAGCCGAAGGCCACCGCCAGCGCCCGTACGGCGTCGTGGCTTCCCGCGACGCGGTACGGCGGGCTGGCGTGCAGGGCGCCATCCGGGCAGATCTGCCAGGTGATCGGTAGGGTGGCCAGCTCGGGCCGCTCGGTCAGCAGGGTGTGGAGCGCGGCGATCGTCGCCAGCGCGGAGGGCATGCTCATCGGCTTGATCTCCAGGCAGGTGATGGCGCGCTCGGGCGCACGGTCGGACCAGGCCGCCCGGCGGATCAGCGCGCGCTTGCTGGCCAGGGTGGTGTCGCAGTCGACGGTCAGGGCCTTGTCAGTGACGTGCTGGACGGTTCCGGTCCGCCAGACCAGGCCCCGACCGCCGAAGCCGGTGTCACGGGTGAGGAACCGGATTCGGTCACCGGCCTGGAAGTCCTGGAAGTCAGCGGGGCTGAAGTCGGTCACCGGGACCGCCTCCTCAGCGCAGTGCGGACCACGTCCGCGATCTCCTCGGCCGCCGCGACGCCGAACAGCAACGTCCAGCCAACGAACACCACCAGCAGCCAGATCACGAGGCACCGCCGTTCCAGCGGCCCCGCATCGCGGCGCGGAAGTCCTCGGCGTGCTGTCGGCGCGTGAACGACTGCGACCGCTGGCCGTCGCCCTCACGCCACCGCACCGCCCACTTCCCCGACTTGGTCCGGGAGATCGACGCAGACGGCGCCTTCGGGGCGGCCTTCGCCCGCAGCCGCTTCACCTCGGCCAGCAGCCGCTCGACCTCGTCCTCCGAGTCCGACAACGCGTCGTCCAGCACATCGATCTCGTCCAGCAGGACCAGGACCACGCGGGCGTCGTCGTCCGTCCGGTCGGCGTACCGCTCGCGCAGCTCGGCCAGGTACTCCTCGCTCGCGGCCTCGTCCTGGCCACCGTTCGCGAAGGCTGCGACGGCGGACCGGAAGGCCGCGACGGCCAAGGCCGCCGAGGTCAAGTTCGGGCGTTCGGTAGGCTTCGACATGAGGCCTACCTCCTTCCTGTTCGGGTTGATCGGTGGGCCGGGGTCGCCCCAAGGGGTCCAATCCGGGGGCGGCCCAACCCAGGTCTGAGATGGGTCAGGCGGCGAGCGGCTGGCGACGGCGCGGCCGGCGCGGCTCGGGGGCCTGACGGGTGGGGTCCAGCGCCGGGTTCGACCGGCTGTCCTGCGCCTCCTGCTCGGCGAGCCAGTCGTCGAGGGCGGTGAGGCGGTACATGACGCGTCCGCCGGCGCGGAATCCGGGCGGCCCGGACCGGCGCTCGCGGAGGCCCCGCAGGCCCTTGGTCGACCGGCCGATGTAGGCCGCGGCCTCCTCCAGGGTGAGGAGGTGCCTCTCGGGTCCAGTGGTGCTCATGACTTCCCTCCATTGCTCATTGGGAGAGATCGGCGATGTCGGTGATTTCGGCGTTCAACTCGGCGGCGATCCGTTTGACCACCTCGGGCTGAGCTCCGCGTTGCCCTCGTTCGATTCGGGACAGATGCGCAGGTGAGACACCGACCAGAGCGGCGAACCGCCGCAGGCCATAGCCCAGCTGTTCGCGCCTGTGCCGGATGTTCGGTCCGTGCGCTCTCACACCGAGAACGATATGGGGAATGATGCGCAATAGCAAGGAGCAATGAGGAATGAAGTGGAGCGAGGCCTATCACCTGGGGGAATGGCGGGAACCTGACGCGCAGTGCTGGGCAACTGTCTGCGATGCTGTTGTCTAACGTTGTCCATCAAGAGGAACTCGGGGGCCGTGATGAGTGCAGCCAGGCAGGCTGACCTCGACTGGGCCGCAGCCGGCCGAAGGATTCGGCGCGCGCGGGTCAAGAGCGGCATGACCCAAGCGGATCTCGCACTCGCTGCAGGCCTGGACCGGAAGTCGATCAGCAACTACGAGAACGGCCGGCCGCCTGCGCGGACCGACCGGGTGCCGGACGGCTACTACAAGGTCGGCGAGGTCTTCGGCTGGGGGCCCGACGAGGTCGACGACGTCCTGCGCGGCGCCACGCCCAGCGAGGAACCCCCAGCAGCGGAGGCTCCTGCAGCTGCAGCCGGATCTCCGTTGGACCTCTTTCCGAACGTCGGCCGGTTCGCCCGTGCCGCGGTTAGCGCCGGCGGCGATCCGCGGCTGCGCGACCTGCTCGAGGATGTGGCAGACCGCCTTCTGCAGTCAGTCCCCAAGGAGGCGCCGACGCGCCAGTCCGCCTACGGCCTAGCCGCGTATCGGCCGCACGGCTGGGCCGAGGGTGACCCAACCGTCCCGGACGACGACGCGGAGCGAATCCGGCAGGCGATCGAGGAGTACGAGCGGGGTCAGCACAGGTCGTAACTCCCTGGAGTACCGCGACACGCGTGACTTAACGTGGCTAAATCCTCACGCTTCCTCGCACGCATATGCCAGAATCGGTCGACCGGCATGCCTCCCACACGTCAGGACTCAGGGGGAGAGGCATGCCCGCAGTCGTCGGCATTGTCGCCGCGGCACAGTACGACCCGCACGCCGAGCTGGAGCGGATGGGCACACCCGTCGTCCGGCAGTGGCTGAGGGACACCTGGGGCGCGTGGTCCCCCGAGCACCGCGTCGTCATCCTCGCCCAGGGGCTCAGCCCGGTCGAGGAGCGGTGCGTCCTTGCACACGAGATCGAGCACATCCTGGCTGGCGACGCCGGCTGCGGCGGCGCGGCCGGCCTGCGGGCCGAACGCCTCGCCGACCTGCGAGCCGCCCGCAAGCTCATCGGGTTGTCCGACTTCTGTGCCGCCCGACAGTGGGCCACCACCCCGGCCGAGCTCGCCGCCGAGCTCGGCGTCACCGGCTGGATCCTGAAGACCCGTGCGGTCGACCTTGAGGGGGGCGCCCAGTGGCTGGGTACATCGAAGATCGCTGGCTGACCAAGAAGCCGGACCCCAAGACGGGGAAGCGCCGACGTACCGACCTCTGGGGGAAGGGGAAGCGCTACAAGGTCGCCGGCATCCCCGGGGTCCGCGCCCGCTCATTTCATGCCGCGGCCGACGCCAAGAAGTGGCTCTCTCAGGCCCAGGCCGACGAGCGCCGGGCGGAGTTCGTTGATCCCCGCGACGGCGACATCCTGCTGACCGACTACATCCAGAAGCACTTCTGGCCCGGCCGCACCGACAAGCTCACCACCTACACCGCGATGGAGAGCAAGGTCCGTCGACACATCGAGGGGCTGCCCATCGGCGAGCTGCCGCTGCGCCGGATCGATGCCGCCGCGCTGAGGGAGTGGAAGAAGCAGCTGCTCGCCCGGGTCGACACCTCCACCGCTGAGGTGATCTGGATCCACCTGAGCACCATCCTCGCCGCCGCTGTCGAGGACGGACGCCTCCTCAAGAACCCCTGCAAGGTCAACAGGTCGGTGAAGCCACCGAAGAAGACGGAAAAGAAGGCACGCGCCTGGTTGCGGGCGACAGTCGACGCGATCCGGGCCGGCCTCCAGGCCCGGTACCGCATCGCGGTCGACCTCGGCGTTGGCGCCGGCCTACGCCAGGGCGAAATCCTCGGCCTGGCCGCCGAGGACTTCGACGTCGACAAGGGCGTGATCCACGTCCGCCGCCAGCTCCGGGCCACACTGAAGGGCGAGTTCTACTTCGCCCTGCCCAAGGGCGACAAGACCCGTGATGTGCCGCTGACGCCGCGCCTCGCCGCCCGGGTCCGCGCTCACATCGAGGCGTGGCCACCGGTGGAGACGACGCTCCCGTGGTCGGACCCGGCGCCCCCGACCAGCGAGCTCGAGGCCCGGCAGCGTAAGCCGATCACCGTGCAGCTGCTGCTGACGACCAGCCAGGGGAACAGGGTCTACTACCGGACGTTCAACGACCGGTCGTGGAAGCCGGCGCTCGTCGCCGCCGGGCTGATCCACCGGATCGAGCCGGACACCCCGGAGGAGGCTGCCCGTCAGAAGCGTCTGCGTCGCTTCCGGTGGTCGGACCCACGTGAGCACGGGATGCACTGCCTTCGGCACACCTACGCCAGCGTTCAGCTCGCCGAGAGCGTGGATCCGGTGACGCTGTCGGTGTGGATGGGGCACAGCTCGCCGACGATCACGCTGGAGCGGTACGCTCACTTCATGCCGGGATCCGGCGCCCGCGGCCTCGCCGTGATGGACAGCTGGTTCGAGCCCGAGGCTCCCAGCACCCCCCAGAACGAAAATCTCCCTGGAGACTCCCTGGCGGTCGATCCGGTCCGTACGTGGCTGGTTGGAGCACAGGTCAGAGGCATGATGGTCAAGGATGCCGACATGAAGATCAAGTACAAGGAGACCTCGCGCGGCGGGCTCGCCGTCAACGTCATCGAGTGCTGATCGCGCCGTAGCAGGGCCGCGCCGGGGGCTTCCGGCGCGGCCCTGCGCTCTGCCACGGTAGTCTCCGGTCGCAGCCGGACCGGCCGGCTGGTCGGCCGGTCGTGCGAGCGTGGACTTCGGGGGGCGTGGTGGGGGATCACTGGGACGCGCAGCGGCAGCAGTGGGTGGCGACACCTCCGCCGCCGCCTCCGCCGCCGCTAGGGGCCGTCCCGCCACCGGTGGGGGCCGTGCCGCCCGCCGCTCCCCCGCCGCTGACGGCGCCGCTGCTGCGGGCGCCGACCGGGCCCCGGCCGACGCCGCCGGCCCGCACCGGCGGGCGCGGGCGGCCCGTGCTGCTGGCGGCGCTCGCCGGCGTGCTGTTCGGGGCCGTCGCGGGCGGCGGCGGGTGGTACCTGTACGTACGGCACGACGACGGCCGGCACACGACGACGGCGGCGGCGACACCGCTCGGCACGCCCCTGCCGAGCATCAGGGCCTCGGACGCCCCGCTGCCCTTCCCTCCGTTCACCTTCCCGGCCTCGCCGTCCACCGACCCGGTGCCCACGCCGTCCGCCACACCGTCAGCCACGCCGTCCGCCACGCCCACCACCGGGCTGCACACCACGCCCGTCCAGGACGCCGCCGGCTTCACCCTGCCGGTGCCGGACGGCTGGCAGCGCCGCGCCGACGGCACGTCCGTCTTCTACGACTCGCCGGACGGCAGCAGCCTGATCCAGGTGTTCTCGATGGGCGGCGACAGCCCGTACGCCCAGGCCACTTCCACGGACAGCAGCCTGTCCGCCGACCCCAACCGCTTCCCCGGCTACCGCCGCCTCCGGCTGGACCAGACTCCGGGCGGCGGCGCGGTGCTGGAGTACTCCTACGACCTGGCGGGGCACGGCGTCCGGCACACCGTCGACCAGATCGTCACCGGCCCGGACGGCCAGGCGTACGCCCTCCTGGTCGCCGGCCCCGAGACCAGCTGGCCCACTCCGCTGCGGGACGTCCAGGCGAGCCTCGTCAACGGCTTCTGCCTCGCCGGGCACTGCCCGGCCACTCCGGCCGGCTGAGCCCGACTCCGGCTGAGCCCGGCCGGAGTCGGGCTCAGCCGGAGTCGGGCTCAGTCCGAGTTGGGCCAGACCAGCACGCCGGGCCCGTCCGGCGTGAGCACCGGCACCCACGCCTCGTCGATCTCGCCGGCCCGGCTCTCGTCGACCCGCAGCCCGTGCGGCTCCTCGGCCTGCCCGTCGCACGCCCAGTAGACGACGCCCGCCACGAGCGCGCGCAGCCTGCCGTGCCGGTCGTCGGCACCGCGGGGCCCCTCGAACAGCTCGCGCAGGCCGTCCCGCGGGTCGGGGCCGCACACCGGGCGGCACACCGGGACGAGGAAGCCCTCCACCCGGCCCTGGAGGCAGGCGGTGCCGCCGTACCGGTGCCGGTAGAACACCCCGGTCCCGGCCTCGACCACCACGTGGAGCCCGCCGCTCCGCGCCAGGCCGTCCGGATCGAGGGACACGAAACGCCGAAAGCCCATGGGCGGCAGTCTTCCCGACCACCGCCCATGGGCTCAACGGCTTTGCCGGCCCCGGGCCCCCGGGTCAGGCCTGCTCCGCCAACTTCGCGGCCACGGCGGCGAGTCGGCCGGTGCCGGCGGCCACGCCGAGGCCGTCCATGTAGTCGCGGACGTGCACGATCCGGCCGCCCCGGGCCCGGAGGACCAGCAGGCCGGGGAACGCGAACGGCCTGCCCGTCCCGGCGATCGTGCCGTGCACCACCTGCTCGACCACGACCACCTCCGGATCGCTGCCCGGGTGCGCGGCCACCTCGCGGATCTCCGTGACCCGCGCCGGGCTCGCCCCCCACGCGGCCCGGTACCCGGCCCGCACCTCCTCCCGGCCGCGGTAGGCCTCGGGCATGCCGGGGAAGAGGAACGGGAACTCGTGCACGGCGTCCTCGGCGTAGAGGTCGGCGAGCGCGTCCGCGTCCATGTCGAGCATCGCCTGCCGGTAGCGCGCCAGCAGCTCGAACGGGCTGGCGCCGGACAGAGGTTGAGTGGTCATCATGCCAGCCTAGGGCGCACCGGAATCCGTTCGCACGACTCCCCTGCCCGCACCGGAAGTCGGCCCGGTCGACTTCTTACGCGGGTTCCGCGGCGGGCTACTTGACCAGGTGGAAGGCCGGGTGCCGCAGCCAGGCCGCCAGGAACTCCGGGTCGCCGACGTGCCGGAACCACCGCTCGCCGCCCCAGGTGTCGTACGAGACCTCCACGACCCGGCCCGGGAGGGCGGCGACCAGCGCCCGCGCCCCGGCCAGCAGCGCCTCGTCGTGCGCGTCGTCGCGCGGGGTGCAGTAGCCCAGCACGCCGTCGAAGTCGACCAGGGCGCCCAGGCGTTCGGCGAGCGCGAGGGCCAGCCGGCCGAGCGCCCGGTGGTTCGCCGGGCCGGAGCAGCCGGCGCCGAGCACCAGCCCCTGCACCGGCGGCCGCGGGAACGCCGAGTAGTCCTCGTCCTCCGCCGGCACCTCCTCGTCCTCCGACAGGAAGAACACCCCGAGGTCGGCGAGGTCCGCCTCCGCCAGCTCCACGGCCGCGCCGTCCCGCACCCAGAAGTCCAGGTCGCCGCCGGCTCCGGTCTCGACCGGCGCGCAGAAGCCCGCCAGCCACCCGGCCACCTCGGCCCGGATCTCCCCGAACTCCCGCCGCTCGAACAACCACAGCCCCACCGCCGGTCCCGCCATACCGCTCACCCCTCCCTGCCCACCATCCTGCCCTCCCCCGCGCCCGCTGTCAGTGCGCTCGCGTACGCTCGCGCCAGTCATCGGATCGGAGGGAGCGCCATGGCGGGCCGTACGGGCGTCGCGAGGCTGATCGAGATCGCGGCACCTCGCCGCGCTGTGTGCACCGGCGCGAGCGGCAGCTGAGTGAGAAGGCCCCCGGCCGACCGGCCGGGGCGAAGCGATCCAGAACGGGGACGACGAGCATGACCGACGAGACCGACCTGCCCGAGCGCGGTGCCTTCCTGGAGTTCGGGGCCGCCGCCACCGCCCCGGCCGGCGGCGGGCGGTGGACCGTCCTCGGCGGGACGTCGTACTGCGGCAGCCTGGTCGTGCTCGACGGCGAGACCGGCGAGGTCCGGCTCGCCGAGGAGTCCGGCCGGGAGGAGGAGGGCGACCTGCTCGCCTCCTCGCTGCCCGCCCTCGCCGCCCTGGTGCGGGAGGTCGAGGCGGTCGCGGCCGGCGCCGCCGACCGCACGGCGTTCGACGGCCGCAGGGGCGCGGCGGTGGCGGACGCCGTCGCGGCGGCCGCCGAGCAGCGGATGCGGGAGCTGGACCCTGCCCTGTTCGCCCCGGGCGCCCGGCCCCCGCACTGGCGCACCGCGCTGCTGATCGCCGCCCTGGCCTGGGGCGCCCGCCCCGGTGAACCGGACGGCCTCGCCTACGACTTCGAGCCGGACCTGGTCGCCGACCTGGCCCGGCTGATCGGCGAGGACGACGGCGCCGTCCGCCGCTACCGCCCCGAGGAACTGCCCGCCGACCTCACCCACGAGCCGACCCGCCGGCTCCTCACCGAGGCCGGCCTGCCGCTGGACGGCGAGACGTTCGGCCTCGACCCGGACGCCCCGCTCACCACCATGGCCGGCGCCTACCCCGACCACCACGCCGAGCTCACCCACCAACTCGCCCTCGCCTACTGGCCGCACGACCTGGTGATCGCCCTCGACGGCGCCACCGGCCGCCTCGAACTCCCCGGCCTGTACGGCGCCGACGACCCGGCCCGCTACCTCCACCGCGACCTCTCCGCCCTGCTCTACGCCCTCTGGACGTACGAGCGGCTGCGCGCCCACTGGAACCGCTGGGAGTACGGCGGGGAGGAGTGGAGCGACGAGGACGGCGACGACGGCTGGACGGTCTTCGACCCGCACTCCTTCCTGTGCACCGAGGTCGACGGCCTGGTCGCGGCCGTCGACCCGGAGTCCTTCGCCACCGCCCGGCACTCCTGGCGCCTCCTCGCCGAGGACCCCTACACCGGCGGCCTGCTGGCCTGAACCGGGCCGGTCGGCCCGTCAGCCGCCGCGCGGCACGCGCTTGCGGAGGAGCTCGTCGTCCATACAGGTCTGGTCCGGGTCCATGACGAGGCAGAGGTCGTACCCGTCGTCATCGCGCTTGACCTTCACGAAGACGTCGCAGTCACGGGGGTAGCCCACGTCCGGCTTCAGCGCCAGGTTGATGGAATCGCTCCTGGTCACCGGCTCGTTCATCGGCTCGAGGGCGGCGGAGATCTTCTTCTTCCGCGGGCCCTTCAGCTCGTAGAACGTCCACGTCCCGACCGACACGGTCATCGGGCATCCGTTGTCGGGCACGGCCTGGTCGAGGCCGCTGATGGACAGGCTGTGGTCGAGCGCCATGTGCAGCCGGGTGCCGTCCTTGTTGCCCCACTCCCCCGCCAGGTCGGCCTGCTCGATCACGGCGCGGTCGCCTCCGGCGTCCATGACCGCACAAGCGGCGTACAGGGCCAGACACCCCACCGCGACCACCCCCCACCGAACGAGCCTCCCGGCCCGCTTCCCTGAATCCACGTCTCCCCCCACAGATCCGCAGGCCTGCGCCACGCCCCCAGCGGTACGAACGATCGGCCCGCCGTCAGCCTTGCACGCCACTTGAACGCGTTCAACCATGCCGACGGCAACCAGCCACCGCACCGGGGCTCAGCCCCGGATGGCACCGGTGATCCGGAGGGCTTCGGCCCTGACCTCCGCGTCGACCTCCGCGGCGGCTCGCCCGCCGCCGTAGGGGAGCAGGTCGTACTCGTCGTCGAGCTCGGCGAGCCGTCCGGCCGGCGGCAGCCGGTGGCCGAAGTGCACATGGATCCGGGAGGTGAGCTCCCGGGGAGTCAGCCGACCGGCCAGCATCCGGTGCGCGAGTGCCCGGGCGGCGGCTTCCCGGCCGGCATCGCTGTCGGCCGGGGGGAAGGCCAGGCCGAGTTCGTCGAACGCGGCGGGCAGGAGTTCGGGCACGTCACGGTCCGCTTCGCCCCACGTGCACGCGGCCAGGGTCACCAGGGCGGGGCCGTCGAGTCCGGCGACGAGTGCGTCGCAGGCGGCGCGGACGACCTCGTACGCACGGACCTCGCCGATGCTCCAGAGCGCGGCGCGGTCCCGGAGCTCCCGGGCGGCGGATTCGGTGGACGGCATCCGCTCATGTTCCCCGCCCGCGTGCGGCCCGGTCCAGCGGTTTCCCCGCCGCGGCCCGCCCGCGCGGGGCGTCGGCCGGGCCGACGTCCCGCGCGGCGGGGGTCTCAGCGACGGCCGGGCAGGGCGAGCACCGCGAGGCCGGCGGCCAGGACGGCGAGGCCGCACCAGGAGACGGCCGGGAGGCGTTCGCCGAGGGCGGCGACGCCGAGGAGGGCCGCGACGGCCGGTTCGGCGAGGGTGAGGGTGGTGGCGGTCTGCGCGGCGGTGTGGCGCAGGCCCCGGCCGAACAGGCGGTACGCGAGGAGGGTGGTGATCAGCCCGAGGTGCAGCACCACGCCGGCGCCGCGCGCCGTGAGCAGCCAACCCGCCCCGCCGCCTCCGCCGACCCCGAGCAGCAGCACCGGCGAGACCAGCAGCGCGGCCCCGCCGAACATCACGCCCATCACCCCGCCCGAGGGCCGCCCGTCCGCGATCAGCCGGCCGCCGATCAGCGAGTACGCGGCGTACGAGAGCCCGGAGAGCGCCGCGAGCAGCACCCCCGGGAGGTCCACCGCCCGTCCGCCGCCCGCGAGTTCGGGGCCGAGGACGAGGACGACGCAGCCGAGCACGGCGAGCCCGGTGGCTCCCGCCCAGCGCCCGCCGGGGCGCCCCTGCCGGGTGAGCCAACCGAGCAGCCCGGTGAACACCGGAGCGCTGCCGAGCGCGATCACCGTGGCGACGGCGACGCCGGTGCGGGTGACCGCCGGGTAGAAGGTCAGCGGGTAGCCGACCACCGCCACCGCTCCGAGCGCGAGCAGCCGGCGCTCGCGGGCGTCGCAGGTGCGGGGCAGGGTCCAGGCGGTGCGGTCGGTGAGGAACAGCAGCAGCCCGCCGAGCATCAGGGCCGCCGCCCCGATCCCGGCGGCCGGGGCGCCGGCCGGGGCGAGGGCGCTGGCCGTCCCGGTGGTGCCCCAGAGCAGGGCCGCCGCGAGGATCGGCAGCGCGCCGCCGGCCCGCCCGGCGGGGCGAGGCCGAGCAGGCGCGGACGCGGGCGCAGACGCAGACGCGGGCGCAGACGCAGACGCAGACAAACGATTCGGCACAGTCGTGAACTTCCGTCGTCGAAAACCGTCAGTGGGAGTGGTTTCGAGAACGGGCGCACGCCAGAACGGCACCCGGCGGCCTCAGCGGGCCGAACCGGGGCTCGGGGAGGGGGTCAGACCACCGCCGCGTACGCCCGATCAGGCGCGGAGCGGTGGCAGCACGGCGTGCCAGTAGAGGTTCACGCCCCCGATGCTACGGCCGGGCCGTGCGGGAGGTCGACCCGTGGTCACGCACCGGACAGTGCCGCGCGCACGGCCGCCGCCGCGTGCAGTCGCGCGGTCGGGAAGAGCGGGACGGGACTGTCCTCGGGCCCGACGAGCAGCTCGATCTCGGTGCAGCCCAGGATGACGCCCTCCGCGCCGGCGGCGACCAGGTCCGCGATGACCTGCCGGTAGGCGGCCCGCGACTCCTCCCGCACGACGCCCAGGCAGAGCTCCTCGTAGATCACCCGGTGAACGGTCGCGCGCCCGTCGGCGTCCGGGACGAGCACGTCGAGCCCGCCGGCTTCGAGCCGGCCCCGGTAGAAGTCCTGCTCCATGGTGAACGCGGTTCCCAGCAGGCCGACCCGGCGCAGGCCGGCCGCCCGGACCGCCTCCGCGGTGGCGTCGGCCAGGTGCAGCAGGGGGACGGAGACCGCCGCCTCGACCTGGTCGGCGACCTTGTGCATGGTGTTGGTGCAGATCAGCACCAGGTCCGCGCCGGCCGCTTCGAGGGCCCGGGCGGCCGCGGCCAGGGCCTCCCCGGCCTCCGCCCAGCGGCCCTGGACCTGCAGTCGCTCGATCTCCGCGAAGTCCACCGAGTAGAGCACGCACCGCGCCGAGTGGAGTCCGCCGAGGCGCTCCCGCGTGAACTCGTTGACCAGGCGGTAGTACTCCGCCGTCGACTCCCAGCTCATCCCGCCGATCAGCCCGATCGTCTTCATCGCCGCACCCCTCTCCATAACCATGCCATCATGATAGAGCTCAAGGCATAAGACTTACTTTGAGGCTGCGGGAGACGGCAGCCGTGCAGGGGTGGGGCAAACGACCCTGTCCGCACCCCGGGTCCCGTTCTTTACCGTGCGGGCGACCTCACCGCCGCGAGCCTAACAATCGGAACCTCGGCGGGATCTGCGCAGGAAGTCGGCCGGGCCGACTTCCTGCGCAGCGCTCCCCCATCCGCCTCACGGAATCGCGCGCACCGAGGTCGGCTTCGCCGGGGCGGAGAGGGCGAGTTCGAACCAAACGATCTTGCCGATGCAGCCCGCGCCCCGGGAGTGGGCACCCCAGGAGGTCGAAAGGGCGTCGACGAGTTCGAGGCCACGGCCGGACTCGTCCTCGGGGGCGGCCCGCCGGAGGACGGGGAGGTCGGCGCCGGCGTCGGCGACCTCGACCCGGAGGACGGTGTCGGTGGGGAGGAGGAGCCGGACGCCGATCAGGCGGTCGCGCGGGACGCGGGGGTGGTGACAGGCGTTGGCGACGAGCTCGCTGAGGAGGAGCATCGCGATCTCGGCGGACTCGTCGTGGATGTGCCAGTCGAAGGCCTGCCGCAGGAGCCGGATGCGGGCGCGAGCGGCGCTGCGGGGGTGGCGGGGGAGCATCCACTCGATGGCGTCGACGGGCTGAACGGTCATCAGAGTCCTTCGGGGTGAGAGGAGTCGGGCGTCACCCGCAGGAGCTGAGTTCGGCCATTTCACCCTTCAAGAGTCGGGACGCGGGCATACCCTCAGGAGTCACACCGCCGGTACAACGCGAAGATGAACCACCCTTTGACCAGGGCAGGGAGGGGTCGGGCCGATGAGCACGCCGAAGCAGAACCCGATGGCGTGGAAGTACTGCGGAAACCAGATCAAGCGATGGCGCGAACTGGCCGGCGTGACGCGGGAGGAGTTGAGCAAGGCCTCCAACTACGACATCGAGAGCGTGCGGTCGATGGAGGGAGGCAGGAGGAAGCCATCGCTCAAGTTGCTCACAGTGGCAGATGAGTTGTGCGACGCCAGGGGGATGCTGCTGGCAGCCCACCCCTACCTCGCCCCAGAGGCCACTCCCGCTCGCAGCGATGCCTATCGCGAGGTCGCGGACAATGCCGTCGCCTACTACTCGTACGAACCCCTCTACATCCCAGGCTTGATGCAGACCGAGGAGTACGCGAGGACGCTCCTATACCGCAGCATGCCGCCTGTGGATGACGCCACCGCTGGAAGGCGCCTGGAGGCGCGCCTCAAGCGGCAAGAACGGCTCAAGCTACCCACGGTGCTGTTTCACTTCACAATCTACGAAGCCGCCCTCCACACATTCATCGGCGGCGAGAAGGTCATGGAGGGACAGCTCCTGCGACTGCTTGAGTTTGAGCACTCGCACCACATCCAGGTCCACGTCGTACCCACCGGGCATGCAACCCCCTCCTCCCTCTCGGGATCGCTGATCATCATGGAAACGAGCAGCAACGAGCAGTACGCCTATGTCGAGACTCACGGAACGAACGCACTTCACTCAGATCCGTGTCTTGTCGGCGAACTCAGCCGACGCCACGCGATGATCCGCGCGCAGGCCCTGAACACTCAGGATTCAGCGAAGCTCATCAGGAAGACACTGGAGCAGCTATGAACGCCGAAATGGCATGGTTCAAGTCCAGCTACAGCGACTACGAGGGCGGCGACTGTGTCGAAGTCGCCTCCCGCCCCACCGCCATCCATGTCCGCGACTCCAAGGACAAGGCCGGCCCGACCCTCGCGTTCTCCCCCGAGGCCTGGGCATCCTTCCTCACCTTCGCGCTCGAAGCTCAAGCGGCGCGGGTCGAGTGACCTCCTAGTGGAACGGGTGGGTAACCACCTTCCAACCACCTCCGCGCACAGCAGATATGACTTATCGTCACAACTTCGCCGCAGCCGGTCGCGGCGTGTAGCGTGCGCAGCAACGAAACAACCCCCGCCGGTGCGCCAACACCGAACGGGGGTCTGACCGGCACGATCGAAAGCAGTCGATCCTGTGGCTATCCACGACTCTACCGCCATGGCCGCGCCCGGATACGGCAAGCAGTCCGCTCCGGACCAGCTTCCTCCCGAGCAGCGCGACTTCTCGCACCTCCCCGTCCGCGAGGCCTACCTCGCCTCGCTGATCGACCACCTCCCGGACGGCGCGGCGATGGACGTCAAGACCCTCGCCGCCCACCAGCCCCTCTACGGGCAGATGGCCGTCCGCACGGCGCTCACCAACCTCTCCATCGCAGGTCACCTGCGCCGCGTCCGGGAGCGCGTCAACTCCAAGGACTGCCGGTGGGTGTTCCGCACCTACTTCTCCCGGACGCCGCGCAGCGACGCCTGGTGGGCGCACTTCATCGCCACCGGCGAGGCGTCAACGCCCGCAGCGCCCGATCCCCCGAAGGAGCGCACGCTCAACCGCACGTCCCCCACCTCGGCCGCCTACGCGGCCCTCGCCGGCCTCGGCCTCACCGACCCCCGGCTCGCCCTCTCCGCCGCCGACTGCGCCACGCTCGAACCGCTCGCCGCCGAGTGGTTCGCCCGGGGCACCACCCCGGCCCTCTTCACGGCCGCCCTCACCGGGGGCCTCCCGCCGTCCGTCCACAGCCCGGCGGCCTTCACCCGCCGCCGCCTGCTCGACAAGCTGCCCCCGGAACGCCCCTTGCCGGAGCCGGCCACCCGCATCGCCGAGTGCACCACCTGCCGCACCCCCTGCCGCCCGCACGCCCTCCTCGGCGGCCTCTGCCGCGCCTGCCGTACCGGCGCCACGCCCCTGCCGCCACCCCCAACCCACCTCTCCCCCACGGCCGTCCATCACCACGCCGCCCGCATCCGCGCGGCGATGAGCGGCGTCAGAAGTGCGAATCCCCTTCAGGTCTAGCTCATTCGGGTGAAGGTTCGTCCACCGATCGGCGGAGCGGCGACGGCGCCCATAGCCTCGGGACGCCGCAGAACTCCTCGACCCGGAAGGCCGCCATGACGCACGAACCAGCCGGAGACGACATCACCCGCCGCACGCTGCTCCGGATCGGCGCCGGCGTCGCCCTGGGGGCGGGGGCCTTCGCGGCCGGCACCCCCGCCGCGATCGCCGGCGGCCCGAACGACCCGACCGCCCCCACCATCGCGACCAAGGTGAAGAACCTCAGCGGCCTCGCCGAGACCGGTCCGGTCGGCGCACCGTGGACGGACCTCGGCATCCCCGTGCGGTGCCCGGACGGCACCATGCTCTTCGTCTGCGGCGACACCTTCGACGGCAGCGGGGTGGGCGACGGCGACTGGTACGCCCCGGTGGGCCTGCGTTCCAGCAGCGCGGACCTGAACAACCTCCGGATCGACGGCAGCGTCGGCGGCGACCACGCCCGCAGCCTCGTCGACGAGCCGCACACCCCGGTCGACGGCGGGCGCACGACGGCGATCCCGTCCGACGTGTTCGTCGTCAACGGCGTGATGTACATGCACCTGATGCGCGGCGTCATCTACAACACCCACCACACCGACTTCTGGCGCTCCACCGACAACGGCGAGACCTGGGACTACCTGTGCCAGTGGCCGGCCGACCTGTACGGCGGCCAGTTCCAGCAGAAGACCTATGCCGTGGCCGACGACGGCTACTGCTACGTGCTGTCCACGGTCTTCAACCGCGACGTCGAATCCGGGATGCTGCTGCACCGGGTGCGGCAGGACAGCCTCGGCAACCCGGCCGCCTACGAGCCGTGGGGCTTCACGGACAGCGGCTGGCAGTGGAACGCGCCCGCCCCGACGACCGTCTTCGGCACCCGCAAGTGGGGCGAGATCTGCTTCCGCGCGATGGACGGCAAGTACGTCCTCACCTGGCTGAACATGGACCCGCTGTCGATCAGGGCGATGGTCTTCCCGCTCCCGACCTCGGACCTGACCACGACGCTGGAGCAGACCATGATCCTGCCCTGCGCCCCGGGCCAGGAGGCCGGCAACCTCGTCCTCAGCCCGTACGGCGGCTTCGTGATCCCCGGCTCGACCTTCGGCAACTTCCACATCGTCGTCAGCCAGTGGTACGTCCCGGACCCGACGATCTACCGGATCATGCAGTATCGGATCGCCATGCTGTCCTGAGCCCTGGATCATGAATATTCACAGGTCCCGGCGTTAACCTATGCAAATTCCAAAGGTGAAGTAGGTTACAAACCTTTCATTCCAAGCCGCCCGGTTTGCCCACATGCTGAGATCCGTGCGATAGTCGACGCAACGAAGACTTCGGCGGGCCCGACCTGGCACTGTCGACGCCCATCGTGCGGCACGCACCCCCTTGGCCGGCGCGATGACTTGCAGGGGCCCCCATCGCCGAACACGGCGAACCCGGGGGCCCTGCGCGTATCCGCAGCCGCACGGCCGCGGCAGCACAGTCGCAGCCGCGGCCGGCACGGCGGCTCAGTTCCGGTCGCGCACCTTCAGCTCGAACCAGACGCCCTTGCCGCGCGGCAGCAGGTCCGCGCCCCAGCGGTCGGCCAGGTCGTCGACGACCTTCAGCCCCCGCCCGCGCTCGTTCACCGGCCGCGGCTCGGCGAGGATCATGCAGGGCAGCGACCGCGAGGAGTCGCGGACCTCGACCCGCAGCCACCCGGGCTTGCGGCCGACGAAGAGGCCGATGGTGCGCCCGCCGGCGTGCCGGATCGCGTTGGAGACCAGCTCGCTGGTGAGCAACTCGCCCGCCGCCAGGTGCTGGTGGAGCTCCCAGGACTGCAGGACGGAGAGCACCAGCCGCCGGGCCACCGGGCCGGACTCCGGCCGGGACGGCAGCCGCACCTCGTTCGGCGAGGACTGGTCGCACAGCCTGCCGGAGTACATCTCCTCCAGCTCCGCCGAGCTGAGCCGCTCCAGCTCCGAGAGCGCGCCCGGGACGTCCGCCCAAGCCGCCTCGGCGACGTGGGCGGCCCGAGCGCCGGCCACGGTAACCACTGACTGATCTGTTTCGCCCCAACCCGCCATGCGGACCATCATTGCGGAACGCAAGCGGCCGCGTACGGACAATGAGCAAACGATCACGCCCGGTTCGGCATATGCCGGGAGCAATCCGAAACCCGCCGGCGACGGCCCGAACAGGCGTCGGAAAACGCGTCGGGGCCACCCCGGTCAATCCCGGGTTGACCCCGACGCCCGTTCACCAGCGGGTCGGTGCCCGCTCAGCGCCCGCCTACCACTGGCCCCAGGCGAGGTTCCAGCCGCTGAGCCCGTTGTCCGGCTCCAGCGTCTCCTTCTTGATCGAGTTCTTGACGATCACGACGTCGCCGATGATCGAGTTGTCGTAGAACTTCCCGGCGCTGGTGGAACTGCCGCCGCCCTCCGCGTCCTTGAGCCCGACGCAGCCGTGGCTGACGTTGTCCCCGCCGAACACGCCGTTGCGGGCCCACCAGTTGCCGTGCACGTACGTCCCGGACGTGGTGAGCCGCATCGAGTGCGGCACCTGCAGGTCGTACGGCGCGCCGGTCATGCCGGGCAGGGTGCTGGACTGCATCCGCACCGTGCCCTCCTTGGACATGACGACCATGGTGCCGTTCCAGGTCGGGTGGTCGTCCGAGCCGGAGGTGATGTCGACCTGCTCGGTCTTGCCGCCGTCCCCGACGACGGTCATCTGGTGCGCGGCGGCGTCAACCGTCGAGACCTGGCTTCGCCCGATAGTGAAGGGCTCGTCCCGGTCCGAACCGCCGTAGACGCCCGGCGCGATCTCCACGCTCTTCAGCCGGTAGTGCACCGTCACCTTGGTGCCCGGCTTCCAGTAGTTCTCCGGGCGGAAGTCCAGCCGCCGGTCGCCGAACCAGTGGCCCTTGACGACCGTGCCGTTGTTCGTCTCGAAGGTGATGCCCTTGGCGACGGCGTCCTTGTTCTTGACGTCCTTGGTGAACTCCACCGAGACGATCATGCCGACGCCGTACGTCGCGTTGTCGTCGACGTTGTCGGCGGCCTTGGCCTGCACCTCCGGCGTCAGCGTGGTGAAGCTGCTGTCCGCCTCCGCGACCACGCCGTTGGCGTCCGCCGCCATCGCGCTGACCTGGTAGGCCGTGCCGACCGAGAGACCGCCGGTCGGGGTCCAGCTCAGGCCGTCCGCGGCGATCGTGCCGGGCACCTCCTTGCCGGACTTGTCGCTCACCTTGACGGTGGTGAGCTTGCCGCCCGTCGCGCCGACCTTGAGCGCGGCCGGCGCCACGTCCACCGAGCCGGTCTTCGGCTCGATGCTCACCGCGGCCTGCGACACCTTCGGCGCCGCACTGCCCGGCGTCGCCGCCGCCGAGGCGGGGGCCGCACCGGCCCCGATGTCGGCCTTGGCCGCGCTGCCGCCGCCGCTGCCCCCACTGCTGCAGGCCGCCGTCAGCACCATCGCCCCGCCGACCACACCGGCGGCCACCACTCTGCGTATCGACCTCACGTCGATCCCTCCCTCTGCTCCCCAGGGGCCCGCGGGCCCCGACCGCTAGATGCGCCGGCCCTCCGGAAAGGTTGCGCCGTTCGAGGGGCTCATCGCCCCGGAAGCCGGAACGGCCCGACCCCAACGGGTGAGGTTCGAGCCGCCCCGGCATGAAACCGCCGACACGGTGCCGGCATGAAACCCAACGGAATCCCCCGGTGGCCCGGGTTCACCGGGCCACCGGGGCGATCCGGCCTACCAGTTCGCCCAGGCCACGTTCCAGCCGCCGAGCCCGTTGGACGGGGCGACGGTCTTCTCCTTGGTGTTCACGATCTTCACGACGTCGCCGACGATCGAGTCGTTGAAGAACTTGCCGGCGACCGAGGAGTCGCTGCCGCCCTTCTCGTCGGCCATCGAGACGCAGCCGTGGCTGGCGTTGCTCTTGCCGAACGGGCTCGACCAGTAGTTGCCGTGCACGAAGGTGCCCGAGGTGGTCAGCCGCATCGCGTGCGGCACGTCCTGGATGTCGTACTCGCCGCCGAGACCGACGGTCTGCGAGTTCATCCGGGTGACCTTCTCCTTGGACATGATCACCATCGTCCCGCCCCAGGACGGCGTCGCGTCCGCGCCCAGGGTGACCGGCACGGTGCTGACCTTGCCGCCCTGGTCGACGGTCATCTGGTGCGACTTGGCGTCCGCCGTGGCGATCCGCGAACGGCCGATGGTGAACGGCTCGTCCTTGTCCACGTCGCCGTAGACGCCCGGGGACACCTCGACGTTCTTCAGCCGGTACTTGATGACGACCTTGGTGTTCGGCTTCCAGTAATCGGCCGGACGGAAGTCCACCCGCCGGTCGCCGAACCAGTGGCCCTTCACCTCGGTGCCGCCGGCGTCGATGGTGATGCCCTTGAGGACGGCGTCCTTGTTCTTGACGTCCTTGGTGAAGTTCACCGAGACGATCATGCCGACGCCGTAGGTGGCGCCGTCGCTGATGTTGTCGTTGGTGGAGACCTTCTTCTCCGGCGTCAGCGTGGTGAAGGAGGTGGTGGACGCGGCCACCAGCCCGTCCGCGTCCTTGGCCTGCGCGTTCACCTTGTAGGCCGTGCCGACCGCGAGGCCCGCCGCCGGCTTCCAGCCGGTGCCGTCCGGGGTGATCGCGCCCTCGACCGGCTTGCCGTCCTTGTCGGTCACCTCGACGGTGGTCAGCTTGCCGTTCGAGACGGACACCTGCAGACCGGTCGGCGCGACGTCCTGGGCACCGTCCTTCGGCTCGACGTTCAGCACCGCGGCCGAGGTCTTCGGCGCAGCCGAGGCACCCCCGTCCGCCGGCGCCGAGGCCGAGGCCGCGTTGTCGCCGCCGGACCCCCCGCCCGAACCGCCCTTGTCGTCGTTGCAGGCCGCGGTCAGCAGCAGCACCCCGCCCATGACCAGCGCAGCGGCTCCCCTGCGCCCGAATCGGCCGGTGCGTATCGCGGCGCCGGCCGCCTTACCCGTCTTCACGGTCTCTCCCCTCCCGTTATCCACTCTCTTGACGCGCCGAGTGCCCCCATGAGTTGCACCGGGCGCCGATCTTCCCCCTCCGGGGCACGACGCGCCGGAGCAGGATAACTGGGCCGTCCGGGTGAATCCGGAGGGGAGGTGGGTGGAGCGGGGGTGAACCCGTCGTGAAGACCGCCGGACGGCTAGCGCAGCGCGCTGCCGGCCAGCCACTGGTCCCAGGGCAGGTTCCAGCCGTTGAGACCGTTCGAGGGCGGCACGAAGTCCCCCGCGGAGGCCTTCACCTCCAGCACGTCGCCCGGGATCGTGTGCTCGAACAGCCAGCCCGCCGGCGTGTCCTTGCCGGTACCGCCCTTGGTGTCGGCCAGGCCGATGCACCCGTGGCTGGTGTTGGCGGTGCCGAACACCGCCGGGTTCGCCCAGTAGTTGCCGTGCACGAACGTGCCGGAGCCGGTCAGCCGCATCGCGTGCGGGACGTCCTTGATGTCGTACTCGTCGCCCATGCCCACGGTCTGCGAGTTCATCCGGGTCACCTGGTACTTCTCCGACACCACCAGCACCCCCCGGTAGGTCGAGTGCTCGGGGCTGCCGCCGGACACCTTGAGCACCCGGAGCACCTTGCCGCCCTGCCCGGCCCGGACGGTCAGGGTGTGCGCGTCCAGGTCCACGCCGGAGACCTGCGCCCGGCCGATGGTGAAGTGCAGGTCCCGGCTCTGACTGCCGAAGTCACCCGGCGCGCCCTGCACGTCCTTCAGCCGCAGCGCCACGGACACCCTGGTCCCGGCCGCCCAGTACTGCTGCGGCCGGAAGTCCAGCCGCTGGTTGCCGAACCAGTGCGCGGCCACCCGCACCGGCGGGTCCGCAGTCACCTGCACCGCCCGCTCCACCGCCGCCCGGTCCGCGATCGGACGGCTGAACCGCAGCGACACCGGCATCCCCACCCCGACCGTCGACCCGTCCTCGGGCGTGAAGAACGCGACGAAGGTGTGCGCCCGGGCGACGGTCGAGAACTCCGCGTGCTGGGCCGCCTTCTGCCCCTGCTCGTCCTCCGCGACGGAGTCCAGCGTGAACGCCGTCCCCAGCGGCAGCGGACCGTCCGGCGCCCACGAGGCCCCGTCCGCCGCGATCGTCCCCGGCACCTCGGTGCCCCGGGCGTCGGCCAGCCGGACGGACAGCAGCCTCCCCTGCGCCGCCGCCACCTTCACCGCCCCCTCCGGCGGCACGTCCTGCGCCCCGTCCGCGGGCTGCACCGTGAGCACCGCCCGGGACGGCGGCGGCGCGGGCGCGGTCACCGTGGCCGAAGCACCGTCGCCGACCGGAGCGCCCGGCGAACCGCCGCACCCCGCCAGAACGGCCACGCAGCAGCCCACCGCCGCCGCACGCCGCGCCCACACCCGTACTCGGCGCCGCATCGGGGCCTCCCACTGTCCGGTTCCGCCGCCAGGAACAACGAGGCCCGTCCCGCCGGGGACACGTCCCGCACGCCCCCCGCGGGCGCGCGGGGCGACGCCCGCGCGCCCGCCCTCCCGGGAGCCCACCTCCGAACAGCCATCCGCCGGTAAGCCCCCGTTCAACGGCTTCCCCCCGCCCCATTCCGGGAAGGAAACAACGGCATGAGGTCCGGGACAGGGAGGTACGGCCATGGCGTCAGGGCAGGAGCTGGAAGCCGCGGCACGGCCGGACGAGCACGGGGAGACCCGGCCCGGCAGCCCGCACCCGCTCGGCGCCCGCTACCGCCCGGACCACCGGGGCACCAACTTCGCCCTCTGGGCCGCCGGCGCCGAGGCCGTCGACCTGTGCCTGTTCGACGAGGACGGCCGGGAGACCCGGCACCGCCTCACCGAACAGGACCTCCAGGTCTGGCACGGCTTCCTGCCCGGCGTGCTCCCCGGCACCCGCTACGGCTACCGCGTGCACGGCCGCTGGGACCCGTGGACGGGCGCCCGCTGGAACCCGGCGAAGCTGCTGCTCGACCCGTACGCCCGCGCGGTCGACGGCCACTACACCGCGCACGACGCGGTCTGCGCCGCCGTCCGCAACTGGCCGGAGGCGGACGTCGCCGACACCGTCCGGGACAACCGCGACTCGGCCGCCCACGTGCCCAGATCCGTGGTCGTCGCGGACGACGACGACTGGTCCGACGACCACCGCCCGAAGACCCCGTGGTCCGAGACCGTCCTCTACGAGCTGCACGTGCGCGGCTTCACCATGCGCCACCCCGACGTCCCCCCGGCCCTGCGCGGCACCTACGCCGGCCTCGCCCACCCCGCCGCGCTCGCCCACCTCACCCGCCTCGGCGTCACCGCCGTCGAGCTGCTGCCCGTCCACCAGTACGTCAGCGAGGACCACCTGCAGGCGCGCGGCCTGGTCAACTACTGGGGCTACAACACGATCGGCTACTTCGCCCCGCACGCCGGCTACTCCGCCTCGGGCTCGCGCGGCGGCCAGGTCGGCGAGTTCAAGCGGATGGTGCGCGCGCTGCACGCCGCCGGGATCGAGGTGATCCTCGACGTGGTGTTCAACCACACCGCCGAGGGCTCCGAGTTGGGCCCGACCCTCGCGCTGCGCGGCATCGACAACGCCGCCCACTACCGCCTCGCCCCGCACCGCCCGCGCGGCTACACCGACTACACCGGCTGCGGCAACACCCTGGACACCCGCCGCCCGCAGGTGATCCGGCTGATCACCGACTCGCTGCGCTACTGGGTCGCCGAGATGGGCGTGGACGGCTTCCGCTTCGACCTGGCCGCCGCCCTGGCCCGGGCCTCGGACGGCGTCGACCCGGAGCACCCGTTCCTCGCCGCCGTCGCCCAGGACCCGCTGCTGTCCCGGGTGAAGCTGATCGCCGAGCCGTGGGACGTCGGCCCGGGCGGCTACCAGGTGGGCGGCTTCCCGCCGCTGTGGGCCGAGTGGAACGACCGCTACCGCGACACCGTACGGGACTTCTGGCGCGGCGCCCACCCGGACGTCCGCGAACTCGGCTACCGCCTCTCCGGCTCCTCCGACCTCTACCAGCGCGACGGCCGCCGCCCGCACGCCTCCGTCAACTACGTGACGGCGCACGACGGTTTCACCCTGCGCGACCTGGTCTCCTACGACCGCAAGCACAACGAGGCGAACGGCGAGGGCGGCCGGGACGGCACCGACGACAACCGGTCCTGGAACCACGGCGTCGAGGGCGAGACCGCCGACCCGGAGGTCAACGCCCTGCGGTTGCGCCAACTGCGCAACCTGCTGGCCACGTTGCTGCTCTCCACCGGCGTCCCGATGATCACCGCCGGGGACGAGTTCGGCCGCACCCAGGGCGGCAACAACAACGCCTACTGCCAGGACAACGAGGTCGGCTGGGTCGACTGGTCGACGCTGGAGCGGCCCGAGTGGCGCGAGCTGACCGAGCTGACCGCCCGGCTGGTCCGGCTGCGCCGCGCCCACCCGGTGCTGCGCCGGCGGGCGTTCTTCTCCGGCCGGGCCGCCGCCCCCGGCGGTCGCCCGGACCTCGCCTGGTTCACCCCGCTCGGCAAGGAGATGACCGAGGCCGACTGGTTCGCCCCGACCGCCTGCCTCGGCATGCTGCTGTCCGGCAGCGCGATGTCCGAACGGGACGACGCCGGGCGGCCGGTGCGGGACGACGACTTCCTGCTGCTGCTCAACGCCGGCCACGAACCCGTGGTGTTCACCCTGCCTCGCGAGCCCTGGGCGGCACCGGAGGCCCGCTACGAGACGGTCGTCGACACCGCCGGGGCCGGCGAGCCGCACCCGGCCGGCGCGGTGGTGCTGGGCGGGCGCGCGCTGCTCCTGCTGCGCGCGCCCGCCCCACTCCCCTGACTCGCGAGAATCACAGGTCAGTTGCGGGCGTGCCCGACCTCGACGTTCTCCAGCACGCCGATCGCGTCCGGCACCAGCACCGCCACCGAGTAGTAGGCGCTCACCAGGTAGGAGGCGATCGCCTTCTCGTCGATGCCCATGAACCGGACGTTCAGCGAGGGCTCGACCTCGTCCGGGATGCCGATCTGGTTGAGGCCCACCACACCCTGGTTGTCCTCGCCGACGCGCATCGCGAGGAACGAGGTGGTCTGGTTGTCCGCCACCGGGATCTTGTTGCACGGGAAGATCGGCACCCCGCGCCAGGTCGGCCGCTGCTTGCCGAGCACCTCGGCGGTGCCGGGGTAGACGCCGAGCCGGTTGCACTCCCGCTCGAAGGCGGCGATCGCGCGCGGGTGGGCGAACAGGAAGTCGGTGTCGCGGCGCATCGCGAGCAGGTCGTCCAGGTCGTCCGGCGTGGGCGCGCCGGAGTGGGTCTGGATCCGCTGGTCGAAGTCGGTGTTGCCGAGCAGCCCGAACTCCGGGTTGTTGATCAGCTCGTGCTCCTGGCGCTCGCGCAGCGCCTCGATGGTCAGCCGCAGCTGGTGCTCGGTCTGGTTCATCGGGTGGTTGTAGAGGTCGGCGACGCGGGTGTGCACCTTGAGCACGGTCTGCGCGACGCTCAGCTCGTACTCGCGCGGCTTCAACTCGTAGTCCACGAAGGCGCCGGGGAGCTCGTACTCGCCCTCGTGGCCGGCCGACAGGTCGATCTCCGCCTCGCCGTGCGCGTTCTGCGCCTGCGCGGCGTCGGCGGCGAAGCCCAGCAGGTGCTCGCGCAACTCCGTGGAGCGGTCGGTGAGCTCCTGGAACTGCGACCACTGCAGCGCCATCGCGACGCCCGCCGTCGCCGCCCGCACCGTGTACGGCCAGTTGCCGGAGGCCTCGGTCAGCCCCTCGTCGCCGATGTGGTCGCCATCGGCCAGGGTGCCGACCACCGTCTCCTCACCGTACTTGCCGGTACCCAGACGCTCGACCTTGCCGTGCGCGATCAGGAACACCTCGGCGATCGGCTCGCCCTCGCGCACCAGCACGTCGCCCGGGGCGAAGTCCCGCTGCACGAACCGGCGGGCCAGCTCCTCCAGCACCGCCTCGTCCTCGAAACCGCGCAGCGCGGGCACCTCGGTCAGCGAGGGGGCGATCACGGTCACCGTGGAGCCGGTCTTCGCGAAGCCCACCCGGCCGCGCCCGGTGGCGTAGCTGAGCCGCCGGTTGACCCGGTAGGTGCCCGCATCGACCTGCACCCAGGGCAGCATCTTGAGCAGCCAGCGGGAGGTGATCTCCTGCATCTGCGGCGCCGACTTGGTCGTCGTCGCCAGGTTCCGCGCCGCCGCCGTGCTGAGGCTCAGCTGCGCCCGTACCTGTACCAGTGCCGCCGCGCCGCCGCTGGGGCCGGACTCGGTGTCGACCGTCATGTCCTTCATCTCCCGTCACTCTGTTCCCGATCTCGGGCATCCGTCAGGAGATGTAATCGGCCGATGCGGCGGCGCCCGCAAGAGGCGCACGACGCGCTCCTCCCTGCACGAACGGACGCGCACGCCCCTTCGCCCACCCCCGCACCGCCCGTACGCGTGGCCGGTTCTCGCCGGACGACACCGTCAGGGGTGAAAAACCGGATGAGATATGACGCGGACCCGGCCTACCCTCACCGCGATGGCCGAGAACCGACACGACGACGACACCACCGGGAGCGGGCGCCGCTCCGCGGTCCGCTCACTGCTGCGCCTGTGGCCCTACGCGCGGGTCGTCCGCGGCCGGCTGGCCGTCTCGGCCACCACCGCCACCACCGCCATGCTCACCACCCTCGCCGTCCCGGTGGTGCTCGGCCGGATCGTCGACGGCCCGGTCGCCGACCACGACCTCGGCGCGCTGTGGCCGCTGATCGGCCTGCTGCTCGCCCTCGGCCTGGTCGAGGCCGGACTGTTCTACACCCGCCGGGTGGTCCTGGCCCGCCCGCTGGCCGGGCTGGAGTCGTCCATGCGCGGCGACCTGTTCGCCAAGCTGCAGCGGCTGCCGGTCGCCTTCCACGACCGCTGGGGCTCCGGCCAGCTGCTCTCCCGGGCCACCGCCGACCTGTACACGATCCGGCTGTTCCTGGCCTTCGCGCTGATCTTCCTGATCGTCAACTCGGCCACCTTCCTGGCCGGCGCGGTGATGATGTTCACCCAGGACTGGCGGCTCGCCCTGATCTTCCTGGCGCCCGCCGCCCCGCTGCTCCTGCTCACCCGGCGCTTCGAGGGCGGCTACTCGGCCACCGCCCGCCGCGCCCAGGACCAGAACGGCGACCTCGCCACCGTGGTCGAGGAGTCCGTGCTCGGCATCCGCATCCTCAAGGCCTTCGGCCGGCACCGCGCGATGGCCGAGCGCTTCCGCGAGCAGTCCCACCGGCTGCGCCGCACCGAGCTGCGCAAGGCCCACCTGCTGGCCAACCTGTGGGCCGTCATCGTCGGCCTGCCGGAGGTCGCCCTCGCCTGCGCCCTCGCGGTCGGCGCCTACCTGGTCGCCCACGACGAGCTGAGCACCGGCACCCTGGTCGCCTTCCTGTCCACCGCGCTCGCGCTGCGCTGGCCGGTCGAGTCGCTGGGCTGGCTGCTCGCCTACGCCAACGAGGCCGCCACCGCCACCGACCGCTTCTACGAGGTGATGGACGCCCCCGAGGCCGAGGACGCGGGCACCGCCCACGACCTGCCCGCCGCGGACGGCCCGGGCGCCGGCGCCGCGCCGGACGGCATCCGCCTCACCGGCGTCCGGTTCCGCTACCCCGACGCCCCCGAGGGCAGCCCCGACCTGCTGGCCGGCATCGACCTGCACATCCGCAGCGGCGAGACGATGGCCCTGGTCGGCGCCACCGGCAGCGGCAAGACCACCCTCACCGCGCTGCTCCCCCGGCTGTACGAGGCCACCGCCGGCACCATCACCCTGGACGGCCGGGACATCCGCGAACTGCCCCGGCAGCGGCTGCGCGAGCTGGTCTCCGTCGCCTTCGAGGAGCCCACCCTGTTCTCCGCGTCCGTCCGGGAGAACGTCCTGATGGGCGCCCCCGGGGCGAGCGAGGCGCAGCTGCGCTCGGCCCTCGCCACCGCCCAGGCCGGCTTCGTCGAGAAGCTCCCCGCCGGGGCCGGGACGGAGGTCGGCGAGCAGGGCCTGAGCCTGTCCGGCGGCCAGCGCCAGCGGCTCGCGCTGGCCCGCGCCGTGGTCGGCGACCCGCCCTTCCTGGTGCTGGACGACCCGCTCTCCGCGCTGGACGTGCACACCGAGGCGCTGGTCGAACGGGCACTGCGCGAGGTGCTGGGCTCCACCACCGCCCTGGTGGTCGCCCACCGCCCCAGCACGGTGCTGCTGGCCGACCGGGTCGCGGTGCTCGCGGACGGCCGGATCGAGGCGGTCGGCACCCACCAGGAACTGCTGCGCGACTGTCCGCACTACCGCGAACTGATGTCGGGCCAGAGCGCCCCCACCCCCGAGGGGAGCACCGCCCGATGACCACCACCGTCGAACCCTCCCAGGCCGGGCCGGGCGAGCCCGCCCGGCCGGCCGAGGCGGTCGAGTCCGCCGGGGCCGTCGAGGAGGAGCTGCCGCCGCCCCCGGCGGACGAGGAGGACATCCCCGTCCCGCCCGGCGCTCCCGGGGCCCTGCTGCGCTCGCTGCTCGCCCCGCACCGGGCCCGGATCGCCGTCGCGATGGCGGTGATCCTGATCCAGCAGGCGGCGCTGCAGGCCGGCCCGCTGCTGGTCGCCGTGGCGATCGACCGGGGCATCCCGGCGCTGCGCGCGCACGACTCCGGCCCGCTGATCGCGGTGGTGGCCGGCTACCTGTTCTGCGCGCTGCTCAGCCCGGTGCTGCAGTGGGTGTTCATCAAGATCAGCGCCCGGGTGAACCAGGACGTCCTGCTGGACCTGCGCGGCCGGATCTTCCGGCACGCCCAGCGGCTCAGCCTGGACTTCCACGAGCGCTACACCTCCGGCCGGATCATCTCCCGCGCCACCAGCGACATCGACGCGCTGCGCGAGCTGCTGTCCGAGGGCCTCCAGGAGCTGCTGACGGTCTTCCTGTCGGTCTGCTACATCTCGGTGCTGCTGCTGGTGCTGGACTGGCGGCTCGGCCTGGTGTCGCTGGCCTCCGTCCTGCCGCTGGCGCTGATCGCCCGCTCGTTCCGCACCCGCTCGCGCCGGGTCTACCGCCGCTCCCGCACCACCGCGGCCTCGCTGATCGTGCGCTTCACCGAGACCATGAACGGCATCCGCCCGGTGCAGGCGTTCCGCCGCGAGCGGGCCAACGACGCCGCCTTCGCCCAGGTCAACCGGAGCTCGGCGACGGCGGCGGCGGACGGCCTGCTGGAGATCGCCCGCTACGTCGGCCTCTCCCGCGCCACCGCCAACCTGTGGATCACCGGCGTGACGCTGCTCGGCGCGTACCTGGTGGTCGGCGGCACCCTGGAGCTCGGCGTGCTGACCGCCTTCACGCTCTACCTGCGCCGGCTGTACGACCCGGTCGACCAGCTGGCGATGTTCCTGAACAGCTACCAGTCGGCGGCCGCCGCCCTGGAGAAGATCGCCGGCCTGCTCGCCCACGAGCCGACCGTCGCCGAGCCGGCCGAGCCGGCGGAACTGCCCGCCCAGTCCCGGAAGGGGCGCGAAGTCCGCTTCGAGCGGGCCCGGTTCGCCTACCGGACCGGCAAGGAGGTGCTGCCGCCCTTCGACCTGGTGATCCCGGCCGGGCAGACGGTCGCGGTGGTCGGTGCGACGGGCGCGGGCAAGTCGACGGTCGCCAAGCTGCTGGCCCGGTTCTACGACCCGACCGGCGGCCTGGTCCGGCTGGACGGCGTGGACCTGCGCGAGCTCGCCACGCCCGAACTGCGGCGCGGCGTGGTGATGGTGACCCAGGAGTCGTTCCTGTTCTCCGGCACCGTCGCCGAGAACATCGCGATCGGCCGCCCCGCCGCGAGCCGCGAGGAGGTCGAGCAGGCCGCCCGGGACATCGGCGCGTACGAGTTCATCGCCGCGCTGCCGGACGGCTTCGACACCGACGTGCGCAAGCGCGGCGGCCGGATCTCCGCCGGGCAGCGCCAGCTGGTCGCCTTCGCCCGCGCCCTGCTGGCCGACCCTGCGGTGCTGATCCTGGACGAGGCGACCAGCTCGCTGGACGTCCCCGGCGAGCAGGCCGTCCAGCGGGCGATGCGCACCGTGCTGGCCGGCCGGACGGCGGTGATCATCGCGCACCGGCTCTCCACCGTGGAGATCGCCGACCGCGTCCTGGTGATGGACCAGGGCCGGATCGTCGAGGACGGCACCCCGCGGGAACTGGTCGACGGCGCCGGCCGCTTCGCCGTCCTGCACCGCGCCTGGCGGGACAGTCTCGTCTGACGCGGCCATGGATGAGCCCGGCCGGGTGCGCCGTCACGTACCCGGCCGGGCCTTCACCTTTCCCGGGGCCGGTCAGTCCACGGTCACCACGAAGCCGGTGTGCCAGTCGGACACCGGCCCGCAGTCCTCCTCGGGCGAGGGGATCACGTCCAGCGTCCCGCCGGGGAGGATCTGCCCGGCGACGGTGTCCGGGTCGATCTCCACGGACGCCTCGATGAAGATCGCGTCCTGGTAGCGCGGCCCGCTCTGGAAGCGGCAGGTCAGCGTCCTCGGCCCGGCGGCCGTGCAGCCGTACGGAATCGTGCCGGTCAGCGCGGTGTGCTCGGGCGCGGTGATCATCACGTCGATCGGGTGGCGCGAGTAGGACGGCCCGGCGTTGTAGACCCACAGCGGCAGATTGACGGTCGACCCGGGCTTGCCGGTGAGGTCGCCCGGCTGCGGGACGGGGTGCCCGGCCTGCCAGGCGGAGGAGGCGCCGACCATCATGTGCGCCTTGGTGTCGGCGGTGGTGAAGCTGTACGGCGTGGTGTGGCCGGACCGGTCCGGGTCACCCGGGTAGAAGGCCTGGACGTCGCCGTCGATGGTGGTGAACGGCAGGGTGATCGGCGCGACGTGCAGCACCAGCTTCTCCGTCGCGGCGGCCCCCGGCGGCAGGCCCGCCGGGACGGTGTAGGAGCTGCCGGTGCCGAAGTAGTCGAGCGCGACGGGCGGGTCGGCGGACCGGATCACCCCGGGCGGCGGGAAGTGCACGACCACCAGGGTGGCGTCGGTGGTGGTCGACGGGCCGTTGTTGACGATCCGCACGTCCAGCGTGCCGCTCTCGCCGGGGACGACCGGGTCCGGCGGGCACACCAGCTCGATCGAGATCCGCGCCTCGGCGGGCGGCGCGGCCAGGGAGTGCGCGGCGGCCTGCGCCGGCGCCGCGAGGAGGACTACGGAGAGCGCGGCGAGGGCGATCGCGCGCAGGGTTCGCATCATGCTGCCCACGCTCCCGCCGCCCGACACGCCGGGCAACCGGACGGGTGCCGTCCGTAGTACCCGCGCGGAGTACGACGGCCGGCACCCGTCCGGTGGAGAAGGTCAGCGCAGCAGCCCGGCGTCCATCCCGGCCGACTCGGCGGGCAGGGCGACCAGCCCCAGCTCGGCCGGCGAGGCCAGCCGGGGGTGCGCGGGCAGCACCCGGACGGTGTAACCGAACGGGCCGGTCCGGGCCAGCTCCAGCGAGCCCTCGTAGCGGGTCCGCCCGTCCAGGTCGGGCCCGCCGACCGGCTTGAGGGCGAGCACGGCGGCGTCCGAGATGCCGTCCGCCTCGTCCACCCGGCCGGAGACGGCCTGCACCTCGACGTCGCCCGGCTCCAGCGCCCCGAGCGCGACCTGCACCCGCAGCTCCAGCGCGCTGCCCAGCTCCTGGGCCTCGCCCGGGCCCTGCGCCTCGACGTGCTCGACCAGCACGGCCGGCCAGGCCGCGCGGACCTTGGCCTTCCAGGCCGCCAGCTCCCGCGCGCCCCGGTAGTGGTCCCCGGCGAGCTCCCGCTGGGCCAGGGCCGCCGGGGCGTACAGCCGGTCCACGTACTCGCGGACCATCCGGCCGGCCAGCACCTTGGGCCCGAGGGTGACCAGGGTGTGCCGGACCATGGCGATCCAGCGGTGCGGCAGCCCGTCACCGGCCCGGTCGTAGAACCGGGCGGCGACCTGCTCCTCGATCAGGTCGTAGAGCGCGGCGGCCTCGATGTCGTCGCGCCGCTCGGCCTCGCCGCTGTCCGGGTCGAGCCCCCCGGCGCTCTCGTCGGCGGTGGGGATCGCCCAGCCGTTCTGGCCGTCGTACCACTCGTCCCACCAGCCGTCCAGGACGGACAGGTTGAGGCAGCCGTTCAGCGCGGCCTTCATCCCGGAGGTGCCGCAGGCCTCCAGCGGGCGCAGCGGGTTGTTCAGCCAGACGTCGCAGCCCGGGTAGAGGTGCCGGGCCATGTCCATGTCGTAGTCCGGCAGGAAGACGATCCGGTGCCGCACGGCCGGGTCGTCGGCGAAGGCGACCATCTGCTGGATCAGCCGCTTGCCGCCGTCGTCGGCCGGGTGGGCCTTCCCGGCGACCACGATCTGCACCGGCCGGGTGGGGTGCAGCAGCAGGCCGCGCAGCCGGTCCGGGTCGCGCAGCATCAGGGTGAGCCGCTTGTAGGAGGGCACCCGGCGGGCGAAGCCGATGGTGAGCACGTCCGGGTCGAGCACCGAGGAGACCCAGCCGAGTTCGGCCTCGCCGGCGCCGCGCTGGCGCCAGGAGGCGCGCAGCCGCTGCCGGGCCTCGTCGACCAGCTGGGCGCGCAGGCTGCGGCGCAGGTCCCAGACCTCGGTGTTGCCGATCCGCTCCAGGCCGGTCCAGCGCTGGGTCTCGCCGGTGGTCATCGCCTCCTCGGCGCGGTCGGCGCCGATCTCGGCGGCGCCGAGCCGGACGACGGCCGGGTCGATCCAGGTCGCGGCGTGCACGCCGTTGGTGACGGAGGTGATCGGCACCTCGGCGGCGTCGAAGCCGGGCCACAGGCCGTTGAACATGGCGCGGCTGACCTCGCCGTGCAGGGTGGAGACCCCGTTGGCGCGCTGGGCGAGCCGCAGGCCCATGGCGGCCATGTTGAACAGCTTCGGGTCCCCGCCGGGCCAGGTCTCGGCGCCGAGCGCGAGCACCTGCTCGGCCGGGACGCCGGGCAGGGCGGCGTCGCCGCCGAAGTGCCGGGCGACCAGGTCGCGGTCGAAGCGGTCGATGCCGGCCGGGACGGGCGTGTGGGTGGTGAACAGGGTGCCGGCCCGGACGGACTCCAGGGCGGCGGCGAAATCGAGCTCGGCAGTCTGGTCGGCGACGAGTTCGCGGATCCGCTCGATGCCGAGGAAGCCGGCGTGGCCCTCGTTGGTGTGGAAGACCTCGGGGGCGGGGTGCCCGGTGAGCCGGCAGTAGGCGCGCACGGCCCGGACGCCGCCGATGCCGAGCAGCATCTCCTGGAGCAGCCGGTGCTCGCTGCCGCCGCCGTACAGCCGGTCGGTGACGTCCCGTTCGGCGGGCGAGTTGGCCTCGATGTCGGAGTCGAGCAGCAGCAGCGGGACGCGGCCGACCTGGGCCTTCCAGATCCGGGCGACCAGGGTGCGGCCGCCGGGCAGCGCGAGGTCGACCCGGCAGGGCGTGCCGTCCGGCTCGCGGAGCAGGCTGACGGCCAGCTCGTCCGGGTCGAGCAGCGGGTAGCGCTCCTGCTGCCAGCCGTCCCGGTTCAGGGACTGCCGGAAGTAGCCGTGGCGGTAGAACAGGCCGACGCCGATGAGCGGGACGCCGAGGTCGCTGGCCGCCTTGAGGTGGTCGCCGGCCAGGATGCCGAGCCCGCCGGAGTACTGCGGCAGCGCGGCGGCGATGCCGTACTCGGGGGAGAAGTAGGCGATCGCGGCGGGCGGCGGGGTCGGTCCGTCGTCGGACCGGGACTGGTACCAGCGCGGGCCGGTCAGGTACTCCTGCAGGTCGTCGGCCAGGTCGCCGAGTCTGCGCAGGAACCGCCGGTCGGCGGCGAGCGCGGCGAGCCGGGCGGCCGGGACCTCCCCGAGCAGCCGCACCGGGTCCTCGCCGGTCGCGGCCCAGACCTCCGGGTCCACGGACCGGAACAGGTCCCTGGTCTCGGGGTGCCAGGACCAGCGCAGATTGAGGGCCAGCTCGTGCAGCGGCTGGAGTTGTTCGGGCAGGACGGTGCGGACGGTGAATCTGCGGATTGCCTTCACGGCGTGAAGCGTAGCCCCGACGGCCGTCATGGCAGTGCGTCAAGTGGGCTATTGGGCATCCGTTCGGCCTATTGATGAGATCGCATTCGGCGCATCGATCCGTACGGGGGGCGCACGAGGCGCACATTTCGGGGAGGCGCGCTACCAATGCGTGAACTCTTCGGTACGGATCCATTTCCGATGGTGCGTCCGCCCGGGCCGATGCCCGAAACTCCTGTCGTACTGCTGCAAAAACCTTGTCCCCGGTGCGAGGATGACCGAAGGTCGTTGATGCCGTGGGGAGTGCGGCGACGGGTGGCGTCCCCCTCAGGCAGCACGTCCGGAACCCTTTTCGTGCCGGTCGTTCCCCTTCTTCCTTAGCCCATTCGGCGTTCGCCGCGCACCGGTGCGTGTCCTCGTGCCCGGACCGCTCGTTCACGGGTGGACCGGGTCGCCCAGGGGCGCGTCACCGGACGACGTGCGCCGGGACGCGCGCGGCTCCGGGGCCTCCCGCCACCGGCTCGGCGGGCACCGGGCAGGTTGTTGGGGACAGCGGCACGGACAGGTCTCCGGTCGCACGTCCTCCCCCACCCAGCAGTCCTCCCGGCACTCCTCCCTGCCCGGCCCCGGGCGGCGGGGGTTGCCGCCGATCTCGGGCAGGAGCTTGGCATGCACGGCGACACGCGGGACCAGTCCACACCGGTGGCCGACGATCTCGACGCAGCGGTCGCGACATCCGCCGGACGGAAGGATCCTGACCCTCGAACGGATCCGGCGATGCCGGCGCCCCGGGCCGCCGGGGCGGTCCGGACCGAACCGGCCGAGGCGGCCCCGCGACCCGGGGCCGAGCCGGGCCGGGCGGCGTCCCCGCGCCGGCGCACCACCACCACGCGCCGCACCGCCGCGACGGCCGCCGGGGCCGACGCCGCCACCGGGGCGGCACCCGCCGGGAAGACCCCCGCGAAGACTCCGGCCGCGAAGACCCGTGCCGCGAGGACCTCCACCGCGGGGACCGCGCCCGCCGCCCCCTCCGCACCCGCCCGCAAGGCGCCGGCCCGCAAGCCCGCCGCCCGCAAGACGACAGAGAGCGACACCGTGATCGGCCGCATCCCCGTCCTGGACGTCAGCCCTCTCGTCGACTCCGGCCGCCGCCCGGCCAAGGCCGTCGTCGGCGAGACCTTCCTGGTCACCGCGACCGTCTTCCGCGAAGGGCACGACGCCGTCAACGCCAACGTGGTGCTGCGCGACCCGCGCGGCCGCAGCGGCCCGTGGACGCCGATGCGCGAACTGGCGGAGGGCACCGACCGCTGGGGCGCGTACGTCACCCCGACCGCGCCCGGCCGCTGGTCGTACGCCGTCGAGGCGTGGAGCGACCCGGTCGCCACCTGGCGCAAGGCCGCGGCGATCAAGCTGCCCGCCGGGATCGACACCGCGCTGGTGCTGGAGGAGGGCGCCCGGCTGCTGGAGCGGGCCGCCGCCGGGGTGCCGAAGAAGGAGGGCCGGGCGCACGTGCTGGCCGCCGCCGACGCGCTGCGCGACCCGGGCCTGCCGCCGCTGTCCCGGCTGGCCGCCGCGCTCGCCCCCGAGGTGCTGGAGCTGCTGGCCCGTCACCCGCTGCGCGAGCTGCTCAGCGCCTCCCGTCCGCTGCCGCTGCAGGTGGACCGCGAGCGTGCGCTGTTCGGCTCCTGGTACGAGTTCTTCCCGCGCTCCGAGGGCGCCGTGGTGGATCCGAGCGGGGTGGAGCCGCCGCGCTCGGGCACCCTGCGCACCGCCGCCGAGCGGCTGCCGGCCGTCGCCGCGATGGGCTTCGACGTGGTCTACCTGCCGCCGGTGCACCCGATCGGGCGGGCCTACCGCAAGGGCCCGGACAACACCCTGACGGCCGGTCCGCACGACGTCGGCTCGCCCTGGGCGATCGGCTCCCCCGAGGGCGGCCACGACGCGATCCACCCGGACCTCGGCACCATCGAGGACTTCGACCACTTCGTCGCCGAGGCGCAGGCGCTGCACCTGGAGGTGGCGCTCGACTTCGCCCTCCAGTGCTCCCCGGACCACCCGTGGGTGAACAAGCATCCGGAATGGTTCAGCCACCGCGCGGACGGCACCATCGCGTACGCCGAGAACCCGCCGAAGAAGTACCAGGACATTTATCCGATCAACTTCGACCAGGACATGGACGGAATCGTCAAGGAAACGCTCCGAATCCTTCGGTTCTGGATGGCCCACGGCGTCCGGATCTTCCGGGTCGACAACCCGCACACCAAGCCGGTGCTGTTCTGGGAGAAGGTGCTCGCCGACATCGCCCGCACCGACCCCGATGTGGTGTTCCTGGCCGAGGCCTTCACCCGCCCCGCGATGGTCCACACGCTCGGGAAGATCGGATTCCACCAGTCGTACACGTACTTCACCTGGCGCACCAGCAAGAACGAACTCACCGAGTACCTCACCGAACTCACCGGTGACGCGGCCGCCTACATGCGCCCCAACTTCTTCGCCAACACCCCCGACATCCTGCACGCCTTCCTCCAGCACGGCGGCCGGGCCGCCTTCGCGATCCGCGCCGTCCTCGCCGCCACCCTCTCCCCCAGCTACGGCGTCTACGCCGGCTACGAGCTGTGCGAGAACGAGCCGGCCCACCCGGGCTCCGAGGAGTACCTGCACTCGGAGAAGTACGAGCTGCGCCCGCGCGACTGGAACCGCACCGACACCCTGGCCCCGCTGCTGACCGTGCTGAACCGGCTGCGCCGCCGCCACCCCGCCCTCCGGCAGCTGCGCGACCTGCGCTTCCACCCCACCGACAACGACCAGGTGATCGCCTACTCCAAGACCGCGACCACCGAGGACGGACTCACCGACCAGGTCGTCACCGTGGTGAACCTCGACCCGCACCACGTGCAGGAGGCCACCGTCACCCTCGACACCGACGGGCCCTTCCCGGTGCAGGACGAGCTGACCGGCGCCGCCTACACCTGGGGCCGGCACAACTACGTCCGGCTCGATCCCTCAGCCGAGCCGGCTCACCTCCTCACGGTTCGGAGGAACCCAGCGTGACTGTGAACGAGCCCGTCCCCGACACCTTCCCCGAGACCTCGAAGAAGAACCTGGACCCGGAGTGGTTCAAGCGTGCGGTCTTCTACGAGGTGCTGGTGCGGTCCTTCCAGGACAGCAACGGCGACGGGATCGGGGACCTCAAGGGGCTCACGGCCAAGCTCGACTACCTGCAGTGGCTCGGCGTCGACTGCCTCTGGCTCCCGCCCTTCTTCGCCTCACCCCTGCGCGACGGCGGGTACGACGTGTCCGACTACAAGTCGGTGCTGCCCGAGTTCGGCGACCTCGCCGACTTCATGGAGTTCGTCGACGCCGCCCACGCCCGCGGCATGCGCGTCATCATCGACTTCGTCATGAACCACACCAGCGACCAGCACCCGTGGTTCCAGGCCTCCCGCTCCGACCCGGACGGGCCCTACGGCGACTTCTACATGTGGGCCGACGACGACAAGCAGTACCCCGACGCCCGGATCATCTTCGTCGACACCGAGACCTCCAACTGGACCTACGACCCCGTCCGCAAGCAGTACTACTGGCACCGGTTCTTCTCGCACCAACCGGACCTCAACTACGACAACCCCCGCGTCCAGGACGAGATGATCGCCGGGCTCCGCTTCTGGCTCGACCTCGGCATCGACGGGTTCCGGCTGGACGCGGTGCCGTACCTGTTCGCCCGCGAGGGCACCAACTGCGAGAACCTGCCGGAGACCCACGAGTTCCTGCGGCGGGTCCGCAAGGAGATCGACGCCGACTACCCCGACACCGTCCTGCTCGCCGAGGCCAACCAGTGGCCGGAGGACGTCGTCGACTACTTCGGCGACTTCGCGGCCGGCGGCGACGAGTGCCACATGGCGTTCCACTTCCCGGTGATGCCGCGGATCTTCATGGCGGTGCGGCGCGAGTCCCGCTACCCCGTCTCGGAGATCCTGGCCAAGACCCCGCAGATCCCCGGCGGGTGCCAGTGGGGCATCTTCCTGCGCAACCACGACGAGCTGACCCTGGAGATGGTCACCGACGAGGAGCGCGACTACATGTACGCGGAGTACGCCAAGGACCCGCGGATGCGCGCCAACGTGGGCATCCGGCGCCGGCTCGCCCCGCTGCTGGAGAACGACCGCAACCAGATCGAGCTGTTCACCGCCCTCCTCCTCTCCCTGCCCGGCTCGCCGGTGCTCTACTACGGGGACGAGATCGGCATGGGCGACAACATCTGGCTCGGCGACCGGGACGGCGTGCGCACGCCGATGCAGTGGACCCCGGACCGCAACGCGGGTTTCTCCTTCGCCGACCCGGGCAGGCTCAGTCTGCCGCCCATCATGGACCCGGTGTACGGCTATCAGGTGACCAACGTCGAGGCGCAGCAGAGCAGTTCGAGTTCACTGCTGCACTGGACGCGTCGCATGATCGAGATCCGCAAGCTCAACCCGGCGTTCGGCCTCGGCAGCTACACCGAACTGCCGTCCAGCAATCCGGCCGTGCTGGCCTTCGTGCGCGAGCACGAGGGCGACCTGGTCATGTGCGTGAACAACTTCTCGCGGTTCGCGCAGCCGACCGAACTCGACCTGCGGCAGTACGGCGGGCGCTACCCGGTGGAGCTGATCGGCGGGGTGCGCTTCCCGTCGATCGGCGAGTGGCCCTACCTGCTCACCCTCGCCGGACACGGCTTCTACTGGTTCCAGCTCCGGCAACCCCCGCGCCTGAGCGGCAGCAGGCGCTCGAAGTAACGATCCACCGCACCTGACTGCGGACCGGACGGCACCACCAGACCCTCCGGGGGCGCGAGTTGAACCCCGCACCCCCGGAGTTCGCCGCACCACCACGTGCGGCACCGCGTACGGAGAACAGCCCAACGGCCACCCACACGAAGGCGTGACACCCGAGCCGCACTCGCGTGCCGCGACCTCCGCGCCGTCGAAATCCGGAAGACTGACGGACCCGGCCACGACCCGTCGGGCCGTCCGCGTGCTTCCGGGGAAAGGGAGTCATGTCCGAAACCTCCCGCTCGCGAGCCCATGTGCAGCACGACCCGCCGGCCGGCGCGCGCGGCGCCGGGGCCCGGAGAGCCGCCCTGGGGGTCAGCGAACTCGTCCAGGCGGCGCTGCCGCTGATCGCCGAGTGGCTCCCCACCCAGCGCTGGTACGCCGGGAAGGGCCGGCCGATCACCGGCCTCACCCCCGTGGTCGGCACCCCGCTGCAGGTCGGCGACCCGGCCCTGCTGCACCTGCTGCTGCGGGTCGACCACGCCACCACGGCCGGCCTCCCCCACGGCGACATCTACCAGCTGCTGCTCGGCATCCGCTCCGGCGGCCCGGCCGGCATCGAGCCCAGCGCCGTCCTCGGCCGGCTCAGCCAGGGCCCGTACGACGGCGCCGCCCTCTACGACGCGGTGCACGACCCCGACCTCACCGGGCGGCTGCTCGAACACCTCGCCACCGGCGACCGGTTCGGCTCCCTCGCCTTCCGCCGCACCCCCGGCTCCGGACTGCCCACCAACCTGCCCGGGCGGGCCTCCACCGCCGAGCAGTCCAACAGCTCCGTCATCTACGGCACCTCGTACATCCTCAAACTGTTCCGCCGCATCCACCCCGGCACCAACCCGGACCTCGAACTCTCCCTGGCCCTCTCCCGGGCCGGCTCCACCCGCATCCCCCGGGTCGCCGCCTGGTTCGAGAGCCGGATGGAACGCGCCGAACCCGCCACCCTCGGCCTCCTCCAGCGCTACCTGCCCGACGCCGAGGACGGCTGGGAACTCGCCCTCGACCAGGTCGGCCGGCTCAAGGGCGACCCCTCCCCCGGCAACTTCGCCATCGAGGCGCACCGGCTCGGCCGGGCCACCGCCGAGGTGCACCGGGTGCTCGCCCGTTCCATGCCCGTCGCCCGGCTCGACCGCGCCCAGACCCGGATGCTCGCCACCGCCATGGCCGACCGGCTGGACAGCGCCGTCGCCGCCGTCCCCGGCCTGCTGCGCTTCCGCGCCGCGCTCCGCAGCGCCTTCCAGCAGCTCGCCGACGCCCACCCGGACGGCCTGCCCGTCCAGCGCATCCACGGCGACCTGCACCTCGGGCAGGCCATGCGCACCCCGCACGGCTGGGTGCTGCTCGACTTCGAGGGCGAGCCCGCCAAGTCCGTCAACGAGCGCCGCGAGCCGCAGCCCGCGCTGCGCGACGTCGCCGCGATGCTGCGCTCCTTCGACTACGCGGCGGCCCACCTCCTCGCCGGCGGCCCGGTCGACCCCGAGCTGGCCCACCTCGCCGCCGCCTGGGCCCAGCGCAACCGCACCGCGTTCTGCGCCGGCTACACGGCCGGCGGCGGCGCCGACCCGGCCGCCTCGCCGGAGCTGATGCGGGCACTGGAGATCGACAAGGCGGTCTACGAGGTGGTGTACGAGGCCCGGCACCGGCCCAGCTGGCTGCCGATCCCGCTGGCCGCGATCAACCGGCTCGCCCTCACCGTCTGATCCCGCCCGCCCCACGCCTGTCCCGCACCGCCCGCAGGAGTTCGCCCACCCCGCCGCAGGAGGACCACGCCGTGACGCCGCCCGACCCGACCGGCCGCCCCACCCGACCCGTACCGGCCACCTTCCTGGCCGGGCCGGACACTCCCGGAGCCGCCCGTCCCGGGCCCACGCCCACGGCGCCCGCCCGGGCCGACCGGGCCGACCGGGCCGACCGGGCCGGGCTGCCGCAGGACCCGCCGGTCACGCCGGTCACGCCGGTCACGCCGGCGGGGGTCGCCGCGCCTGCCGCCGGGCACGCCAACCCGCTGCGGCTGCCCGAGGCGCCGCTGCCGCCCGCCGAGGTCGACCGGCTGGTCGGCGGGCAGCACCACGACCCACACGGGCTGCTCGGCGCGCACCCGGTGCACGGCGGCACCGCGATCCGGGTGCTGCGCCCGCTCGCCGAGCGGGTGGTCGTCGAGACCGCCCAGGGCCCGGCCGAACTCACCCACCAGCAGGGCGGGTTGTTCACCGGCCTGCTGGCCGGCGGCGAACGCCCCGACTACACCCTGCTGGTGACGTACCCCGGCGGCGAGCCGCTGCGCCAGCAGGACGGCTACCGCACCCCGCCCACCCTCGGCGAGCTCGACCTGCACCTGATCTCCGAGGGCCGGCACGAGCAGCTGTGGCAGGCGCTCGGCTCGCACGTGCGGACCGTCGACGGCGTCGCCGGCACCGCCTTCGCCGTCTGGGCGCCGAACGCGGTCGGGGTCCGGCTGATCGGCGACTTCAACCACTGGGACGGCACCGGGCACCCGATGCGCTCGCTCGGCTCCTCCGGGGTGTGGGAGCTGTTCGTCCCCGGCCTCGCCGAGGGCGCCACGTACAAGTACGAGATCCACACCCGGCAGGGCTGGGTGCTCGACAAGGCCGACCCGCTCGCCCGGGCCGCGCAGTGCCCGCCCGGCACCGCCTCGGTGGTCACCTCCTCGAACCACGTCTGGACGGACGGCGAGTGGATGGCCCGCCGGGCCCGGACCGCGCACCACCGCGCGCCCATGTCGGTGTACGAGCTGCACCTCGCCTCGTGGCGGCCCGAACTCACCACCTACCGCGCCATTGCCGAGGAACTACCGGGCTATCTCCAGGAGTTGGGCTTCACCCACGTCGAGTTCATGCCGGTGATGGAGCACCCCTTCGGCGGCTCCTGGGGCTACCAGGTCTCCGGCTACTACGCCCCCACCGCCCGGCTCGGCAGCCCCGACGACTTCCGCCACCTGGTCGACACCCTGCACCGGCACGGCATCGGCGTGATCGTCGACTGGGTGCCCGCGCACTTCCCCAAGGACGCCTTCGCGCTCGCCCGCTTCGACGGCGAGCCGCTGTACGAGCCCGCCGACCCGCTGCGCGCCGAGCACCCGGACTGGGGGACGCTGGAGTTCGACTACGGCCGCACCGAGGTGCGCAACTTCCTCGTCGCCAACGCCGTGTACTGGTGCGAGGAGTTCCACGTCGACGGCCTGCGGGTGGACGCCGTCGCCTCGATGCTCTACCTCGACTACTCCCGCGAGGGCGGCGCCTGGACGCCCAACCAGTACGGCGGCCGGGAGAACCTCGACGCCGCCGCCTTCCTGCAGGAGATGAACGCCACCGTCTACCGGCGCTGCCCCGGCGCGGTCACCATCGCCGAGGAGTCCACCGCCTGGGACGGCGTCACCCGGCCCACCGACGCGGGCGGCCTCGGCTTCGGGCTGAAGTGGAACATGGGCTGGATGCACGACTCGCTGGTCTACATGTCCAAGGAGCCCGTGCACCGCAAGTACCACCACAACGAGATCACCTTCTCGATGGTGTACGCCTACTCCGAGAACTACGTCCTGCCGATCTCGCACGACGAGGTGGTGCACGGCAAGCAGGCCCTGGTCTCCAAGATGCCCGGCGACTGGTGGCAGCAGCGCGCCAACCACCGCGCCTACCTCGGCTTCATGTGGGCCCACCCGGGCAAGCAACTCCTGTTCATGGGGCAGGAGTTCGCCCAGGGCGCGGAGTGGGACCACGAACAGGGCCCGCAGTGGTGGGTGCTCGACGAGCAGTGGCCGGCGCACCGGGACCACCAGGGCGTGCGCCGCCTCGTCCGCGACCTCAACCGCCGCTACCTCGACACCCCGGCCCTCTGGGAGCTCGACACCACCCCGGACGGCTTCCGCTGGCTGGACGGCGGCGCCGCCGAGGACAACCTGCTCTCCTTCGTCCGGCACGCCGCGGACGGCTCCCCGCTCGTCGCGGTCTGCAACTTCTCCCCCGTGGTCCGCCACGGCCACCGCGTCGGCCTGCCCGCCCTGGACGGCCGCGACCAGCTCTGGGAGGAGGTGCTGAACACCGACGCCGAGGCCTACGGCGGCAGCGGCATCGGCAACTCCCACCCCGTCAAGGCCGATCCGGTCGGCTGGGACGGCCAGCCCCGCTCCGCCGAGCTCGTCCTCCCGCCGCTCGCCACCCTCTGGCTCCGCCCGGCCTGAACCCCCGGGAACCCCTAGGCTCCGCCCGGCCCGAACCCCCGGGAACCCCTAGGCTCCGCCCGGCCCGAACCTCTAAGCTCCCCGCCTGGGACTGATCGTCAGCAGGCGGGGGGCTTGCTCGTGTGGGTGTGGTTACTGGGATCGATCTACCTGCTGGTGCCGTTCGCCTGCTGGGCCGCCATGGTCCGCACCCGGGCGGTCGGGGTCGCGGTCTTCGCCGTCCTGGCGGCGCTGGCCGCCTTCCTCGTCGGCCTGGAGCGCGAGTGGTTCTACCTCCGCGCCACGGCCGAGGTGGAGTCCGGCTATCCGTTCGCGGCGGCCCTGGTGATCCTGGCGGGCGCGCTGGCGGAGCGGCGGCTGCGCGGCCCGCGGTCGAAGGGCCGGGCCGTCGAGCCCGAGGGCGGGGCCGTCGTCGCGCTCTGCGTCCACGCCCTGGCCGGGGCCGCCATCGTCGTCCTCTACCAGGCCACCGCCTACGACTCCTTCTTCCCGAGCCTCGCCGAGGTGCCGCTGCCGCCCGGGCTGACCATCGAGCACGCCACCGGCACCGCGGGGGGCTGCGGCTCGAACTACTGCTCCCGCACCCTCACGATCGGCAGCGACACCGGCCTGCCGGCGGACGAGGTGGAGGCCCGGATGCGCGCCGCGCTCGCCGCCGACGGCTGGACCCCCGGCCGCAACGGCGCCCTCGTGCACCCGCACGGCTGGCTGGTGGACGGGCGGGTGTCGGAGGTCTTCGTCACGGGCAGGACGGTGGAGCTGTCCGGTTCGGAGCTCACCAACGCCGAGCGCTGACCCGGGCCCGACCGGCGGGCCTTCGGGCCGCCCGGGGGCATGACCTTCGCCCCTGTTCCTCCTTGCCGCCCTCTGCATGCGGACGGGCGTTCACGGTACGAAGGTATGGTCGATATGACCACTTTCCGAGACGACGGGACGGAGACACCCGGGTGGCGCGCAGCGTGTACGTGACCGGAATCGACCGGGGGGACGGCCGCCAGGCGGTCGAGCTCGGGGTCATGGAACTGCTCACCCGGCAGGTGGACCGGGTCGGGGTGTTCCGGCCGCTGGTGCACGCGAACGCACCCGGCGAACCCGGGTCGGACCACGTGGTCGAGCTGCTGCGCGGGCGGTACCGGATCGACCTGCCCGGCCCGGAGCTGTACGGGCTGACCTACGAGGAGGCGGCCGCGCTGCAGGCCGCGCAGGGCCAGGACGAGCTGGTCTCCGTCCTGGTGGACCGCTTCCGCGCGCTGGAACGCCGCTGCCAGGCCGTGCTGGTGCTCGGCACCGACTTCGCGGACACCACCATCCCGGACGAACTGGCCTTCAACGCCCGCCTGGCGAACGAGTTCGGCGCCGCGGTGCTGCCGGTGGTCGGCGGGCAGGGCAAGGAGGCGGAGGCGGTGATCGCCGAGGTCCGCAACGCCCACCGGGCGTACACCGACCTCGGCTGCGAGACCCTGGCGATGATCGCCAACCGGGTCGCCCCGAGCACCAAGCAGCGCATCCAGCGCACCCTCACCGAGAAGCTGCCGATCCCCGCCTACGTGATCCCGGAGGAGCCGGCCCTGGCCGCGCCCACCGTCGCGCAGCTGGTCGAGGCGACCGGCGCCGAGGTCCTGCTCGGCGACGCCGCCGGCCTGGCCCGGGACGTCCGCGGCTTCGTCTTCGGCGGCGCCATGCTGCCCACCTTCCTGGACGCGCTGACCGAGGGCGCCCTGGTCGTCACCCCCGGGGACCGCGCCGACCTGGTGGTCGGCTCGCTGGCCGCGCACGCCGCCGGCGCCCCGCCGATCGCCGGCGTGCTGCTGACCCTCGGCCAGCACCCCGGCCCGAACGTGATGGCGCTCGCCGCCCGGCTCGCCCCCGGCACCCCGGTCGCCGTCGTCCCGGAGGGCAGCTGGCCCACCGCCGCCACCCTGACCCACCTGGAGGGCAAGCTCACCGCGGCCAGCCCCCGGAAGGCCGAGATCGCCCTCGGCCTGTTCGAACTGCACGTCGACACCGCCGAGTTGACGAACCGGATCGAGGTCGGCCGGTCCGAGCGGGTCACCCCGATGATGTTCGAGCACGAGCTGCTGGAGCGCGCCCGCGGCAACCGCCGGCACGTCGTCCTGCCGGAGGGCACCGAGGAGCGGGTGCTGCGCGCCGCCGAGATCCTGCTGCGCCGCAACATCTGCGACCTCACCCTGCTCGGCGAGGTCGACGCGGTGCGCCGCAAGGCCGCGGGCCTCGGCATCGACCTGCCGCAGGAGGAGCCGGGCGCCGACCGCGCGCAGGCCCGGATCGTCGACCCGACCACCAGCCCGCTGCGCCGCCAGTTCGCCGAGCTGTACGCGCGGCTGCGCGCCCACAAGGGGATGACCGTCGAGCTGGCCCTGGACGTGGTCACCGACGTCTCCTACTTCGGCACCCTGATGGTGCAGGAGGGCATCGCGGACGGCATGGTGTCCGGCGCGGTGCACTCCACCGCCGCGACCATCCGGCCGGCCTTCGAGGTGATCAAGACCTCGCCGGGCGCCTCGATCGTCTCGTCCGTCTTCTTCATGTGCCTGGCCGACAAGGTGCTGGTGTACGGCGACTGCGCGGTCAACCCGGACCCGGACGCCCAGCAGCTGGCCGACATCGCCATCCAGGCCGCCGCCACCGCCGCCCAGTTCGGGGTGGAGCCGCGGGTCGCGATGCTGTCCTACTCGACCGGCACCTCCGGTTCGGGCGCGGACGTGGACAAGGTCCGCAAGGCGACCGAGCTGGTCCGCGAGCTGCGCCCGGACATCCTGGTCGAGGGCCCGATCCAGTACGACGCGGCGGTGGACCCGTACGTCGCGGCGACCAAGCTGCCGGGCTCGGAGGTGGCCGGGCGGGCCACCGTGCTGATCTTCCCGGACCTCAACACCGGCAACAACACATACAAGGCCGTCCAGCGCTCGGCCGGCGCAGTGGCGGTCGGCCCGGTGCTGCAGGGGCTGCGCAAGCCCGTCAACGACCTGTCGCGCGGCGCGCTGGTGCAGGACATCGTCAACACGGTCGCGATCACCGCGATCCAGTCGCAGGACCACAAGGAGCCGCAGGCATGAGCAACGGTACGCGCGTCCTGGTGCTCAACGCCGGCTCCTCGTCGGTGAAGTACCAGCTGATCGACATGCTGGACGGCGCCCGGCTCGCCTCCGGTCTGGTCGAGCGGATCGGCGAGCCCGGCGGCCGGCTGGTGCACACCCCGCGCGCGGGGGGCAAGCGCGAACTGGTGCAGCTCTTCCCGGACCACTCGGCCGCGCTGAAGTCCGTCGCCGAGGAGCTGGCCGCGGACGGCCTCGGCCTGGACTCCCCCGAGCTGGCCGCGATCGGCCACCGGGTGGTGCACGGCGGCAAGCGGTTCACCGAGCCGACGGTGATCACCGACGAGGTGCTCACCGAGATCCGCCGGCTGATCCCGGTCGCGCCGCTGCACAACCCGGCGAACATCATCGGCATCGAGGTGGCCCGCGCGCTGCGGCCCAACCTGCCGCAGGTGGCCGTGTTCGACACCGCCTTCCACGCCTCGATGCCCGAGTACTCCGCGCGGTACGCGATCGACAGGGCCGTCGCCGACGAGCACCGGGTGCGCCGCTACGGCTTCCACGGCACCTCGCACCAGTACGTCTCGCGGGCCACCGCCCGGCTGCTCGGCAAGGACCCGGCCGAGGTGAACGTGATCGTGCTGCACCTGGGCAACGGCGCCTCCGCGTCGGCGGTCAGCGGCGGCCGCTGCGTGGACACCTCGATGGGCCTGACTCCGCTGGAAGGCCTGGTGATGGGCACTCGTTCGGGTGACATCGACGCGGGCGTGGTGTTCCACCTGCACCGGGTCGGCGGGCTGTCCGTGGACGAGATCGACGACCTGCTGAACCGCCGCAGCGGCCTGCGCGGCCTGTGCGGGGACAACGACATGCGCGAGATCATGCGCCGCGCCGACGAGGGGGACGCGGACGCCCGGCTCGCCTTCGACGCGTACGTCCACCGGCTGCGCAAGTACATCGGCGGCTACTACGCGGTGCTCGGCCGGGTGGACGCGATCGCGTTCACCGCGGGGGTCGGGGAGAATGCGGCGCCGGTGCGCGCGGCGGCGACCGCGGGGCTGGACGAACTGGGCATCGCCGTGGACCCCGAGTTGAACTCGGTGCGCTCGGCGGAGCCGCGGATCATCTCGCCCGGGTACGCCCGGGTGGCGGTCGCCGTGGTGCCCACGGACGAGGAGCTGGAGATCGCCCGCCAGTCCTTCGCCCTGGTCCACCGGGAGAGCGCACTGCCCGAGGAGTGAGACTCCCCTGTCTCGCCTCTCGGGACGATTCGTCGGCGATTCCTCACGATCCGTGCCGAATGCGCCTATAACACGAACGGATAGACTGACCGATATGCGCCGAGCGAAAATTGTCTGCACCCTGGGTCCGGCGACGGACTCCTACGAACAGCTGAAGGCCATCGTCGAGGCGGGCATGAACGTCGCCCGACTGAACATGAGCCACGGCAACCACGCGGACCACGAGGAGCGGTACCGAAAGGTCCGCCAGGTCTCGGAGGACACCGGCAAGGCCATCGGCGTCCTTGCCGACCTCCAGGGTCCCAAGATCCGTCTGGCGACCTTCGCCAACGGCCCGGTGACCGTCGACAACGGCGACGAGTTCACCATCACCACCGAGGACGTCCCCGGTGACCAGCACATCTGCGGCACCACCTACAAGGGCCTGCCCGGCGACGTGAAGCCCGGCGACCCGATCCTGATCAACGACGGCGTCATCGCCCTGGAGGTCGTCAGCGTCGACGGCCCGCGGGTGAAGACCGTGGTGATCGAGGGCGGCGTGCTCTCGAACAACAAGGGCATCAACCTGCCCGGCGCGGCCGTGAACGTGCCCGCGCTGTCCGAGAAGGACAAGGACGACCTGCGGTTCGCGCTGCGTCTCGGCGTCGACATGGTCGCGCTGTCCTTCGTCCGCAACGCGGCCGACATCAAGGACGTCCACGCGATCATGGACGAGGTCGGCATCCGGGTGCCGGTCATCGCCAAGATCGAGAAGCCGCAGGCCGTCGAGGCCATGGAGGAGATCGTCCTCGCCTTCGACGCCATCATGGTCGCCCGCGGCGACCTCGCGGTGGAGTACCCGCTGGAGCGGGTGCCGCTGGTCCAGAAGCGGCTGATCACGCTGGCCCGCCGCAACGCCAAGCCGGTCATCGTCGCCACCCAGATGATGGAGTCGATGATCCACGCCTCGCGCCCGACCCGCGCCGAGGTCTCCGACGTCGCGAACGCCATCCTGGACGGCACCGACGCGGTGATGCTCTCCGCCGAGTCCAGCGTCGGCAAGTACCCGGTCGAGACCGTCCGCACCATGAGCCGGATCTGCGAGAAGGCCGAGGAGGAGCTGGTCGGCCAGGGCCTCCAGCCGCTCAACCCGGGCCGCAAGCCGCGCACCCAGGGCGGCTCGGTCGCCCGCGCCGCGTGCGAGCTCGGCGACTTCCTGAACGGCAAGGCGCTGGTCGCGTTCACCAAGTCCGGTGACACCGCGCGCCGGCTGTCCCGCTACCGGTCGCCGATCCCGGTGATCGCGTTCACCCCCGACTCGGCCACCCGCAACCAGCTCTCGCTGAGCTGGGGCGTCGAGGCCTACGTCACCGAGCAGGTCGCCACCACCGACGCGATGGTCGCTCAGGTCGACCGCGAGCTGCTGAAGATGGGCCGGCTGGAGGAGGGCTCCACGGTGATCGTCACCGCCGGTGTCCCGGTCGGCATCCCCGGCACCACCAACATGGTCCAGGTGCACCACCTGGGCACCCGGGGCGAGTGAGCCACCGGTAGCGCGAACGCCGTTGGGGCGGTCCTCCGTTCGTGGAGGGCCGCCCCAACGGCGTTGCGTCGCGGGCCGGTTGTCGCGGGCTACTTGTCGCTGTAGGGCGCGTCGTCGTTGAACAGGTGCATCCCCGGGATGTGCAGGGTGCCGCCGAACTGGCCGGCCTGCTTGGCGGTGACCTGGGTCAGCTCCAGCTCCAGCGGGATCGGGATGGAGCCGATCAGGTCGTAGAGCCAGCGCGGCAGGGTGTCCGGGGTGAGGGTGATCTCGCCCAGGTCGATCGGGATCGGCAGGCCGAGCACCTTGGAGAGGTGGCCGGACAGCCGCTCCACGTACATGGTCACCGGGCCGTTGCGCATGGTCGACGTGGTACCCGGGCCGCCCTGCACGTGGAAGGTGACGCCGTTGCCCTCCAGAGTCGACATGTCGAGGTTCTCGATGTCGACGCTGTTCACCACGAACTTCAGCACCCGCTTGGTGCCGGTCGGGGTCCGCACGTCGTAGACGCCGTGGAAGGCCGCGCCGTGCAGGCCGAGCCGGCTGGTCTGCAGCGTCCAGTTCTGCAGCGGCACGACGTCCCCGGTCGCGGCCTTGCCGGCGGTCAGACCGCGGGCGTCCACCGCGCAGTTGGGGTCGGCGGTCGGCGTCGCGGTGGGTGAGCCGGACGGCGTGGCGGCGGGCGCGCCGGAGGCACCTGCGCTCGGCGTGGCACCGGCGGCGGGCTTCGGCGCCGCCTTCCCGCTCGGGCCCGCGGAGGGCGTGGCGGCGGGCGCGGCGGGCGCGACGGCTGCGGCCTCCTGGTCACCGGCCGCCGGGGCCTGCTGCGGCTGGGCGGGCTGGGCCTGGGTGCCGGCCCGCGGCGCGGGGGCGGCCGGGGCCGGGGTGGTGGCCGGCGCGGGAGCGGGCGCGGGAGCGGGAGCGGTCGTCCCCGGCTTGGCGCTCGGCGAGGGGCCGGCCGAACTCCCCGGGTCCAGCAGGTGGGTGATGCCGCCGACGATGTCGTCGATCAGGCCGGCCTGACTGGCCGTGCCGGTGCCCGTGCCGCCGCCCTGGTAGACCGCGCTCACCGCGCCCGAGCCGCCGGTGTCGGCGGAGCGGACGGCGGGCGGCTGGGTGGCCGGCGTCTGCACGGGCGGCGTCCTGACCGGCGAGGTCGGCTGCTGGGCCGGCCCGCTCGGCACCTGGGTCGGCACCTGGGTGGGCGTCTGGGTGGGCGTCTGGCCGGGCAGCGAGGTCGGGCCGCCGGTGGGCGCCGTGGACGGGCCGGGCGGCGGCGCGGGCAGCTCGCTCTTCGGGACGGGCGTCTCGACCGGCGCGACGTCCGGCACCGAGGCGGGGGCCGTCCCGCACTTGCTCGCCGCGGCCTCGGCGACCGCCGGGTTGGGCGTGTAGGCGGCGGCCATCAGCAGCGCGGTCGGCACCGCGGCCATCGCCAGCGCCCGGCCGCGCAGGCGGGCCCGTACCGGGGTGCGCGGCGCGGCGTGCCGGCCGGCCCTGCGCGCGGGGGCGTCCGCGCCGTCCGGTTGCTCGGCCGGCCCGGTCACCGCGTCTCCCCCTGGTCCCCGGTCACGGCCGACGCCTCGGCGGCGGGCTCGCGCGGCTCGGCCTGGGCGGGCAGCTTCGCGGTGGGCGCCTCGGTGGCAGCCGCGGCCGCGGTCCCGGTCGCGGCGGCCGGCTCGGCAGCCGGCTCGGCGGCGACGCTCTGGGCGACGGCGTTCGGGGCCGCGGCGGCCTCCGCCTTCCGGGCCTGGCGTCCGCGCCGCCCCTTGGCCGCCGTCTCGGCCTTCGGCTCCGGCAGCGGCGCCCAGGAGACCATCAGCCCGCCGCCGATCAGCCCGGGCAGCAGCGCCATGCCGAAGCCCGCCAGGTTGGAGACCGGGATGGACACCAACGTCAGCAGGATGGTCGCGATGCCGGCGAAGACCCGGACGGCCGGCTGGAACCAGGCGGTCAGGCCGAGGATGATCATCAGGACCCCGATGATCAGCGAGCCGGCGCCGGCCGTGGTGGACATCGCGATCGTCATGCCGCCGAGCGACAGGTGCGCGTACGGGAAGTAGAGGATCGGGACGCCGGCGATCATGGCCAGCTTGCCGCCCCAGTAGGGCCTGGTGCGGCGGAAGTCACGCCAGTGCCGCCAGAGCCACCCGATCGGGTTCTGATGGCCGGGCCGCGTCTCGACCGTTGCGCTGGACATGGTGTAACTCCTCGGCGTCGCTACGAGGTTGGAACAAAAAAAGGGGGGTGGCCGGGGGCGGCGGTCGCCCGCCGCCTCCGGCCCCAGGACCCGTCACCCGGCCGAGCCGGGCGGCGCGCCGTCAGGCGAGGCTCAGAAGCACTCGTTGCCCGCGCCGTCGCCGCTCTTCAGCGAGAGGCTCAGGCCGTTCAGCTTGAAGGTGCCGGCCGAGGTGGCCCGCGCCGTCTGCTGAACGCCGCTCAGGTCGGCCTTCTTGGCGGCCTGGGCGAAGCCGGTCGCACCGGAGGGCAGGCCGGCGCCGCCGCCCGCCTTGGTGACGCCCGGGTGCGGGGTCCAGCCCTGGGTGGCCGAGCCGGAGAGGGTGGAGGCGTCCTGGCCGATGTTGATGTCGGTGAAGGTCGCGTCCGCCTTCAGCTGCTCCAGGTCGATCAGCAGGTTGTCGGCCTGGACGGGCTTGCCCGCCTCGGTGCCGGCGTGCAGCTGGAGGGTGATCTTGCCCAGACCGAACGCGGAAAGGTCGGTCACCACCGACTGGCACAGGTTGGTGATCTCGGCGTGGTCGAAGGCCGAGACGGCGACCGGGTGCGGCTTGCCGTTCGCCTCGATGTCGACCGAGCCGAACTGGGCGAAGTTGGTGCCGTGCAGCTGGTCGGTGCTGACCTTGAACTGCTGGCCGGAAATGCTGAACGAAGCGGCGAGCGCACTGTTGGCGATCGAGACGCCGACCATCGCGGTGGCCGCGACGCTCGGCACCATCACCAGGGCGAAGCGCTTCCAGCGGGTCTTGCCGTAGGTCTTGGACATGCGAGTCCTCCTTCTAGGACGTACATCTCCGGCTCCCGGCGGCGCGTCCCGCGCCGGTGGGGGCCTGGGATGGGAGAGAGCTACGTCCTCGGTAGCGGAGAGCGCCTTGGGCGTCGTCGGCCCCGGGAGCAACCTGAGTACGGCGGCACTCCCGTCCTTGCGCCGACCGTCCTGGTGGGACGGCGGGCCGGACCGGCGACAATTCGGCGATCACCCCCGAGCGACAACCAGCGACCGCGCAGGGCCGCGCGGCCGGTCGAAGGCAGGAACCGCCGTGGGACCGCGGATACCCCCCTGCCCTCCCTGCCGCCGGCCGTGGGCCGGCGGAGCACCCGGTGGGGTTCCCGAACTCCGCGTCGCCGACCGGCTGTCGGAGGGTGTGGAGTCTGGGACCGGGCGTGGCCGATCGTGCTTGAATCCCGGGCGAAGCACAAGGGGTTGCTTACTGACGGGTAATGCAACATCCGGTGGCGTCGATCATGGAACGACGGCCATCTGCACCCTGCGTGACGCTTCACAGAACCCCCGCCGACGAAATCCCCCGGAAACACCAGCGAAACACCCGAGGGTGGTCACTGAACGTGACCACCCTCGGGTGAAATCAAGATTTGATAAACCTGTGTCCGGTTGACGCGATTGTCGTCAAATCACCCAACGACACCGCAGGTCACCCACCGTGCCAGACGCCACGCCGGTCACTGCCGGTCACCGGGCTCGGACGGGCTCAGAACAGCACCCGGGCCAGCGCCGAACGGGCCGCCGTGACCCGCGGGTCCTCCGGGCCGATCACCTCGAACAGCTCCAGCAGGCGGACCCGGGCGGTGTCCCGGTCCTCGCCGAAGGTCCGTCCCACGGTGTCCACCAGGCGCCCGAAGGCGTCCTCGACGTGACCGCCCACCAGGTCCAGGTCGGCCGCCCGCAGCTGCGCCTCGACGTCCTTCGGCGCGGCCGCGGCCGTCGCCCGGACCTCCTGCGGGTCCAGGGCCTCGACCCGGCGCAGCAGTTGGGCCTGCGCCAGGCCCAGCTTCGCCTCGGTGTTGCCGGGCTGCTCGGCCAGCACGTTCTGGTACGCCTGGACGGCGCCGCCCAGGTCGCCGCGGTCCAGCGCGTCGTGCGCGGCGGCCAGCGCCGGGTCCTCGGGCCGCTGCGGGGCGGCTGCCGGGCCGCCCTCGCCCGGGGCGACGGCGCCGCCGACGATGCCGAAGCGCTGCTCGGCGACCAGCAGCAGCTGGTCCAGCACCTTGCGGACGTTGGCCGCGCTCTCCGCGCCCTGGAACAGCGGCACCAGCTGGCCGGCCACCACGGCCATCACGGCCGGGATGCCCTGGATCCCGAACTGCTGGGCGATCAGCTGGTTCGCGTCGACGTCGATCTTGGCGAGCACGAAGCGGCCGGCGTACTCCTCGGCCAGGCCCTCCAGGACCGGGCTGAGCTGCTTGCAGGGGCCGCACCACTCGGCCCAGAAGTCGATGACGACCGGCACCTCGGTCGAGCGCTGGACGACCTCGGTCTCGAAGGTGTCCTCGGTGACGTCGATGACGAGCTGGTAGGCGACGGCGGGGGCGGCGATGCCGTCCGCCTCGGCGGCGGCGACCTGCCGGGCCCGCTCGGCCCGGGCCTGCTCGGCCTTCTGGGCAGCCTCGCCGGCTGCCTTCACTGCGGCGAGGTCGACCGCACCGCGCAGGGCGGAGCTGTTGGGACGCGAATTCCGTGGCTGCATGGCACCATCCTCCCCCGTCCGCGCTGCTCGCGGGCACCAACCTCCGGAAAGTCGGCCCCGCGCGGGCTGCGCGGTGCGGGTTCCCGTACAGGTCGCCCGTTCCCCGGTAGCCTGAACCGTTCGGCGAGGGTCCCCACCCCCGCCCGCGCCGTTCCCGTCCCACGGGTCGCGGCGCCTGGTCGTCACTGCTTTCGCTACGAGTCGTAGCGTAACTGGATCCGGGGCCCCGGCCGCAAGCCCCACCGGTGGTTCGGGGACGTGACCTGCCCCACTTTCCCGGGCCACGCGGCTGCCCGAACGGGCGAACAGTCGCTACCGTTACCAGCCCCACCCAAGTTACTTACCAGTAAAGCGCAAGGAGGCCCGGTGCCGGCCGCCCAGCCCCCCGCGAGCCCGCTGACCACCGCCCCCGGGGTGACCGGTCCCGCGGCCGCCGCCCCCGAGGCGACCGGCACGTCCCGGGCCAAGGGCCGTCCGCGCAGCGCCGCCGCCGACCTCGCGATCCTCGACGCCACCCGCGAGGCCCTGGCCGAACTCGGCTGGGGCGGCCTGACCATGGGCCACGTCGCGACCCGCGCCAAGGTCGCCAAGACCACCCTCTACCGCCGCTGGCCGTCCAAGAACGAACTCGTGGTCGACGCCGTCGCCAGCCTGTTCGACGAACTGGAGATGCCCGACCTGGGCAGCCTGCGCGCCGACATCGAGGCCGTGGTGGCCCAGTTCGCCGACCTGCTGGCCCGCCCCGAGACCCAGGCCGCGCTGCTCGCGCTGTTCGCCGAGGGCACCCGGGACCGCCAGCTGCGCCGCCGCATCCGCGAGGCCATCGTCGACCCGCAGAAGCGCCTCGTCCGGCAGGGCCGGGCCGCCGCCCAGGCCCGCGGCGAACTCGCCCCGGACGCCGACCACGAGACGGCCCGCGCGGAGATCGACATCATCTTCGACATCGTCGCCGGCACGGTCGAGCACCGCGTGCTGGTCAGCGGCGAGCCGATCACCCCCGAGTGGATCAGCCGCTTCACCGACCTGCTGCTGGGCTCGCTCACGATCGGCTGACGGGCACGGCGGAGCCGCCGTACGGGTGTCCCGTACGGCGGCTCCGCGGTCCTGCGGCCCCGGGCGGTGCTACCGCCTCAGAACGCCGCGTTCTCCTGGTACGTCCCCCACTCCGCCCGCAGCGCGTTGCAGATCTCGCCGAGCGTCGCCTCGGCCCGCACCGCGTCCAGCATCGGCGGGATCATCGACTCGCCCGAGCGCGCGGCCGCCAGCATGGCGTCCAGCCCGGCCTTCACCGCCGCCTCGTCGCGGGCCGCCTTGCGCTCGCGCAGCACCCGCACCTGCTCGCGCTCGACCTCGTGGCTGACCCGCAGGATCTCCAGCTCGGGGGTGACGCTGCGCGGGTGGCAGTTGACGCCGACCACGCGCTTCTCGCCCTTCTCCACGCCCTGCTGGTACTGGAAGGCGGCCTCGGCGATCTCGCCGGTGAACCAGCCCTCCTCGATGCCGCGCAGGATGCCGGAGGTGATCGGACCGATCTCGTGGTCCTCGCGGCCCTTGTCCAGGATCCGCTGGAAGATCGCCTCGGCCTGCTGCTCGATCCGGTCGGTCAGCGCCTCGACGTACCAGGAACCGCCCAGCGGGTCGGCCACGTTGGTGACGCCGGTCTCCTCCATCAGCACCTGCTGGGTGCGCAGGGCGATCTCGGCGGCCTGCTCGGAGGGCAGCGCCAGGGTCTCGTCCAGCGCGTTGGTGTGCAGCGAGTTGGTGCCGCCGAGCACCGCGCTGAGCGCCTCGACGGCGGTGCGCACCACGTTGTTGTACGGCTGCTGCGCGGTGAGCGAGACGCCGGCGGTCTGGGTGTGGAAGCGCAGCCACTGCGCCTTGTCGGTCTTGGCGCCGAAGCGGTCGCGCATCCAGCGGGCCCAGATCCGGCGCGCGGCGCGGAACTTGGCGATCTCCTCGAAGAAGTCGAGGTGCGCGTCGAAGAAGAAGGACAGGCCGGGCGCGAAGACGTCCACGTCCAGGCCGCGGGACAGGCCCAGCTCGACGTAGGCGAAGCCGTCCGCGAGGGTGTACGCCAGCTCCTGCGCGGCCGTCGCCCCGGCCTCGCGGATGTGGTAGCCGGAGACGGACAGCGGCTTGTACGCCGGGATGCCCTGGGCGCAGTGCTCCATCAGGTCGCCGATCAGGCGCAGGTGCGGCTCGGGGGCGAAGAGCCACTCCTTCTGCGCGATGTACTCCTTGAAGATGTCCGTCTGCAGGGTGCCGTTGAGCACCCCCGGGTCGACGCCCTGGCGCTCGGCGGCGACGAGGTACATGCAGAAGATCGGGACGGCCGGGCCGCTGATCGTCATCGAGGTGGTGACCTCGCCGAGCGGGATGCCGTCGAACAGCACCTCCATGTCGGCGGCCGAGTCGATGGCCACACCGCAGTGGCCGACCTCGCCGAGCGACTTGGCGTCGTCCGAGTCGTACCCCATCAGGGTGGGCATGTCGAAGGCGACCGAGAGGCCGCCGCCGCCCGCCTCCAGGATCATCCGGTAGCGCTCGTTGGTCTGCTGCGCGTTGCCGAAGCCGGCGAACTGGCGGATGGTCCACGTCCGGCCGCGGTAGCCGGTGGGGTGGAGGCCGCGGGTGAAGGGGTACTCGCCCGGCCAGCCGATCCGCTCGAAGCCCTCCACGGCCTGCCCGGGGGCCGGCCCGTACACCGGCTCGACCTCGTCACCGGAGAGGGTGGTGAAGTCCGCGTCCCGCTTGCGGGCCTTGTCGTACCGGTCCTGCCAGCGCTGGCGTCCGCGCTCGATCTCCTCGGCGTCCATGACCCCGAACTCCGCTCCGTGCGGCCGCCACGGCACCGGGCGGCACAGTTATAGGACGTCCTACTAATTTACTCGGACGTCCTACTACTTGTCGATGGATCCCCGCACGAAATGCCGGGAGCGCCCCTCCCGCGATCGGGGAGGGGCGCTCTCGGAAGCTCCGGACCGGCGGCGGCTCAGGCGCCGACCGGCTCCGGGGCCTCGATCAGCGGCGCGACCTCGCGCGACACCCGGCGCTCGACGAAGAAGGCGGCGGTCGGCACGACGCCGGCCAGCAGCACCCAGGCCAGCTTGCCGACCGGCCACTTGGCCTTGGTCCCCAGGTCGAAGGCGAACACCAGGTACACCACGTACAGCCAGCCGTGCGCGATGCCCACCCCGGTCGTGAAGCCGGACGCGCCGTCGATGTCGAGCACGTACTTGGCGATCACGCCGGCGGTCAGCAGCACGAGGAGGACACCGGTGACATACGCCATGGCCCGGTAGCGGGTCAGCACACTCTGCTTCATGGCATCGAGGGTAACCGCCCTCACGGCCTCCCCTTCGCAGCCCCCTCACCCGGATCGGTGAAGTCGCCGGCGGCCACCCGCAGCGGCCTGAGCAGCTCGAACACCTGGCGGCACTGCTCGGGGCCGTACTCCTCCAGCCCGAACTCCATCGCCATCAGCTCCCGGGTGGCCTCCTCGACGACCTCGCGGCCGCGCCCGGTGATCGCCGCGAGCACCCCGCGGCCGTCCAGCGGGTTGGGGCGGCGGGCGACCAGGCCGGCCCGCTCCAGCCGGTCGACGGTGTTGGTGACGCTCGTCGGGTGGACCATCAGCCGCTCGCCGATCTTGGACAGCGACAGCTCGCCGGTCCGGCTGAAGGTCAGCAGCACCAGCGCCTCGTACCGGGCGAAGGTCAGCCCGTACGGCTTGAGCACGGCGTCGACCCGGGAGAGCAGGATCTGGTGCGCGCGCATGATCGAGGTGATCGCCGCCATCGAGGGGACGCCGCCCCAGCGGCGGGTCCACAGCTCGTCGGCGCGGGCGATCGGGTCGAAGTCGAGTGCGAGGGGCTTGGCCACCTCCTAACCGTACCGGCGGACGGTACGCGTGCTACCAGCCGTCCTGATGCTGGACAAGCGCGGCACGTGGCGGGAACCCGCCAATCGGGCGGTCAGGTCCGGACCAGGACGTTGCGGGAGCGTGAACCCGCGCCAACCGCCGGACGGCGGGCGGTCGTTGACCGCAGATCCGGACAACGTCGCACTACCAGGCACCGGTTCACCGGGTAACCCGCTGAAAGACGGGGCGGTTCGCCCCGGTTCGTCCGCCCGTTCACATTCCGCGGCTCTGGCGGGACTTGGCCAATTCATGAGCAAGACCTGTCATTCCGTTTGCCTGGTCGCGATGATTTCCGCCAACCCCGCAAGGCAGCCACCACCCCCACCCACCGGTGGTCTGCCCCTCGGCCGTACGGGGTCCTGCACGTCAGTGCCCGTCCCGCCCCTCAGGAGCCGACCCCGGCCCCCGGGACGCGGCGCGACCGCGCCCAACCGCGGTTTCCCGGAAGGACTCGTCCGTGAAGCGAAAGCTCGCAGCAGTCGCCGTACTCTCCGCCACCGCCCTGCTCACCGGCGTCGTCGGTGCGAGCGGCGCCGCCCAGGCCAGCCCGCTCGGCGCGCCGCAGCCGCAGCCGCAGCCGCAGGCCGCCGAGCAGCACGCCGCCGCGCTCGCGCTGGCCGGCGGGCAGTCGGGTCCGCTGGCCAAGGCCCTGAAGCTGGGCGGCCAGGAGCAACTCGTGGCCAAGGACGCGGTCGTGGACCGCGACGGCACCAAGCACCTGCGCTTCGAGCGCACCTACGCCGGCCTGCCGGTGCTCGGCGGCGACCTGGTCGTCCACCAGAGCTCCGCGGGCACCGTGGCCTCCGTCGACAAGGCCGTCGGCGCGCAGCTGAGCCTGCCGAGCCTCACCCCGCAGATCCCCGCCGACAAGGCCGCCGCCCAGGCCACCGGCGCCGTCCAGGCGACCGTGGGCATCACCGCCGACAAGGACGAGTCCCCGATCAAGGCCGTGCACCAGACCGGCAAGGCCGAGCTGGTGGTCTGGGCGAGCGACGGCAACCCGCGCCTGGCCTACCGGACGACGGTCGAGGGCGAGCGTGCCGACGGCACCCCGAGCAGCCAGCTGCTGGTCACCGACGCGGCGACCGGCGAGGTGCTCTCCACCCACGAGCAGGTGCAGACCGCGGCCGGCACCGGCACCGGCGTCTTCGTCGGCACCGTCCCGCTGACCACCACCCAGTCCAGCACCGGCTACTCGCTGAAGGACGCCAGCCGCGGCGGCCAGTCGACCGTCACCATGAAGAACCGCACCTCCGGTTCGGGCACGCTGTACGCCAAGACCACCAACACCTGGGGCAACGGCCTGGTCTCCAACGGCGAGTCCGCCGCGGTGGACGCCCAGTACGGCGCGGCGGCCACCTGGGACTTCTACAAGAACACCTTCGGCCGCAACGGCATCAAGAACGACGGTGTCGGCGCGACCAGCCGGGTGCACTACGGCTCCTCCTACGTCAACGCGTTCTGGAGCGACACCTGCTTCTGCATGTCGTACGGCGACGGCGCGAGCAACACCCACCCGCTCACCGAGATCGACGTGGCGGGCCACGAGATGAGCCACGGCGTCACCTCCGCCACCGCCGGCCTCAACTACTCCGGCGAGTCCGGCGGCCTCAACGAGGCCACCTCGGACATCCTCGGCACGATGGTCGAGTTCTACGCCAACCTGCCCAAGAACCCGCCGAACTACTGGATCGGCGAGCTGATCAACCTGAACGGCGACGGCACGCCGCTGCGCTACATGGACAAGCCCTCCAACGACGGCGGCTCGGCCGACTCCTGGTACTCCGGCGTCGGCAACCTGGACGTCCACTACTCCTCGGGCGTCGCCAACCACTTCTTCTACCTGCTGTCCGAGGGCAGCGGCGCGAAGACCATCAACGGGTTCAGCTACAACAGCCCGACCTCCAACGGCTCGACGGTGACCGGCATCGGCCGGGACAAGGCCGCGCAGATCTGGTACCGCGCGCTGACCGTGTACTTCACCTCGACCACCAACTACGCGGGCGCCCGCACCGGCACCCTGAAGGCCGCGGCGGACCTGTACGGCGCGAGCAGCGCCGAGTACAACGCGGTCGCCGCCGCGTGGAGCGGCGTCAACGTCAACTGACGTCCACCGCACCGCAGTCAGGACGCCCGGGGCCCCGCCGTGGAGGGCCGGCCCCGGGCGTCCACCCATCCCCCGGCCGGCCGCTCCCCCGCCCACCGGGCCGCCCGCACGGCCCGTCGAGGCGGCCCGTCGAGGCGGCCCGGCTGGCGGAGTCCCGCCAGCGGGGACGAACCGCCCGTACCGGGCATGAGGGCGCACCCGAACCACCCGTACCGGCGCTGGCGGTTCCCGGCCAATCCCCGGTCGCGACCTGTCCTTTCCTGTCGCCGATTGTCATGCTTATGACCAAGCTCCCGTCGACACCCCGCCGCCCCACCCACCGGCGGAGCGTCAGCAGCCGCACGGGAGCCGCCCGTCCGCGCCCTACCGCCCCAACGGCGCCAAGCCCGGTGCCCCGGTACGCGGCGCGCCCGCGCGCACTCGCGGGTCTCCCGGAAGGAACCCCCGTACGTGAAGCGAAAGCTGACGGCCGGAGCCGTACTCTCCGCCACCGCCCTGCTGGCCGGCGTCATCCAGATCGCCGCCGTCCCCACCGCCCAGGCCGCCGCCCCGGGCCCCGAGCAGCAGCAGGCCGCCCTGCTGAGCCTCGCCGCCGGGCAGAGCACCCCGCTCGCCCAGTCCCTGGGCCTGGCCGGCCAGGAGCGGCTGGTGGCCAAGGACGCGGTGGCGGACCGCGACGGCACCAGGCACCTGCGGTACGAGCGGACCTACGCCGGCCTCCCGGTGATCGGCGGCGACCTGGTCGTCCACCAGCGCGCGGACGGCTCGGTGGCCTCCGTCGACCGGGCCTTCGACGGCCGGCTGGCACTGCCGACCCTCACCCCCGGCCTGGCCGCGAACCAGGCCGGTGAGAAGGCCGCCGCCGCCGTCCGCGCGACGATCGGCTCGGCCGCCGACGAGGACGAGGACGAGGCCGCGCTCACCCGGGTCGACGGCTCCGACGCCGCCGAGCTGGTGGTCTGGGCGGCGGACGGCACCCCGCGCCTGGCCCACCGCACGGTGGTGCGCGGCGAGCGCGCGGACGGCACCCCGAGCCGCCAGCAGGTCGTCACCGACGCCACCACGGGCGCGCTGCTCTCCACCCACGAGGAGATCCAGGCCGCGGCCGGCACCGGCAAGGGCGTCAACGTCGGCACCGTCCCGCTGACCACCACCCAGAGCGGCTCGACGTACTCGCTCAAGGACGCCGGCCGGGGCAACCAGTCCACCACCGACCTGAAGGGCGCCACCTCGGGCAGCGGCTCGCTCTTCACCAGCACCAGCAACAGCTGGGGCAACGGCCTGGTCTCCAACCGCCAGTCCGCCGCGGTGGACGCCCAGTACGGCGCCGCGGCGACCTGGGACTTCTACAAGAGCACCTTCGGCCGCAACGGCATCAAGAACAACGGCGTCGGCGCCGCGAGCCGGGTCCACTACGGCTCCAACTACGTCAACGCGTTCTGGGACGACTCCTGCTTCTGCATGACGTACGGCGACGGCGCGAGCAACACCCACCCGCTCACCGCCATCGACGTCTCCGGCCACGAGATGACCCACGGCGTCACCTCCGCCACCGCCGGCCTCAACTACTCCGGCGAGTCCGGCGGCCTCAACGAGGCCACCTCGGACATCTTCGGCACCATGGTCGAGTGGTACGCCAACCTGCCGGCCAACCCGCCGAACTACCTGATCGGCGAGAAGCTCAACATCTTCGGCAACGGCAAGCCGCTGCGCTACATGGACAAGCCCTCGCTGGACGGCAAGTCCGCGGACTCCTGGTACTCCGGCGTCGGCAACCTGGACGTCCACTACTCCTCGGGCGTGGCCAACCACTTCTTCTACCTGCTGTCCGAGGGCAGCGGCGCGAAGACCATCAACGGCTACAACTACAACAGCCCGACCTCCAACGGCTCCAAGGTGACCGGCATCGGCCGGGCCAAGGCCGCCGCGGTCTGGTACCGCGCGCTGACCGTCTACTTCACCTCCACCACCAACTACAAGGCCGCCCGCACGGCGACCCTGAAGGCGGCGAGCGACCTGTACGGCGCCACCAGCACCGAGTACAAGGCGGTGGCCGCGGCCTGGAGCGGGGTCAACGTCAACTAGCCATCCCGGAAAGACGGCAGGCTGCCGCGGCCCTTTGGGAGAGGAGGCCGCGGCAGCCTGTCGGACGTCCGCGCGGGAACCGCGTCAGACGGTGACGGTCTCCGGCTTCGGGGCGAGCTCGCCGCGCTCCTCCTGGGCGAGGGTCTTCTCGGTGTAGATGCCGCCGAACGGCACCACCGAGAGGACGAACAGCAGGATGCCGCGCTTGCTGTCCCACTTCTGCTTCTGCCAGGCCTGGATCCAGAACACCACGTAGACGAGGAACAGCGTCCCGTGGAGCGGGCCCATGACCGGGACGGCGTTGAAGCTGGTGGTGTACTTCAGCGCGGTGCAGATCAGCAGCAGGACGAAGGAGATCCCCTCGGGGGCGGAGATCAGGCGCAGGCGGTGGACGGCGCTGCTGTTCACGATGACTACCTCAATACGGGGGTCGGAGGCGTGGGCACGCTTGTGAAGCGACTCACAAGCCTTTCCGGCCATTATCTCCGAGCACACGTCCGGGCCCCGGGCCGGGGGTGGCCACCGTGCCCGATGTCACAGCCGCGCCCCAGAACGCGGCGGCGTGCGGCGCCGCACCGCCCGTACCCCCTATCCTGCTGCCCGCGCGCCCACCGATCCGGGCGCGCGAGGCATCGCACCACGGGGGAGTCACACCGATGTTCAAGCGGGACTGGGACCGCAGGACCTGCGCCAAGCGCGGGCACATCACCTACAAGCCGACCGAGCCCGAGCTGGCCGCCCGGCTGCACGCGGCCACCGCGGTCGGCGACGCCTGGCGCTGCCTGCGCTGCGGCGACTTCGCCCTCGGCGCCCCGCACGGCTCCGGCCCGGCGCAGAACGCCCCGCTGGTACCGCGCGGCAAGGCCCTGCGGGACCTCTTCATCCTGCGCTTCCTGGCCGTCGAGCGGGTGCTGCGCGGCGTCATCATCATCCTGATCGCGTGGGGCGTCTGGAAGTTCTCCAACAGCCAGGACGCGGTGCACCGGGTCTTCGACGAGAACCTCACGGTCTTCAAGCCGGTCACCGACCACTTCCACTGGGACCTCGAACACGCGCCGATCGTCGAGACGATCCGCAAGACCTTCGACTACAAGAAGAGCACCCTGCTGATCGTCGCCGGCGCCCTGGTGGCGTACGCGCTGATCGAGATCGTCGAGGCGGTCGGCCTCTGGCTGAACAAGCGCTGGGCGGAGTACCTGACGGTGGTCGCCACCGCCGCCTTCCTGCCGCTGGAGGGCTACGAGCTGCACGAGCACGTCAGCGCGGTGAAGGTCTGCACCCTGCTGCTGAACATCGCGGCGGTGCTGTGGATCATGCTCTCCAAGCGCCTGTTCGGGCTGCGCGGCGGCGTGGTGGCCTTCGAGGCGGAGCGCCACTCGGCCTCCCTGCTGGAGGTCGAAGAGGCCGCCGGCACCGTCCCGCACCCCGGTCACGGCCACGGGGCGCACGCGCGCACCTGACCGGCGCGCGCGTACCGGACTCGTACCGGCCGGGTAGCGGTCCGGCCCCGCCCCCTCCCCGTGCCACGGCCGCGATGGTTGGATTGCGGCCGTGGCACAGTTCAGACTCCAGGGATCACGAGTGCTCGCGGTCGAGTTGACCGGCGACGCCGTCAAGGCCCGGCACGGCGCGATGGTCGCCTACACCGGGCAGATGACCTTCAAGAAGCTGACCGGCGGCGGGGACGGCCTGCGCGGCATGGTCACCCGCCGCCTGACCGGCGAGAAGATGACCGTCATGGAGGTGAAGGGGCAGGGCACCTGCTACTTCGCCGACCAGGCCACCGAGATCAACCTGGTCCGCCTCGACGGCCGGGCGCTGTACGTCGAGGCGGACAACCTGCTCTGCACCGAGGCCTCGCTGCACACCGGCACCAGCTTCACCGGGCTGAACGGCATGTCCTCCGGCAACGGCCTGTTCACCACCAAGGTCGAGGGCCACGGCTGGGCCGCCGTCACCTCCAACGGGCCGGCCGTCGTCCTGCGGGTCGGCAAGGACATGCCGCTGCGGGTCGACCCGGGCGCCTACGTCGCGCACACCGGCGACCTGCAGCGCAGCCTGAAGTCCGGCGCGGGCTGGACGACGGTGATCGGCGAGGGCGGCGGCGAGGCCGTCCAGGTCGAGTTCACCGGCGAGGGCCTGGTGTACGTCCAGCCCTCCGAGAAGACCACCCTCGGGGGCGACGTCTGATGGCCTTCGCCAGGATCAACGGCAAGATGGTCGAGGCCCGTGTCGTGCCCGGGCAGCAGCTGTTCAGCCAGCGCGGCGCGATGCTCGCGTACAGCGGGGACGTCCGGTTCACCCCGAGCATCACCGGCGGGCAGGGCGGCGTGATGTCGATGATCGGCCGCCGGGTCGCCAACGAGGACACCCCGCTGATGACCGTCGAGGGCGAGGGCCGGGTGATGTTCGGCCACGGCGGCCACCATGTGCACGTCGTCGACCTCACCGGCGACGCCCTGTTCGTCGAGTCGGACCGGCTGCTCGCCTTCGACGGCACGCTGCGGCAGTCCACCGTGTTCCTCGGCTCGCAGGGCGGGGTGATGGGCATGGTCCGCGGTCAGGTCTCCGGACAGGGCCTGTTCACCACCAGGCTGGAGGGGCACGGCTCGGCCGCGGTGCTGGCGCACGGCGGCGTCTTCGAGCTGCCGATCACGCCCGGGCAGCCGGTGCACGTCGACCCGCAGGCGTACGTGGGGCACCGCGGCGAGGTGCGCAACAAGCTGTCCACCGCGATCGGCTGGCGCGAGATGATCGGCCGGGGCTCGGGCGAGGCGTTCCAGCTGGAGCTGTCCGGCCAGGGCACGGTGTACGTCCAGGCGAGCGAGGAGAAGCTCTGATGTCCTACCCGCCGCAGCCGCCGTACGGCGGGCCGCAGTCGCCGTACGACCAGCCGACCCAGCCCGGCTTCGCCGTCCCGCCCGTGCCGCCCGCACCGCCCGGGTACGGGCCGCCGCAGGGCTACCCGGGGCCGGCCGAGCCCACCCGCGTGGACCTGCAACCGCCGTACGCCCCGGCGGGGTTCGACGGCCCGGTGGTGCACGACGCGTACACCCTGCCGGTCAACGACAACGTCAACCCGTACGCCTTCTCGGTGGAGCTGAACGGGTCGTACTTCCTGCAGAAGGGCAAGATGATCGCCTACTACGGCGACATCACCTTCCGCGGCGTCGGCGCCGGCCTGGTCGACCGCGCGCTCGGGATGCACTTCAACTCCCCGATGCACGCGGCGGACTGGGTGGTCGCCCAGGGCCGCGGCAAGCTGCTGCTGGCCGACCGGTCCTTCGACCTGAACTCCTACGACCTGGAGGACGGCAACCTGACCGTCCGCTCCGGCAACCTGCTGGCCTTCGACCCCACGCTGCGGCTCAAGCAGTCGATCATCCCGGGCTTCCTGACCCTGCTCGGCACCGGCCGCTTCGTCGCCGCGTCCAACGGGCCGGTGCACTTCGTGGAGCCGCCGATCCGGGTGGACCCGCAGGCCCTGGTCGGCTGGGCGGACTGCCCGGCGCCGTGCCACCACTACGACCACGCGTACCTGCACGGGGTGGTCGGGGGCCTGCGGCGGCTGACCGGCATCGGCGGGGCCTCCGGCGAGGAGCACCAGTTCGAGTTCATCGGCGCCGGGCAGGTACTGCTGCAGTCCAGCGAGAAACTGCTGGCCGAGCGCTCGGTCGGCGTGGTCGAGGCCGAGGCGGGCGTCCCGATGGGCGGCGTCCCGGCCCAACCGGGCCACGGCGGCGGCAACCCGAACACCCCGGGGCTCGGTAACCTGGGCGACCTCGGGCGACGTTTCGGCCTGTAAATTTGTACAATATTTAACTAAATCGGCTATGCTAGGACCCATGGATACGCACACGATCGACACTGCGGACACCCCTCCGTCGCAGCCCGAGGAGGGGACTCCCTGGCTGACCGCCAGGGAGCAGCGGATGTGGCGCGCCCATCTGGAGGTCGCCAAGCTGCTGGACTACCAGCTCAGCCGCGAACTCCAGCCCCACAACCTGGCCATCAACGACTACGAGATCCTGGTCGTCCTCTCCGAGGCCCCCGAGCGCCGGATGCGGATGACCGACCTCGCGACCGCCACCCTGCAGTCGAAGAGCCGCCTCTCCCACCAGATCACCCGGATGGAGAGCGCCGGCCTGGTCCTGCGCCAGGAGTGCCCCGGCGACCGCCGCGGCCTCTACGCCCACCTCACCGACGAGGGCTGGGAGACCATGCAGCGGGTCGCCCCCGACCACGTGCGCAGCGTCCGGGCCCACTTCATCGACCGCTTCACCCCGGAGCAGCTGGAAGCCATGTACGAGGCCCTGGCCCCCGTGGCCGACCACCTCCGCAACCTCCGCGGCCGCTCCTAGATCACCTGCGCGCGGGAAGTCGGTCCGGCCGACTTCCCGCGCGCGGGCGTGCCGGGCGGGTCAGGCCTCGGTGAGGCCGGCGACGAGCTCGTCGGCCGCGCCGTACGGGTCCAGGGCGCCCTCGGCGACGCGGTCGGCGAGGGCGGCCAGGTGCCGGTCACCGCTCAGGTCGCCGATGCGGGAGCGCAGTTCGGCGAGCGCGATCGCCTCGATCTCGGCGGCGGCCCGGCGGCGGCGGCGCGCGGCGAGCTCGCCGTGCTCCTCCAGCCAGGCGCGGTGCTTCTCCAGCGCCTCGACGACCTCGTCGACGCCCTCGCCGCGGGCCGCGACGGTCTTGACGATCGGCGGCCGCCAGTCGCCCGCCTCGCGGGCCTCGCCGAGGCCCAGCATGTGGTTGAGCTCGCGGGCGGTGGCGTCGGCGCCGTCCCGGTCGGCCTTGTTGACGACGAAGACGTCGCCGATCTCCAGGATGCCCGCCTTGGCGGCCTGGATGCCGTCGCCCATCCCGGGGGCGAGCAGCACCACGGCGGTGTCCGCCTGGCCGGCGATCTCGACCTCGGACTGGCCGACGCCCACGGTCTCGACCAGGATCACGTCGCAGCCGGCCGCGTCCAGCACCCGCAGCGCCTGCGGCGCCGCCCAGGACAGCCCGCCGAGGTGGCCGCGGGTGGCCATCGAGCGGATGAACACCTCGGGGTCGGTGGCGTGGTCCTGCATCCGGACCCGGTCGCCGAGCAGCGCGCCGCCGGAGAACGGCGAGGACGGATCGACGGCCAGCACGCCGACGCGCTTGCCGAGCCGCCGGTAGGCGGACACCAGGGCGGAGGTGGAGGTGGACTTGCCCACCCCGGGCGAGCCGGTCAGGCCCACCGTGTACGCCCGCCCGGTGTACGGCGCGAGCGCGGCCATCGCCTCCCGCAGCTGCGGCGCTGCGTTCTCGACCAGCGTGATCAGCCGGGCGACCGCCCGCGGCCGGCCCTCCCGGGCCTGCTCGACCAGCGTGGCGACATCGATCATGGGGATCTCCTTGCGGATGCCGAGGGGCCAGGCCCGAAGGGGCTGCGGACCACTTGTGGCGGTCCGCAGCCCCGAAGATCAGGTCAGAGCGGCGATCAGGCCTTGGGGACCCGCACGATCAGCGCGTCGCCCTGGCCGCCACCGCCGCACAGCGCGGCCGCGCCGACGCCGCCGCCGCGGCGCTGCAGCTCCAGCGCCAGGTGCAGCACCACGCGGGCGCCGGACATGCCGATCGGGTGGCCGAGCGCGATCGCGCCGCCGTTGACGTTGACGATGTCCGCGGAGACCCCGAGGTCCTTGCTGGACTGGTGGGCGACGGCGGCGAAGGCCTCGTTGATCTCGATCAGGTCGAGGTCGGCGACCTCCAGGCCCTCCTTGGCCAGCGCGTGCTTGATCGCGTTGGACGGCTGCGACTGCAGCGAGTTGTCCGGGCCGGCGACGTTGCCGTGCGCGCCGATCTCGGCGATCCAGCTGAGGCCCAGCTCCTCGGCCTTGGCCTTGCTCATCACGACCACGGCGGCGGCGCCGTCCGAGATCTGCGAGGAGGTGCCGGCGGTGATGGTGCCGTCCTTGGCGAAGGCGGGGCGCAGCTTGCCGAGGCCCTCGACGGTGGTGTCGGCGCGGATGCCCTCGTCCTGGCTGAAGAGGACCGGCTCGCCCTTGCGCTGCGGGATCGCGACGGGGGTGATCTCGGCGTCGAAGATGCCGTCCGCCTGGGCCTTGGCGGCGCGCTGGTGCGAGGCGGCGGCGATCTCGTCCTGGACCTCGCGGGAGATGCCGAGGCGGGTGTTGTGCTTCTCGGTGGACTCGCCCATCGGGATGTTCTCGTAGGCGTCGGTCAGGCCGTCGTGGGCCATCGAGTCGAGCATCGCGATCGCGCCGTACTTGAAGCCCTCGCGGGACTTGGGCAGCAGGTGCGGGGCGTTGGTCATGGACTCCTGGCCGCCGGCCACCACGATGTCGAACTCGCCGGCGCGGATCAGCTGGTCGGCCAGCGCGATGGCGTCGAGGCCGGAGAGGCAGACCTTGTTGATGGTCAGCGCCGGGACGTTCATCGGGATGCCGGCCTTGACGGCCGCCTGGCGGGCCGGGATCTGGCCGGCACCGGCCTGCAGCACCTGGCCCATGATCACGTACTGGACCTGCTCGCCGGTGATGCCGGCGCGCTCCAGCGCGGCCTTGATCGCGACGCCGCCGAGCTCGGCGCCGGAGAAGCCCTTGAGCGAGCCGAGCAGGCGGCCCATCGGGGTCCGCGCCCCGGCAACGATCACAGAGGTGGTGTTGGTCATGGGACGGGCCCCTTCGCACGTCGTGGCCAGGTTGAGGATGCGCTCAATGTACTGACCTGCTACCCGCGCGTCACCGGAGCAACGGTGTGATCGAGCGCACTGGCACCATCCAGTCAACACCGTGCCGGAACGGTGCGGGTGAACCGACGGCGTGTGAGCAGGCTCGCACCTGCGGCACTGGCGCGGTCGGCGGGCATGCGATGCACTGGGGGCCACTTTGCTGCCTACGGCCCCGGAGGACCGTCGTGCTGACCCGCATCGACCACATCGGCATCGCCTGCCGAGACCTCGACAAGACCGTCGAGTTCTACCGCGCAACCTACGGCTTCGAGGTGTTCCACTCCGAGGTCAACGAGGAGCAGGGCGTCCGGGAGGCCATGCTCAAGATCAACGACACCGGCGACGGCGGTGCCTCGTACCTCCAGCTGCTGGAGCCCACCCGCCCGGACTCGGCGGTCGGCAAGTGGATGGAGAAGAACGGCGAGGGCGTGCACCACATCGCCTTCGGCACCGCCGACGTGGACGGTGACTCGGAGGACATCCGCGCCAAGGGCATCCGGGTGCTGTACGAGCAGCCGCGGATCGGCTCGATGGGTTCGCGGATCACCTTCCTGCACCCCAAGGACTGCGGCGGCGTGCTGACCGAGCTGGTCACCGCCGCGGAGCCGGGCGAACACGGGGAGCACTGACCCCCGCGACGGTGGTGGCGCCCCGCCCCGGGGGGCCCCCCCCCCCCCCCCCCCCCCCCCCCCCCCCCCCACCCCCCCCCCCCAAAACCCCCCCCCCCCCAAAACCCCCCCCACACCCCCCGCCCCA
>NZ_JBMVFA010000010.1:0-92050 GCF_049543595.1 Kitasatospora sp. NPDC094028 | reverse complement strand
TTCCTCTAAAAACACACCCCCACCAAACGTGGGGGGGGGGTTCCCTCCCTGTCGGGCACCCCCCGGGGCCCGCGTAAAACCCTGGCCCCCCCCCCCCCCGGGGGGGGGGGGCCCCCGGCCCGGGCCCCCCCCCACCGCGGCACCACAGCGGCACCCCGCACGGCTAGCGACCCGTCAGTAACCTCGCCGGAGAGCCGGAAAACCCCCACGCGGCCATTCCCCCGCAGTGGCGTCCCACTACAATGCCCAGGTGCGCGGAGGCTCCGGGGAACGGAGACGACGGGCATGGCCGATGACAGGCCTGTCCGCCCTGCGGCGGTCGGCCCGTCGCAAGGGGAGTCCACTACGCGGGCACGGCTGAACAGTCGCAACACGGATCTGTCACCATTCTCCACGAGGCAAGAGTTCGCCCAGGAGTCCACTCGGACGGGGGAACGCGGCACACCCGCGCTCCCGCGCCCAGGATTCCGGCGACCGCGGCGGGCGGCCCCGGCTAGACGGGGGTCGTCCAGCGACTGCGGATGCAAGGACCAGCAGGACCGGCGCCCCGGGAATCGGGGGCCCGGGACCGGCCGGGTCGAAGACGCGACCAGGAGATGGATGGGACCGCGGAGTGCGGGGCAACGACCGCTACGAGGCTGACGATCACCTCTCCCAGTTCGAGGCCGAGATGGGTCGGACTCGAAAGGACCGGGACAAGGCCGTCGAGCACGCCGAGGACCTCGCCTACCAGGTGGAGGTGCTCCGGGCGAAGCTGCACGAGTCCCGTCGCATGCTCGCCCAGCCGCGCGCCTTCGACGCCGTCTCCGGCCAGGCCGAGCAGATGCTCCGCACCGCCGAGATGCAGGCCCAGCAGCTGCGCGCCGACGCCGAGCGCCAGCTGCGCGACTCCCAGGCCGCCACCCAGCGGATCATGGCCGAGGCCGCCGAGCGCACCGCCCGGCTGGAGGCCGACCTGGCCGCCCGCCGCCGCCAGCTGGAGGACGAGCTCACCGAGCTGCGCCGCTCCGCCGAGCAGCACGTCAACAGCTGGGCCGAGCAGACCCGGGCCGGCTCCGAGCAGGAGGCCAACCGCCTGCTCCAGGAGGCCCGCGTCGAGGCCGAGCGGATGGTCGCCGCCGCCCGCGCCGAGGCCGTCGCGCTCTCCGACCAGGCCCGCGCCCAGACCGCCGCCGACGTGGACGCCGCCCGCGGCGAGGCCCAGGCCGCCGCCGAGGCCGCCCTGAAGCGGGCCCACAGCGACGCCGAACGGATGCTGCGCGCCGCCTCCGAGCAGGCCCAGCAGGCCGGCGCCCAGGCCGCCGCGGACGTCGACGCGGCCCGCGGCGAGGCCCAGCAGCAGCTGGCCGCCGCCCACGCCGCCGCCGAACAGCAGCTGGCCGCCGCCCGCGCCGAGATCGACCGGCTCAAGGCCGAGGCCGCCGCCGAGCAGACCCGCGCCGAGCAGCAGCTCGGCGCCGCGAAGTCCGAGATAGAGCGGCTGCGCGCCGAGGCCATCGCCGAGGCCGAGCGCGCCCGCCGCGAGGCCGCCGAGCTGCACGCCCAGGCCGAGCAGGCCGCCGAGCAGCTGCAGGCCGACGCCGAGGCCGCCGCCGAGCGCAAGGCCCTGGACGGCGAGGCCGCCAACGAGCAGCGCTCCCAGACCGCCCGGGCCGAGATCGCCCGACTCGTCGCCCAGGCCACCAAGGAGTCCGAGGCGATCCGCGCCGAGGCCGAGGCCGCCCGCGCCGAGGCCGCCACCAAGCAGGCCGAGGCGGACGCCGCCAAGGCCGCCGCGGCCGAGGAGGGCGAGCGGCTCCGCGCCACCGCCGAGTCCGTCGCCGCCGAGCTGAAGGCCGACGCCGAGGCCGCGATCGCCGAACTGCGCGCCCGGGCCGAGCGGGACGTCGCCGAGCTGCGGGCCACCGCCCTGGCCGAGGCGCAGCGACTGCGCGGCGAGGCCGAGGAGGAGGGCCGGGCGGCCGGCGCCAAGGACGCCGCCGTCCACCTCGCCACGGCCGCCAAGACCGCCGAAGAGGTGCTCGACCGGGCCAACCAGGACGCCGAGGCGGCGCGCGGCGAGGCCGCCGCCGAGGCCGAGCGGATCCGCACCGAGGCCGCCGCCGAGGCCCAGCGCCTGCGCGAGCAGGCCCAGGCCGCCGTCGAGCAGGCCCAGAACGCCGCCCTGGACGACGCCGCCGCGATCCGCGAGCGGATCGAGCAGATGCAGGACGAGGCGGCCCGGCTGCGGGCCGAGGCCGAGGAGCTGCGCGCCCAGGCCGCCGCCGAGGCCGACCGGGTGCGCGGCGAGGCCCGCCGCCAGGCCGTCCTGCAGATCGAGGAGTCGGCGAAGAACGCCGAGGAACTGCTCACCAAGGCCAAGGCCGACGCGGACGAGCTGCGCGCGGGCGCCGCCGGGGAGATCGAGCGGCTGCGCGAGCAGGCCCAGGAGCAGGCCGCCGAGACCCAGGGCCGGGCCGAGCAGACCCTGGCCCGGGCCCGCACCGAGGCCGAGAAGATCACCGCCGCCGCCGAGCAGCAGGGCCAGGACGCCCTCGCCGCCGCGAAGGCCGCGGCCGCCGAGAACCGGGTCGCCGCCGAGCGCGAGACCGTCGAACTCCGGCGCGACGCAACCGAGTTCGACCAGCGGGTGCGCGCCGAGGCAACCGCCGCCGCGGAGGCCCTGACGGCCGACGCGCAGGCCGCGGCGAACGCCGTCCGGGACGCCGCGGTCGCCGACGCCGAGCGGGTGCGCACCGAGGCCGACACCGAGGCCGCCCGTACCCGGGCCGAGGCCGAGGCCGCCGCCACCGCGCTGCGCGAGGAGAGCCGGCGCGAGCACGAGGCCGCCGCCACCGGGCTGCGGCAGGAGCGCGAGGAGACCGCCGAGCAGCTGGCCGCCGCCCGGGCCGCCCGCGAGCAGGCCGAGCAGGCCGCCGCCGAGCTGCGCGACACCGCCGACCGGCAGGTCGCCGAGCAGCGCGCGGAGGCCGAGGCGTACGCCGACCGCGTCCGCACCGAGGCCGACCAGGCCACCGCCGAGCTGCGCGAGGCGACCGACCAGTACGTCGCCGAGCAGCGCGCCCTGGTCCAGCGGGAGACCACCGCCCAGCGCACCGAGGCCGCCGAGTACGCCGACCGGGTCCGCACCGAGGCCGAGCGGACCGCCGAGGAGCTGCGCACCCGCACCGAACGGGAGACGACCGAGCAGCGCGAGGCCGCCGACCGGTACGTCGCCGAGCAGCACGCGGACGCCGACGAGTACGCCCTCGGGCAGCGCCAGGACGCCGACCGCTACGCCGCCGAGCAGCACGAGGCCGCCGACCGCTACGCCGCCGAGCAGCACGAGGCCGCCGACGAGCTGCTGGCGCAGGCCCAGGCCGCCGCCGAGAAGCGCGCGGCCGACGCCGACCAGGCCGCCCGGACCGTCCGCGAGCAGGCCGCCGCCGAGCTCGCGCTCGCCAACGAGCAGGCCGAGACCGTCCGCGCCGAGGCCGGCCGCACGCTGTCCGAGGCCCGCGCGGCCGCGGAGGGCATCCGCGGCGAGGCCGCCGAGGAGCTGGAGCAGGCCCGCGCCGAGGGCCGGGAGCTGGTCGCCGCCGCCCGGGCCGAGGGGGCGGGGCTGGTCTCCGACGCCGAGGACGAGGCCGCCGAGGTCCGCCAGTCGGTGGCCGGCCTGCACGAGGCCGCGGCCGAGCAGATCGCCGCGCTGAAGGCCGCCGCCGAGCGCGAGGTCGCCGAGGTCCGCGCCGTCGCCGAGCGGGAGACGGCCGAGCTGCGCGAACTGGCCGACCGCGAGACGGCCGAGCTGCGCGAGGCCACCGACCAGCAGGTCGCCGAGCTGCGCGAGGCCGCCGAGGAGTACGCCCTCGGGCAGCACCAGGACGCCGATCGCTACGCCGCCGAGGTCCGCGAGCTCGCCGACCGCGAGACGGCCGAGCTGCGCGCCCGCGCCGAGGCCGAGACCGCCGAGCAGCGCGCCGAGGCCGAGCAGTACGTCACCGCCCTGCGCGAGCGCACCGAGCTGGAGCTCGCCGCCGAGCGCGAGGCCGCCGAGGCCGAGCTGGGCCGGCAGCGCGCCGAGGCGCAGGCCTACGACGAACAGCTGCGCCACGACGCCGACGCCGAACTGCGGGCCGCCGAGGAGGCCGGCGAGCAGCTGCGCGCCGACGCCGAGGCTCAGGCCGTCCGGACCGTCGCCGACGCCGAGGCGCACGCGGCCCGGACGGTCGCCGACGCCGAGGAGCTGGCCGCCGGGCTGCGCGCCGAGGCCGAGGAGTACGCGCTCGCCACCCGCGGCCTGGCCGACGACTACGACGCCGCCACCCGCACCCGCGCCGACGCCTACGACGCGGAGACCCGGGAGGCCGCCGAGCAGTTCGACAAGGCCACCCGCGACCGGGCCAAGTCCGTGCTGGAGAAGGCCTTCGCGGACGCCGAGGCGCTCGGCGAGGACGCCCAGACCACCGCACTGGCCACCACCGCCGCCGCCGAGGAGCAGGCGGACGCGATGGTCGCCGCCGCCCGCAAGGAGGCCGACCGGCTGGTCGCCGCGGGCGAGGCGGCCGGCCAGGCCGAGGTGGAGAAGGGCCGTTCCGACGCGGACGCCCTGCTCGCCGAGGCCCGCCGGGACGCGACCGCGATCCGCGAGCGCGCCGAGGAGCTGCGCGAGCGCACCGACGCCGAGGTGGAGGCGCTGCACGAGCGCGCCCGCAAGGAGAACGCGGCGGCCATGAAGTCGGCCGGCGAGCGGGTGGACGCGCTGGTGACGGCCGCTCAGGAGCAGCTGACCGAGGCCGAGGAGCAGGCGGTGGCCACCGTCGCCGAGGCCGAGGACCGCGCCGCCGCCCTGGTCGCGGCCGCCGAGGACCGCGCGTCCGAACTCACCTCGGAGGCTTCGGCGGAGGCCAGCAAGGTCCGGCTCTCGGCCGTGCGCAAGGCCGAGGGGCTGCTCAAGGAGGCGGAGACCAAGCTCGCCACCTCCACCGACCGCGCCGAGGCACTGATCGAGAAGGCGGAGGCGAAGCTGACCTCCGCCGAGGCGGAGGCCGAGGAGCGGCTGGACAAGGCCGCCGCCGAGGCGGAGAAGCGGCTGCAGGAGGCCGACCGGACCGCCGACGAGCAGATCGAGCTGGCGAAGGCGGAGGCCGAGCGGCTGGTCGCGGAGGCGAAGGCCGAGGCGAAGCGCGTCACCGACGAGGGCCGGCGCGAGCTGGACGAACTGGTGCGCCGCCGCAAGGACATCAACACCGAGATCTCCCGGGTCCAGGACGTGCTGTCCGCCCTGGAGGCCTTCGAAGCACCGGCGCCGGTCGCGCAGACCAACGGGGGAAACAGCAAGAAGGACGGGGGTGCCAAGGCCGGTGCCGGAGTTGGCTCCCCCCGGTCGGGCGGCAATCGTTCCAAGAACGCACCACCCGATTGAGCGGACATTGGCGGTCATTGTCCGTGAGAGAACGGCATATCGCCGTCGACACTCCGGTACCGTGTCAGGATTCCCTCAACCACCTCAGCGGTTTGACGACAGGAAGCCCAGAGTCCCATGAGCGACAGTCACTCCCCTCACGGCTTCGACCTGGTGCGCCGTGGGTACGAGCGCGCCCAGGTCGACGAGCGGATCACCAAGCTGGTGGCCGACCGTGACAGTGCCTTGACCCGGATCAGCGCGCTGGAGAAGCGCATCGAGGAGCTCCACCTGGAGACCCAGACCGCCCAGGCGGCGGTCGCTGATCAGGAGCCGTCCTACGCCGGCCTCGGCGCCCGGGTCGAGAAGATCCTGCGCCTCGCCGAGGAGGAGGCCAAGGACCTGCGCGACGAGGCGCACCGCGCCGCCGAGCAGCACCGCGAGCTGGCCGAGGCCGCCGCGCAGCAGGTCCGCACCGAGGCCGAGAACTACGCCAAGGACCGCAAGGCCAAGGCGGAGGACGAGGGCCTGCGGATCGTCGACAAGGCGAAGAGCGACTCCGCCCAGCTGCGCGCCGAGGCCAACAAGGACGCCCAGAACAAGCGCGAGGAGGCGGACGCCCTCTTCGAGGAGACCCGCACCAAGGCCGCCCAGGCCGCGCTGGAGTTCGAGACGAACCTGGCCAAGCGCCGCGAGCAGTCCGAGCGCGACCTGGCCGCCCGTCAGGCCAAGGCCGAGAAGCGCCTCGCCGAGATCGAGCACCGGGCCGAGCAGCTGCGCCTGGAGGCGGAGAAGCTGCGCACGGACGCCGAGCGCCGCGCCCGCCAGACCGTCGAGACGGCCCAGCGCCAGTCCGAGGACATCGTGGCGGACGCCAACGCCAAGGCCGACCGGATCCGCAGCGAGTCCGAGCGCGAGCTGGCGGCGCTGACGAACCGTCGCGACAGCATCAACGCCCAGCTGACCAACGTCCGCGAGATGCTGGCGACGCTGACCGGCGCGGCCGTGGCCGCCGCCGGGGTGCCGAGCGACGACACCATGGGCGTGCCCGCCCAGCAGTCGCGCTGACGCCGCGACCAGGACGTCGCGGCGCCGGCCCCCTGTACCGACGCCGCACGCGAAGCAGGCCCTCACCCGTTCGGGTGGGGGCCTGTTGCGTGCACGGCACTCACTATCTCGGGTAGGCCCCGTCCGGCCGCTGGTAGCCGCTGCTGAGCTGGTTCCCCTCGTCGTCGGAGACGGTGCCGAACCAGGAGGTGCACCAGACCGACACCGAGTCCGGCCAGTACTGCACCTCGAACGGGTGGCCGGGCCCGTAGTCGCCGTACGAGGTGACGATGAAGGTCTCCCCCGGGCGCATCCAGTAGTCCTCGCCGAGCGGTTCCAGGGTCAGCTCCAGCAGCCCCTCGCCGCGGTTGGTCACCGGCATCCGGCCGGTCACTTCCAGGGCCGAGTAGTCCCAGCCCGCCGCCTCGTTCATCCGGTCGCTCATCCGGCGGCCACCTGGGCCAGCAGCCGGCGCACGGCGGCGTCGAAGGCCTCGGGCGCCTCCAGGGCGCTCAGGTGGCCCACGCCGGGGATGACGGTCAGTTCGGCGTCCGGCCTGGCTCGGAGGATCAGCTCGGCCTCGTCCGGTGCCACCAGGGGGTCCTGGGCGCCCGTCACGACGGCGACCGGCACCCGCAGGCCGGCCAGCACGTCCAGGGAGTCCGGACGGGCCGCCATGGCCCGCTGGGCCCAGGCGACGGCGGCCGGCGGGGCGGCGGCGACCATCGCCTCCACCCGGGCGAGCAGGTGCCGCGAGTCCGGCCCCAGCTGCCCGGCCGCCACCTCCTCGTCCAGCAGCAGCCGGACGCTGTCGCGGGCGCTGACGGCGGCGGCGATCCGCTCCCGGTTGGCCCGGACGGCGTCGGCGTCGGCGGTGGCACGGGTGTTGGCCAGCAGCAGGCCGGCGAGCCGGTCCGGGTGGCGGCGGGCGAAGGCCATCGCCACGTAGCCGCCCATGGAGAGCCCGGCGAGCACCGCGCGTTCGATCCCGGCCGCGTCCAGCAGCAGCGCCACGTCGTCGGCGACCAGGTCCAGCGAGGGCTCGTCGGCCCCCAGCTCGGTGCCGCCGAACCCGCGCTGGTCGGGGGCGAGCACCCGGGCCTCGTCCCCGGTCAGGCCGGGCAGCGCGTCCAGCTGGGCGGACCACATCGCGGCGTTCAACGGAAAGGCGTGCAGCAGCACGAGGGGTGTTCCGGTACCGCTCTCGCGGACGGACACTGCGGAGGGGAGCTCGGTCATGGCCCCCACCGTATTCCGGCACGCCCACCGGGCCCACTCAGCGGGCCCCGATATCCCCTTTGTCCCCAGGGCCTGTCTCGTGGCTTATGCCGGGCCTGCGACGCCTGGGCACGCACCTCGCCGCGTTGTCGTCGGTCGCCAATGCTCCGCAGTGGCTCCCTCCTCCGCCTTGCGATGCACGCACCCAGACGCCGCAGTCCGATCCGACATAACCCACGAGACAGGCCCTAGCCTGACAAAGACCGTAGGGAGCCCGAATGATCGAGTTGCACGACCTGACAAAACGTTACGGCAAGACACTCGCGGTGGACCGGCTCAGCTTCCGGGTCCCGCAGGGCGTGGTGACCGGCTTCCTCGGCCCCAACGGCGCCGGCAAGTCCACCACCATGCGCATGATCCTCGACCTCGACCGCCCGACCGCCGGCCGGGTCACCATCGACGGCAAGCGCTACGGGCAGCTCAGCGAGCCGCTCAAGTACATCGGCGCGCTGCTGGAGGCCAAGGCCGTCCACCCCGGCCGCACCGCCCGCGACCACCTGCGCTGGCTCGCCCAGAGCAACCGCATCCCGGAGCGCCGGGTCGACGAGGTGCTCGGCCTGGTCGGCCTCACCCCGGTCGCCCGCAAGCGCGCCCGCGGCTTCTCGCTCGGCATGGGCCAGCGCCTCGGCATCGCCTCCGCCCTGCTCGGCGACCCGGAGATCGTCATGTTCGACGAGCCGGTCAACGGCCTCGACCCGGAGGGCATCCTCTGGATCCGCAACCTGATGAAGCGCCTGGCCGGCGAGGGCCGCACCGTCTTCGTCTCCTCCCACCTGATGAGCGAGATGGCCGTCACCGCCGACCACCTGGTGGTCATCGGCAAGGGCCGGCTGCTCGCCGACCTGCCGATGCCGGAGTTCATCCGGCGCAACTCCCGCTCCGCCGTCCGCCTGCGCACCCCGGAGCCCGAGCGCCTGCTCGACCTGCTGGCCGGTGCCGGCCTGCGGCACGAACCGGGCCCGGACGGCTCCTACGAGGTCGTCGACGGCGACCTCGCGGGGCTCGGCGAACTGGCCGCCGCCAACGGCCTGGTGCTGCACGAACTCAGCCCGCAGCAGGCCTCGTTGGAGGAGGCGTTCATGCAGATGACGGCCGACTCGGTGGAGTACCACGCGGGTGACGGCCCGGGCCGCGACGCGGCCGGGGCGCCCGGCGTCTGGGGCGCGGGCTGGAAGGCGGACGGCGCCCGGCCGGCCGCGGCCGTGCGGCAGGAGGAGAACTGAGATGACGTCCTTCCCGGCGATCCTGCGCTCCGAGTGGACGAAGATCCGCAGCGTCCGCTCGACGGTCTGGACCCTCGCACTGGCCTTCGTGGTCACCGTGGGCATCGGCGCGCTGCTGTCCCTGCTCACCAACAACAACTTCACCGAGTTCCGCAGACACGACGCCGAGACCCCGTTCGACGCCACCGGCACCGCCTTCTCCGGCATCATGCTCGGCGAACTGGCCATCATCGTCTTCGGCGTGCTGGCGATCGGCAACGAGTACAGCAGCGGAATGATCCGGGTCACCCTCGCCGCCGTCCCCCAGCGCGGCACCCTGCTCGCCGGCAAGGCCGTGGTGCTCGGCGCCCTGGCCCTGCTGGTCTCGCTGGTGACGGCCTTCGTCACCTTCTTCCTCGGCCAGGCCCTGCTCGGCTCGCACTCCACCACCCTGGGCGAGCCGAACGTGCTGCGCGCGGTGCTCGGCGCCGCGCTCTACCTGACCATGCTCTGCCTGTTCGCGGCCGGCGTGACCACCATGCTGCACAACCAGACGCTGGCGCTCGGCGTGCTGGTGCCGTTCTTCTTCCTGCTCTCGCCGATCCTCTCGGCGGTGCCGAAGGTCAAGACCCTCGCCCACTACTTCCCCGACTACGCGGGCTCGCGGATGCTGCTGGTGTACGAGCAGCACGGCCAGCCGTACGGCCCGTGGGCCGGCTTCACCATCTGTCTGGCCTGGACGGTGGCGGCCCTGCTCGGCGGCGCGCTGGTGCTCAAGAACCGCGACGCGTGACGGCCCCGCGGACCGTCAGTACCGCGGAGCGCCGCGGCCCCGGAGGACGTTGGAGGCCCGGCGCTCCCGCGCGCCCCAGCAGGCCCGGTGCCAGTGCCGCCGGTCGTCGACCCCGGCGCCGTGCATCGGCCAGGCCACCAGGTGGCCCACGCCCGGCGGGATCTCCTGGTCGCAGCCCGGGCAGCGGTAGTGCCGCCCCGACGTCCCGGCGACCGTCTGGACCACCCAGTCGTCACCCTGGTAGCTCTCGGTACGGCGCAGCGATCCGCCGAGCGGGGCGGCCGGCTCGGCGCTCTCGCGGGGGGCGGCGCTCCGGTTCCGGTTGTGGCGCGGCGACACGGCAGACTGCCTCTCTTCCGGTGGCTCGGGTCCTCAAGCCTAGCCCTGCGGGCCGTCCACCCGATCTGAATGCCTCTATCACGAGTTCGTCCGGCACTTCGCGGTTTTTACCGAGATCCACCCGGTGATCACCGAAATTCGGGGTTTCGCGTGCCATTGGCACATGACATCGGATACCCACGAAGGGACGAGGCGGGGCCCGCACCCTGCGCGCACCCGAGGAGGCCCAAGGATGACCAAGACCAGCGCCCGCGCCGAGACCCGCCGGCCCGTCGGAGTACGGCCACCGGCGCCCGGCCCTGCGCTGACCACCGCAGCGCCGGTGACGGCCGTCGCGGGCGAGCCGCTGCCCGCCGCCCAGCGGGCCGGCACGCTGCCGCCGGACACCGCCCCGGTGCGGGTCGGCGCGTTCCTGCTGTCCGCGCAGTTCCCCGGACAGAGCCACGCCGAGGCGCTGGACCGCACCGTCCGGGCCGCCGTCGAGGCCGAACGGGCGGGTCTGGACAGCGTCTGGCTGGCCGAGCACCACTTCGTCCCCTACGGGGTCTGCCCGAACGCCGCGACCCTGGCCGCGCTGCTGCTCGGCCGGACCCGCCGGATCGGCGTCGGCACGGCCGTCAGCGTGCTCCCCACCACCCACCCGGTGGCGCTCGGCGAGCAGGCCGCGCTGCTGCACCTCACCTCCGGCGGCCGGTTCACCCTCGGGGTCGGGCGCGGCGGGCCGTGGATCGACCTGGACGTCTTCGGCAGCGGCGTGGACGCCTTCGAGCAGGGCTTCCCGGAGCGGCTGGACCTGCTGCTGCGCTGGCTGCGCGGCTCCCGGGTGGGCGCGGACGGCCCGCAGTTCAGCTTCCCCGAGGTGACGGTGGTACCCCGGGCCACCGAGCCGCCGCGCCGGCCCGGCCTGGGCAGCTGGCTGGGCCTGGACGAGTCCGCGCCGGTGCGCTTCCCGCGCCAGCGCCAGGACGCCGAGCCGCTGCGCACCGAACCGCCGCACGACGAACCGCCCCGCGAGGACGTGACGGCCTCCGGGCGGCCGGTGGCCGGCCCGCCGGTGGTGGTCGCCTGCACCTCGCCGGGCGGGGTCCGGCTGGCCGCCGAGCGCGGGCTGCCGATGCTGCTCGGCATGCACTCCGGCGACGAGGACAAGCTGCGGATGCTGGAGCTGTACCGCACCGCTTGGCTCGCGGCCGGCCGCAGTGAGGAGCAGCTGCGCCGGGTCGGCCGCCAGCACGTGGCGGCCGGGGTGGCGCAGGTCGACGACCGCGCCTCGGCGGCGCGGGCGACCCTGCTGGGCGCGATGCCCGGCTGGTTCGAGTACGGGCTCGGCGCGCACCGCACGGTGGACGGCCGCGAGCGCAAGATGCGCGATCCGCACCAGTACACCGAACTCCTCTGCGACCTGCACGCGGTGGGCACCCCCCGGCAGTGCGCCGACCGGCTGCTGGCCACCGCCGAGCGCACCGGCATCCGGCGGTTCGCGCTCCTCGCGGAGGGCAGCGGCGACCGCGAGGCGACCCTGCACAACATCGCCCGGCTCGGCTCCGAGGTCCTGCCGCAGCTGGGTTGAGCCCGCCGTGGGCGGCCCGGGCGGCCGGGAGACCGACCGGGCCGTGGCCGTGCCCCCGCCGACGGGGCACGGCCACGGCACCGCGCGTCAGCAGTCCCGCAGTTCCTCGGACTGGTTGAGCAGCTGCTCCCGGACCGACGTGAAGCGGTCGTACCGCTTCTCGTTGGCCTCGGAGGGCAGGAACACCGCCACCCGGTGACAGTTCTGAAACGCCAGCCGGACCCCGAAGTGGCGCTGCAGGGCGCCCCGGATGGCGTCGCTGGCGAGGGCGCGCAGCAGCTGGCCGCGGGCCTGCTCGCTGGGCGGCGGCACCTGGTTGTCGGCGAAGTCGGTGCCGTCGACCTTCGCCTGGGCGACCAGCGAGCTGATCAGGTCCCAGGCGTACGGCAGCGAAACGCGGACGCAGTCGACGAATTCCCGCTCGTCGACCTCGCCCCGCTCGGCCTTCTCCAGCAGGGCCGGTGAGACGTCGAGCGACATGGATTCTCCTCTCGCGGTCCACCCGCGCGGCGCCCGGGTGGTCATGCGTAGTCCAAGCTCACAGTGAGGGTGGTGGCGGAAGCCGCGTGGGGCGTCCGGCACCCGTGGAACGGGGTTCCGGCACCTTCGCGACACCGCGGGGTAGCGCCACGGGACGTGACGTCCCGGACACCGAACGCGCTCAGAACAGCGTGGCAGTCGGCAGCTGAACAGGCTGGTGATTCTTGTGGATTGCTCCGGAAACATGCAGCAGCACACCAGATTGGCCAGATCCTGTCGGATCGTTCATCTGAAGTCTCCGTCCCCGTTGACGCCGGTCCCGCGAGCGTGCCGTCACACACGGTAGAGACCCCATGTGGCGGGCGCCAGACCGCGACGGGCGGAAGCGGGACCCGCCGAAACTCCATGTTCGCGGCGTTCGCGCTTTCTTCACCCGGTCGTCCCGGAATCGCATCAACTGGCCCCGGTGGGCTAGCGTGGTCGACCGTGCGTCTCGTAATTGCCCGCTGCTCAGTCGACTATGCCGGTCGGCTCTCCGCCCACCTGCCCTCCGCCACCAGGCTCATCCTGGTCAAGGCCGACGGCAGCGTCAGCATCCACGCCGACGACCGCGCCTACAAGCCGCTCAACTGGATGTCCCCGCCGTGCGCCCTCAAGGAGGCCGACGGGGTCTGGACGGTGGAGAACAAGGCCGGCGAGAAGCTCATCATCACGCTGGAGGAGGTGCTGCACGACTCGTCCCACGAGCTCGGGGTCGACCCGGGCCTGATCAAGGACGGCGTCGAGGCCCACCTGCAGGAGCTGCTCGCGGACCGGATGGAGGTGCTCGGCTCCGGCTGGTCGCTGATCCGCCGCGAGTACCCGACCGCGATCGGCCCGGTCGACATCCTCTGCCGCGACGCGGACGGCGCCACGGTGGCCGTCGAGATCAAGCGCCGCGGCGAGATCGACGGCGTCGAACAGCTCACCCGCTACCTCGAACTCCTCAACCGGGACCCGCTGCTGGCCCCGGTCAAGGGCGTCTTCGCCGCGCAGGAGATCAAGCCCCAGGCCCGCGTGCTGGCCACCGACCGGGGCATCGGCTGCGTCGTGCTGGACTACGACGAGCTGCGCGGCATCGACGACGACAAGCTCAAGCTGTTCTGAGCCGCCCTCAGGGCGACTTGGTCGGGCTCGGCGTCGCGGACGAGGTCGGAGCCGTCGGAGTCGTGGTGACCGGCGGCTGCGCAGTCATCGTCGGCGGCGGGGTGTTCACCGGCGGCGCGCTCGGCTGCGGCGGCTGGGGCTGCTGCGGCACCGGCGGCTGGACCGGCGGCTGCGCGGGCCCCTGGACGGGCGGCTGCGCCGGATCCGTCTCCTGCGCCCCCGGCGAGCGGCTGGGCTTGCGCGACGACGACGCCGACGCGCTCGGCGAGCGCGAGGCGCTGCCGCTCGCGGACGGCCCCGGGCTGGTGCTCTCCCCCGCCGGGCTGCCCGGCGCGGTGGTGGCGGTCGCGCCGGGGCTGGTGCTGGTGTGCGGCACCGGCGGCAGCCCGTTCTGACTGTCCCCGACGTCGTCCAGCCGCCCGTGCGGCTCGTTCCCGCGCGGCTCGTCCGGGCCGAGGCTCATCGCCGCCGCCGTCCCGAGCACCCCGAAGGTGAGCACGGCCGCGGTGGCGAGGACGATCCGCCGCCGCCGGCTGGAGCGCAGCCGGCGCGGCACCCGGGCCGCGATCTTGCGGATCACCGGCCCGCGCGCGGGCGCCACCGTGGTCGGCCCGGCCGGCAGCTGGCGGCCCTCGGCGCGCAGCAGGTCGATCATCCGGCGCGCGGCCGCGACCCCGCGCTGCTCCCCGGCGGCGGTGCGCAGGGTGAGCGCGGTCTCCAGTTCGGCGACGGCCCGGGACGGCTGCCGGACGCAGATCGCGTGCACGGCCGACTCGTGGTGGAACCACGCCTGATCGGCGGGCGTGCCGACCCGCCGGGCCGCCTCCAGGCCCAGCTGCAGCACCCGCTCCCAGGCGCCCCAGCGCAGCGCGAGCGCCAGGGCGGGGGCGGCCGCCCGGGCGAGCCGGAGCACCGCCTCGTGCCGTCCGGCGGCCCGGTCGGCGAGCAGCACGCCGATCACCACCTCGGCCTCGGCGGCGACCTGCTCCAGCGACACCGAGCTGTGCCCGACCCACCAGGCGAAGTGCTGGGCGGCGCCGTCCACGCAGCCGCGCGCGGGCCAGTGCGGGACGAGCAGTTCGAGCGCGCCGGCGGTGAGCCGGTGGTGCCCGCCGATGGACACCGCCAGCCCGGCGTCGGCGAGTTCGGCGAGGGCGGCCTCGCCCTGGCCGACGTCGATCAGCGCGGGCAGGTGCGGCGCGGTGGGGCAGTCGCCGCCGAGCGCCACGGCGAGGCGCAGGACGGCCTGCGCGGACTCGCTGAGCCCCTCCGCGAGCCGGACGGCGGGCGAGGCCGTCTCGGCGACCGAGGGCAGCGGGACGGTGCGGCGCAACGCGCTCTCGCGGACCGCCGGGTCGGGGTGGCGGACGGGCTCCTCGACGGCCCCGAAGACGTCCTTGCGGTCCTCCTCGGCGGCGACCAGCGCGTCCACCGCGACGTCCCGCTGGCGCAGCAGTGCGGCGGCCTGGACGAAGCGCAGCGGCAGTCCCTCGGACTCGAACCAGAGGTCGACCGCCCAGGCCTTCTCGGCGACGTCCAGGGGCCGCCCGGCCAGGCGCGCGGTGAGGGCGAGGCAGGCGGCGCGGGAGAGTCCGGCGACGAGGTGGTCCTGGAGCCGGGAGTCGGCGGGCAGGGCCGGGCTTCCGGGGGCGACCGAGAGCAGGAACGCGCAGCCGGGGGCGGCGGCGAGCAGGTGCTCCAGCTCGTCGCCGAAGGGTTCGGCGCCGTCGATGACGACGACGGCGGCGACCTCGGCGAGGTGCCCGGCGAGCTGGCCCGGGTCGGGCCGGTAGCCGGGGGCGTGGTGGGTGGCGGCGAAGAGGTCCTGGAGCAGGTCGGCGCCGGTGCGGCGGTGTCCGCAGAGCTGGACGACGCCGCCGGGGGCGAGGTCGGCGGCGGCCTCGGCGACGGCCGACAGCAGCGCGCTGCGGCCCGAGCCGGCCTGGCCGACCAGGCGTATCGAGCGGCCCTCGGCGAGCAGGCCGAGCAGTTCGGCGATGTCGGCCTCGCGGTCGAGCAGTGGCAGGTCGGCGGGCCCGGCGCCCATGGCGAGCGGGCCGACCGCGCGGCCGGCGCCGCCGAGCGGGCCGCGGGCGGGTTCGCTGCGCTCGATCCGGCGGGGGCGGGGGCGCCACTCCTCGGGGCAGGGCCTGGCCTCGGAGCCGTCCGGGGCGCCGACGCCGACGAGCAGGCCGCCGGAGACCAGTTCGCCGCCGCGGGTGCGGGCGGCTTCCTGCCGGAACTCGCCGGATGGCTGTGCCACGTTCTGCTCCGCATCGTGCTCGGCCGCCGGCACCGCGCGCCGGCCGGCTGACGTCCCGTTCACGGCCGCGCGGGGGCTGGGGGCAGCGGGCGGCGGCCGTCATTCTGACGGGCAGACTCTCGCACATCCGGTGACCGCCGCGCAGGGCGGTCCCGGGGAAGGAGGGGATCAGACGACGTGGGCCTCGGCGACGCCGCCGTCCACCGCCAGGATGCGGTGCAGCTTGGTGGCCACCAGCAGCCGCTGGAGCTGGGCCGGAACGGAACGCAGCACCAGTCGGCGGCCGATCCGCCCGGCCCGCCGGTGGGTGCCCATGATCACGCCGAGGCCGGTGGCGTCCCAGAACTCCAGCCGGGCGAGGTCGAGCACGAGGTCACCGAGGCCGCCGTCGACGGCCTGGTGCAGGCGGGCCCGCGCGTCGGCGGCGGTGCGCACATCGAGGCGGCCTTCGATGGCCAGCGCCCGGTGGTCGCCGGTGATGCGCATGCTCTCCTCCTTCGCCTGGTCGCTCTGGTGGCCGGGGCGGGGTGTGTCGATCGGGTGGGCCGCCGTGGTGCGGCTCCTCGCCCGGGAGACGGCGAGGCGTCGGGTTCCCTCATCTGACGGTGAACCGGCACCACAGGTTGCTGGTTTCGGCCGAATCTGAAGCAACTTCACTCGTCCGAGGGAATATACGCAGTCAGTCTCCACACCTACGCTCGATTCCCGCCCAAATCACCCGTCTGCGGCATCCGGCGTGAGGAAACTCACCCGACGCGGGCGGCGGGCCGTACGATGCTCCGATCGCACGGCCCGCCAGGTCATCGAACCCGCGGGCTCACTTGGCCTCGTACGGGTAGAAGCCCTGGCCGCTCTTGCGGCCGAGGTCGCCGGCGGTGACCATGCGGGCCATGATCTCCGGGGCGGCGAACTTCTCGTCCTGGGTCTCGTCGTAGATGTTCCGGGCGGCGTGCAGCAGGATGTCCACGCCGGTCAGGTCGGCGGTCTGCAGCGGGCCCATCGCGTGGCCGAAGCCGAGCCGGCAGGCGGTGTCGATGTCCTCGGCGGAGGCCACGCCCGACTCGTACAGCTTGGCGGCCTCGACGACCAGCGCGGTGATCAGGCGGGTGGTGACGAAACCGGCGACGTCGCGGTTGACCACCACGACGTCCTTGCCGACGCCCTCGGCGTAGGCGCGGGCGGCGGCCATCGTCTCGTCGCTGGTCTTGTAGCCGCGGACGAGCTCGACCAGCTTCATCATCGGGACGGGCGAGAAGAAGTGCACGCCCACGACCGACTCCGGGCGCTGCGTGACGGCGGCGATCCGGGTGATCGGGATGGCGGAGGTGTTGGTGGCCAGCACGGCGCCGTCCTTGGCGAGCTTGTCCAGCTCGCGGAAGACGCCCTCCTTGACCTCCAGCTTCTCGAACACGGCCTCGACCACGATGTCGGCCTCGGCGACGGCGCCCAGGTCGGTGGTGGTGGTGATCCGGCCCAGCGCGGCCTCGGCGTCCTCGGCGCTCAGCTTGCCCTTGGAGACGAACTTCTCGTACGAGGCGCGGATGCCGGCGAGGCCGCGCTGCAGCGCCTCCTCGGTGACGTCCCGCAGCACCACCGGGTGGCCGGCCTGCGCGGACACCTGGGCGATGCCGGCGCCCATCAGGCCGGCACCGATCACGGCGATCTGCTTGCTGGACGCATTGCTCATGGCTGGGTCTCCCGATGCCGTCGCCGCCCCGAGGGCGGGCCCTGAAGGCGGCTCAGGGCAGGGGTCACCCGCCGGAGAGCCGCGTCGCTCGTCGGGACTCTAATGCCCGAATGCTCCCCGCCCTAGCAATCGGGAGTGTGATCTGCAACCGACCCGGTCACCCGACCAGGACGACGGTCGGGCGGTCAGGCGGTCGGGCGGCCAGACGGTCAGACGGTCAGCCCGAGGTCCTGGGCCAGGATCGCCGCCTGCACCCGGCTGCGCAGCCCCAGCTTCGCCAGGATCCGGCTGACGTGCGTCTTGGTGGTGGCCTCCGCCATCTCCAGCCGGGCCGCGATCTCGCCGTTGGACATCCCCGCGCCGACGCAGGCCAGCACCTCCCGCTCGCGGGCGGTCAGCGCCGCCACCGCCTCCCGCGCCGCCGGGCCGACCGGCCGGTCCGGGCGGGCGAAGGTGCCGATCAGCCGCCTGGTCACCGAGGGCGCCAGCATGCCGTCCCCGCGGGCCACCGTCCGGATCCCCTCGATCAGGGTGTCCGCCTCCAGGTCCTTGAGCAGGAAGCCGGCCGCGCCGGCCCGCAGCGCGCCGTAGACGTACTCGTCCAGGTCGAAGGTGGTCAGCACCAGCACCTGGGCGGCGCCCGCGGCGACCACCTCCCGGGTCGCCGAGACGCCGTCCAGCCGGGGCATCTGCACGTCCATCAGCACCACGTCGGGCCGCAGCTCCAGCGCCAGCCGCACCGCCGCCTCGCCGTCCGCGGCCTGCCCGACCACCTCGAAGTCCGGTTCGGCCCGCAGGATCATCACCAGCGCCGCCCGCACCGCCGCCTGGTCCTCGGCGACCAGCACCCGGATCGTCATGCCCGCCCCTCGCTCCCCTGTCCGCACGGCAGCACCGCGCGCACGCTCCAGTACCCGTCCCGCGGCCCGGCCTCGAAACTGCCGCCGAGCAGCCCGGCCCGCTCCGACATGCCCACCAACCCGGCCCGGGCGCCCGGCAGTTCACGCCCGGCCTCGCCCCGGTACGGGCTGTCGACGGCGATCCGCAGCCGCTCCGGCTCGAACTCCAGCCGCAGCCGGACCAGTCCGGGCCCGGCGTGCTTGAGCGCGTTGGTCAGCGACTCCTGGACGATCCGGTACGCGGCCAGCCCGACCGGCACCGGGACGTCCCGGTGCTCGCCCCGCTCGGTCAGCTCGAACTCCAGCCCCACGTCCTGCCCGGCCGCCCGGGCCTTGGCCAGCAGGGCGTCCACCGCGGCCAGGTCGGGCGCCGCGTACGAGGCGTCGGCCTCTCCCCCGCCGCTGTCCCGCAGCAGCCCGATCATGCGGCGCATTTCGGCCAATCCCTGGACGCTGTTCTCCCGGATCACCGCCAGCACCTCCACCAGCGGATCGTCCGTAGGCAGCTGCCGCCGCCGGGCGACGGACTGCGCGCCGGTGGCGTGGATCGCGATCGCCGACAGGTGGTTCGCCACCACGTCGTGCAACTCCCGCGCCATCCGGGCCCGTTCGGCGACGACCGCCTCGCGCCGGTCCATCTCCGAGAGCAGCGCGGTCTGTTCCGCCCGCAGCCGCTCGGCCTCCGCCTCCTGCCGGTGCTTGCGCACCAGCTCGCCGGTCCACACCGGCGCCAGGAACACCAGCGAGCTCACCACCACGATCAGCAGCCCCGCCGCGGTACCGCTCGCCCACCACGCCAGCGCGGAGAGCACCAGCACCGTCGAGCCACCGGTCAGGTGCAGCACCCGGGACATCCGGTGGGTGCCGTAGAGCACCGCCGCGTACAGCAGGTCGGTGTACATGATCGTCGTCGCCAGCAGGCCGCCCGCGAACACACCGGCCGCGAAGGCCAGCCCGCCCAGCGACACCGCGAGCACCGGCCGGGTGCGCCGGACCAGCTCCAGCCCCGCCATCACCACCAGCGGCGCCACCACCGCCCACAGCGGCACCTCGTCGGCCCGGTCGTACACCTTGAAGGCGATCAGCACCGCGCCGCCGAGCACCCCGCACAGGGCGATCAGCCGGTCCATGCGGCGCGGCGGGACGGAAGGTACGAGCACACCCCCATCTCACCATCCCGGGCGCGCCACCCGGCTCCCGTCCACGGAGGAGGCCGCTACATCGAAAGGTGCAGTCCCGGACGGCACCGCACGACGACGAAACCCGCCCGCCCGCGCACGACGCTGGAAGCACCGCCGAACGCCCGGGAGCAGAACGTGATCGTCACCCTCGTCGTCGCGGCCGAGATCTCCTGGTGGATCGTGCTCGGCCTCGCCCTCTCCGCCCGCTACCTGCTGCGATGGCGCCGCACCAGCACCGCCCTGCTGATCGGCCTGCCCGCGGTCGACCTCGCCCTGTACGTGCTCACCGTGCTCGACCTGCGGGGCGGCACCCAGGCGAGCTGGACGCACGCCCTCGCGGCGAGCTACGCGGGCTTCTCGATCGGCTACGGCCCCTCGCTGGTGGCCTGGGCCGACCGCCACTTCCTGCACCGCTTCGCCGGCGGCCCCAAGCCGCCGCCCGCCCCGAAGTACGGGCCGGAGCGGACCGCGCACGAGTGGCGGATCGCCGGCCGCACCGCCGTCTCGGCGGTGATCACGCTGAGCCTGATCAGCCTGCTGGTGCCGCTCTCGGCGGGCAACGCCCACCTCGGCACCTTCGCCCCGTGGTACTGGAAGCTGGGCATCGCGGCCGTCGTCAACGTGGTCGTGGCCGGCTGCTACGCGCTGTGGCCCAAGGAGCCGCCGGCCGGCGTCCACGCGGAGGACGGCCGGGTCGTGGAGAAGGTGGAGAACTAGCGGTTCTCGCCCGGCACCCAGAGCACGTCGCCGCGCTCCTTGTTGGCCACCCGGGCCAGGATGAACAGCAGGTCGGACAGCCGGTTGAGGTACTTCGCGGTCAGCGGGTTGACGGTGTCCCCGTGCTCGGCGATCGCCGCCCAGGTGGAGCGCTCGGCCCGCCGCACCACCGTGCAGGCCAGGTGCAGGTGGGCCGCGCCGGGCGTGCCGCCGGGCAGGATGAAGCTGCGCAGCTTCTCGACCTGCTCCAGGTAGTGGTCGCAGTCCGTCTCCAGCCGGTCGATGTAGGACTGCAGCACCCGCAGCGGCGGGTACTTCGGGTCCTCGACCACCGGGGTGGACAGGTCGGCGCCCACGTCGAACAGGTCGTTCTGGACCCGGGTGAGCACGGCCGCCACGTCCTCGGACAGCGAACCGGCCGCCAGCGCCACCCCGATCGCCGCGTTCGCCTCGTTGGCGTCGGCGTACGCGATCAGCCGCGGATCGGTCTTGGTGGTCCGGCTCATGTCGCCGAGCGCGGTGGTGCCGTCGTCCCCGGTACGGGTGTAGATGCGCGTCAGATTGACCATGCGGCCACCCTAGCCGCCGGGGTTAGGCGGCGTTAACCCCCGACCTCGTCGCTGCGCGACATTGACTCTCCCCCAGCCTCCGGCCGGGGGCGCCCCGATCCGAGAGTCCCGTCGCTACGCGACATTGACTCTCTGGCCGGGCGGGGCCGCCTCCAGCCAGGCCAGGAAGCCGGTGAGCGCGTCCTCGCTCATCGCCAGCTCCAGCGGTGCCCCGTTGTGCAGGCAGCGCAGCACCACCGAGCCGGAGAGCAGGGCCAGCTCCTCCTGCCCCTCCGGGTAGCGCCGGCCCAGCACCTCGATCTCCCGGCGCGGCAGCACCTTGCGCGGGCGCGGGGCGTAGGAGAAGACCCGGAACCACTCGATGGAGTCGCCGCTGTAGCGGCCGATACCAAAAACCCACCCCTTGCCATCGGTCGGGGGGACCGGGGCGGAGGTGGGCTTGCCGTTCTCGTCGAGGTCGGGCTGCGTCGAGGCGTCGGCGGGCATTTTGAGCCGGTAGCTGCAGTCGAAGGTGCCGCCGACCCGCTGGATCAGGCGGCGGCGCACGGCGAAGGCCATCAGGCCGATGACTCCCAGCGCCACGACCGCCGCACACACCACAAGCGCGAGGACCATGCTCACCTACCTCCTCGCTACCCGCGTTCCCCGTAGCGGTCGTATCAAGCGACCGCGCTGACCTCTCAACTACGACGACAGTCCCGGGGTCACGCTCGCGCGTCCCCGGGACCGTCGGTCGACCCCGCTAAGCCGGGGTCCGGCGCACTCAGGCGTGGGCCTTGAGGCCGCGCGCCGCGAACAGCCGCACCTCGGCGCGACGCTCGGCGTGCGCGTCCAGGTCCGACTTGGCCTGCTCCAGTGCGCGCTCGGCACGGGCGACATCGATCTCGTCCGCCAGCTCGGCGATCTCCGCGAGCAGAGACAGCTTGTTGTCGGCGAAGGAGATGAAGCCGCCGTGGACCGCGGCGATCACGGTGCCGCCGTCCGTCGTGCGGATGGTGACCGGACCGGTCTCCAGCACGCTCAGCACCGGGGTGTGGCCCGGCATGATGCCGGTGTCACCGGAGGCCGTACGGGCGACGACGATGGTGGCCGCACCGGACCACACCTTGCGGTCGGCTGCGACCAGCTCGACGTGCAGCTCAGCCAACGTGGGCTCCTAGGCTCATGCAACCCCCGATTACTCGGGAGTTTCGGTAAGAATAACGGCCCCGCGCCTCCGGCATGAAACCGACGGCACGGATTTGACCGGAATCACAGCCGATGCGACGCGAGGGGTGGCCCAGGCTCGGGGGCCACCCCTCACGGTCACTCAGCTGCTACCGGCCGCGACTACTTCTTCGCCAGCTCGGCGGCGTTCTTCTCCAGGTCCTCGATGCCACCGCACATGAAGAAGGCCTGCTCCGGAACGGCGTCGTACTTGCCGTCCGCGATCGAGTTGAAGGCCTCGATGGTCTCCGACAGCGGCACGGTCGAACCCTCGACACCGGTGAACTGCTTCGCCACGTAGGTGTTCTGCGAGAGGAAGCGCTCGATGCGACGGGCGCGGTGCACCGTGATCTTGTCCTCTTCGGACAGCTCGTCCATACCGAGGATGGCGATGATGTCCTGGAGGTCCTTGTACTTCTGCAGGATCCCCTTGATACGGACAGCCGTGTCGTAGTGGTTCTGCGCGATGTACCGCGGGTCGAGGATGCGGGACGTGGAGTCCAGCGGGTCGACGGCCGGGTAGATGCCCTTCTCCGAGATCGGGCGCGACAGAACGGTGGTCGCGTCCAGGTGGGCGAAGGTGGTGGCCGGCGCCGGGTCGGTCAGGTCGTCCGCGGGGACGTAGATCGCCTGCATCGAGGTGATCGAGTGACCGCGGGTCGAGGTGATGCGCTCCTGCAGGAGGCCCATCTCGTCGGCCAGGTTCGGCTGGTAGCCCACCGCGGAGGGCATGCGGCCGAGCAGGGTCGACACCTCGGAACCGGCCTGGGTGAACCGGAAGATGTTGTCGATGAAGAGGAGCACGTCCTGCTTCTCGACGTCACGGAAGTACTCCGCCATGGTCAGCGCGGACAGCGCGACGCGCAGACGGGTGCCCGGCGGCTCGTCCATCTGACCGAAGACCAGCGCGGTCTTGTCCAGAACGCCCGAGTCGACCATCTCGTCGATGAGGTCGTTGCCCTCACGGGTGCGCTCGCCGACACCGGCGAACACCGACACACCACCGAAGTTCTCGGCGACGCGGTAGATCATCTCCTGGATCAGAACGGTCTTGCCGACACCGGCACCACCGAACAGACCGATCTTGCCACCCTGGACGTACGGGGTGAGGAGGTCGATGACCTTGATGCCGGTCTCGAACATCTCGGTCTTGGACTCGAGGTCCTTGAAGTCCGGCGCCTTGCGGTGGATCGGCCAGCGGACCTCGACCTGCTGGTCGAACTCCGCCTGGTCGACGTTCAGCACGTCACCGAGGGCGTTGAAGACCTTGCCCTTGGTGATCTGGCCGACCGGCACGGAGATCGCGGCACCGGTGTCGGTGACCTGCGAACCGCGGACCAGGCCGTCGGTCGGCTGCATCGAGATGCCGCGGACCATGCCGTCGCCGAGGTGCTGGGCGACCTCGAGGGTCAGGGTCTTCTTGCCCGAGCCGTCGGGGTTGTCCACCTCGACGTGAAGGGCGTTGAACATGTCCGGAATCGCGTCGACGGGGAACTCCACGTCGACGACCGGGCCGATGACCCGCGCGACGCGGCCCGTCGCCGTGGTCGGCTCAACAGTGGTGGTCATACTCATTCGCTCCCGCGGCTCGCGTCAGCCAGCGCGTTGGCGCCACCGACGATCTCGCTGATTTCCTGGGTGATCTCGGCCTGGCGGGCCGAGTTGGCAAGCCGCGTGAGCGACTTGATGAGCTCGCCGGCGTTGTCCGTCGCGCTCTTCATCGCGCGGCGGCGGGCGGCGTGCTCGGAAGCAGCCGACTGCAGCAGCGCGTTGTAGATCCGGCTCTCGACGTACCGCGGCAGCAGCGCGTCCAGCACGCCCTCCGCCGACGGCTCGAAGTCGTACAGCGGGAAGATCTCCGACTTGGCCGGCGTCTGGTCGCTGAGCTGGACCTCGTCCAGCTTCAGCGGCAGCAGCCGCGCCTCGACCGCGTCCTGCGTCAGCATGGACACGAACTCGGTCGAGACCACGTGGAGCTCGTCCACACCGCCGGTCTCGGCCGTGAAGGCCTCGATCAGCTCGGCCGCCACCGTCTTCGCGTCACCGTAGGTCGGCTTGTCCGAGAAGCCCGTCCACGAGTTCCCCACCGCCAGGTTGCGGAAGGTGTAGTACGACAGACCCTTCCGACCGACGATGTACGTCACCACGTCCTTGCCCTCGCCGCGCAGGCGCTCGGAGAGCGTCAGCGAGGCCTTGATGGCGTTGGACGAGTAGCCGCCCGCCAGACCGCGGTCCGCCGTGATCAGCAGGACGGCGGCGCGCTTGGCGTTCGGGTTCTCGGTGGTGAGCGGGTGCTTGGCGTTGGACCGGGTGGCCACCGCCGTCACCGCCCGGGTGAGCTCATCGGCGTACGGAGCGGAGGCCGCCACCGCGCGCTGCGCCTTGCCGATGCGCGCCGCGGAGATCATCTCCATCGCCTTGGTGATCTTCTTCGTCGCGGTGACAGAGCGGATCCGGCGCTTGTAGACCCGAAGCTGTGCTCCCATGGGTCGTTACGTCCTTTCCCTCGCTACCGGACTCAGGCCTGCTCGGAGAGCAGCTTGCCGTCGGCGGTCTGGTAACCCTGCTTGAAGGCCTCGATCGCGCCGGTCAGGGCGTCGACGGTGCCGTCCGCGAGCAGACCGGTCTCGACGATGCCGGCGAGCAGGTCCTTGTGCTGCAGGCGGACGTGGTCCAGGAACTCGCGCTCGAAGCGGCGGATCTCGGCGACCGGGACGTCGTCCAGCTTGCCGGTGGTGCCGGCCCAGATGGAGACGACCTGCTCCTCGACCGGGAACGGCTGGTACTGGCCCTGCTTCAGCAGCTCGACCATGCGCGCACCGCGCTCCAGCTGGGCCTTGGAGGCCGCGTCCAGGTCGGAACCGAAGCCGGCGAAGGCCTCCAGCTCACGGTACTGGGCGAGGTCCAGGCGCAGACGGCCGGCGACCGAGCGCATGGCCTTGATCTGGGCGGAGCCACCGACGCGGGAGACCGAGATACCGACGTTCACGGCCGGGCGGATGCCGGCGTTGAACAGGTCGGACTCCAGGAAGCACTGGCCGTCGGTGATGGAGATGACGTTGGTCGGGATGTACGCCGAGACGTCGTTGGCCTTGGTCTCGATGATCGGCAGACCGGTCATCGAGCCGCCGCCGAGGGCGTCGTTCAGCTTCGCGCAGCGCTCCAGCAGGCGGGAGTGCAGGTAGAAGACGTCACCCGGGTAGGCCTCGCGGCCCGGCGGGCGGCGCAGCAGCAGGGAGACGGAACGGTAGGCCTCGGCCTGCTTCGACAGGTCGTCGAAGATGATCAGGACGTGCTTGCCGTCGTACATCCACTCCTGGCCGATGGCCGAACCGGTGTACGGGGCGAGGTACTTGAAGCCGGCCGGGTCGGAGGCGGGAGCGGCCACGATGGTGGTGTACTCCAGCGCGCCGGCCTCCTCCAGGGCGCCGCGGACGGACGCGATGGTGGAGCCCTTCTGGCCCACGGCGACGTAGATGCAGCGGACCTGCTTCTCCGGGTCGCCCGAGCGCCAGTTGTCGCGCTGGTTGATGATCGTGTCGACGGCCACCGCGGTCTTGCCGGTCTGGCGGTCGCCGATGATCAGCTGGCGCTGGCCGCGGCCGATCGGGGTCATCGCGTCGATGGCCTTGATGCCGGTCTGCAGCGGCTGCTTGACCGACTTGCGGGCCATGACGCCGGGGGCCTGCAGCTCCAGGGCGCGACGGCCGGTGGCGGCGATGTCGCCCAGGCCGTCGATCGGGTTGCCCAGCGGGTCCACGACGCGGCCGAGGTAGCCGTCGCCGACCGGAACCGACAGGACCTCGCCCGTGCGGCGCACGGTCTGGCCCTCTTCGATGCCGCCGAACTCACCGAGGACGACGACACCGATCTCGCGGGTGTCGAGGTTCAGCGCGAGGCCGAGCGTGCCGTCCTCGAACTTCAGCAGCTCGTTCGCCATGACCGAGGGCAGGCCCTCGACATGCGCGATACCGTCCGCCGCGTCAGTGACCGTGCCGACCTCTTCCACAGAAGCGGCGTCCGGCTGGTACGACTGGACAAAGTCGGCCAGCGCGTCCCGGATCTCCTCCGGACGGATCGTAAGCTCCGCCATCAGGCTTCCCTGCTCTCCTAGTTTGCGATCCTCGGCCCGCCATTGAGGGCCGCAAGTATTCGACTCTCGGCCGGGTCTTCCGAACCGGCCGTACGATGTGCCGGCTCCATGGGGAGCCGGTTTCCCGACCGAGGGTCGGATGTGCTGCTTCGGTGCTCAGCCTTCGAGCGACTGGCGAGCGCCTTCGAGGCGGCTCGACACGGTGCCGTTGATGATCTCGTCGCCGATCTGCACCCGCACACCGCCGACGACCTCGGGGTCGATGTCGATGTTCAGGTGGACCTGGCGGCCGTACATCCGGCCCAGAGCACCGGACAGGCGCTCCTTCTGGGTGTCCGACAGCGGCACCGCGCTGGTGACCAGGGCCACCATGCGGCCGCGGCGAGCGGCGGCGAGCTTGGAGTAGGACTCCAGGCCCTGCTCCAGGCTACGGCCACGCGGCGCGTTGACCAGGGCGGTGACCAGCCGGACGGTGCCGGCGTTGGCCCGGCCGCCGAGCAGCTTCTTGATCAGCTCGGCCTTGGCGACGGCGCCGGCCTTCGGCTCGGTCAGCGCGGCGCGCAGCTCGTACGAGCCGCTCACCACCCGGCCGAAGCGGAACAGCTCGTCCTCGACGTCGTCCAGGACACCGGCCTTGTCCGCGGCGATGACCTCGGCGTAGGCGGCCAGCTCCTCGGTGGCGTCCACCAGGTCGCGGCCACCCGACCAGCGGGAGCGGACCAGGCCCGCGACCAGGTCCACGGTCTCGCCGGAGACCTGGCCGGTCAGCAGCGAGGTGATCAGCTGGGCCTTGTCCTGGCCCGACCGCGAGGGGTCGGTCAGGACGCGGCGCAGCGAGACCTCGCGGTCCAGCACGGCCGTCACGGCGGTGAGCTCCTCGGCGACCTTGCCCGCGTCCACCGAGGTGGAGTCGGTCAGGCTCTCGAGGTTCTGCCGACCGGCGGCAAGGGCCTCACGGCTGGCGCCGATCACTTGGCCGCACCCTGAGCAACGGCGGCCTTGGCCTCCAGCTCGTCCAGGAAGCGGTCGATCACGCCGCTCTGCCGGGCCTGGTCCTCCAGGGACTCACCCACGATGCGGGAGGCCAGCTGGGTGGCCAGCGAACCCACGTCCTGGCGCAGGGCGGCAGTCGCCTGCTTCTTGTCGGCCTCGATCTGCGCGTGGCCGGCCGCGACGATGGCCTCGCGCTGACGCTGGCCCTCCTCGCGCATCTCGGCGAGCTGGGCGGCGCCCTGCTCGCGAGCCGACTCGACGATGCGGGCAGCCTCGTGGCGCGCCTCGGCGAGCTCGGCGCGGTACTGCTCAAGCAGGGCCTGGGCCTCGGCCTGAGCGGCCTCGGCACGCTCCATGCCGCCCTCGATGGCGTCCCGGCGCTCCGACAGCACCTTCTCGATGCTGGGGAGGAGCTTCTTGCCGAGCAGACCGAAGACGATGAAGAAGCAGAGCAGGCCGATGATCACCTCGGGCCACGCGGGGAGGAGAGGGTTCATCTTCTCCTCGGCCGCGAGCGAGAACGCGGTGTTCATGTCTGGACCTTCCTCAGAAAGGGTCTACGGCGGATTACTTGTTGCCGAAGACGAACGGCATGACGATGCCGATGAGGGCGAGCGCCTCGGTCAGCGCGAAGCCGATGAACATGTTGGAACGGATGAGACCGGCAGCCTCGGGCTGGCGGGCCATGGCCTGGACACCGTTACCGAAGATCAGACCGACGCCGATGCCGGGGCCGATGGCGGCGAGGCCGTAGCCCAGGGAGGCGACGGAACCGTAGACAGTGCCCTCAGCGATCATGCTCATTGCGATTGTCCTTTGCAGGGGTGGTGAACCGGTGGTGATTGGCCACCGGGCGATCCAGGAGGTGGTTCATGGGAGGCCAGGGCCTCAGGCTCAGTGCGCCTCTTCGAGGGCACCGGCGATGTAGCTGCTGGCGAGCATCACGAAGATGTAGGCCTGCAGGAACTGGACCAGCAGCTCGAACGCGGTCAGCGCGACAGCGACGACGAAGGACGCCGAGCCGTAGAGCGCGCCCAGGGTCGGGCTGAGCAGGTACCAGGAGGCGATGGAGAACATCACGATCAGCAGGTGGCCGGCGAACATGTTCGCGAAGGCTCGGACCGCGAGCGTGAAGGGGCGCACGAAGATGTTCGAGAAGAACTCGATCGGCACCAGGATGAACATGACCCAGCCGGGGATGCCCGACGGCCAGCAGAGGTTCTTCAGACCGCCGACGAAGCCGTGCTTCTTGAAGGTCAGCGTCATGTAGGTGATCCACACGATCGCCGAGAGGCCGGCCGGGAACGCGATCGCGGCCGCCACGGGGAACTGGGCGAACGGGATGATCGACATGATGTTCATCAACCAGATGAAGAAGAACATCGAGACGAGCATCGGGACGTACTTCTCGCCCTTCTTGCCGATCGTCTCCAGCACGATGGACCGCTTGACGAAGTCGTAGCCGATCTCACCGACCAGCTGCAGCTTGCCGGGGACCAGGCGCGGCTTCGCGAAGGCGGCCCAGAAGAACACGACCACCAGCAGCGCGACGATGATCGACAGCAGCATCGGCTTGTTGAACTCGACGCTGCCGATCGAGAAGATCGGCTTGAACTGGAACTCGTTCAGGCCCGGGGCCGGGAAGCCGCAGCCAGCGTCCCCGAAGTGGCAACTGCCTGAGGCGAGCGAGGACGTGAGTTCAGCACTCACCGCGGACTCCTTCGTCGTGACGCATGGTTACGGCAACCTCGGTGTGTCGGCGTGGCCTGCGACCACGGAGCGGCACTGGAACTTGATGGGTTTCTCGCCGACCCCGCACGGCGGTGCGCTGCACCACGGCGGGATCATCGAAGACTGCGCGGGCCCGGGGGGCGATCCGTCCGCTCTCCGGACAGACCTGGCCTCTTCCCGTACTCCGTTGTTGCGACGGACGATAGCAGCCCGTCAGTGCGACATAAACACCGCCCCCCTCGTTGGGGGGACAGTCAGGCCTCGTCACTGTTGACGACCCTTGTCGGAGGGCTTGTCGTCCTTGCTTTCCGAGGCGTGGGGGTCCACGTAGAACATCTTGGCCTTCAGAGCGCCGCGCACCTGGAAGCCCGTCCAGATCAGCGCGCAGCCGAGCAGCGTGAAGGCGAAGGCCTGCCGGTGGAACAGCTCGGTGTTCTTGAAGACGGCGAGCACGATCCCGACCAGCAGGATCTGCGTGGTGTACACCAGGAGCGCCGCGGCCATCATGATCTGCGGGTTCGACCTGGTCAGCCGGTCGAGCGCGACCTGGCCGAAGCTGAAGAAGGCCATCACCAGCAGCGTGCCGAAGAGTGCGCCGAGCAAACCCTTCCCACCGGCGACGGCGAAGGAGATCGCCATGGCGATGATCCCGGCGACCGCAGTGGGGATCGCGGCGCCTCGGAGGATCCGGGCGTCGGTGGACGGCATGTCGGCAGCTCCGGCGGCATGTCGATGTGGCGGGGGACGGGCACAGACTGTGGCGGTGAGGCCGACCGAGGCATCGCCGTGGGCCGCCCGCTGGAGCGGCGGTCCCGTCGAAGGAGACCGACAGGGACGGACTCATCCACCTGTCAGGACTTTCGGCGTGTTCTCGGTACTCGTGAACGGTATCACAAACTATTTGATGAGAGCTTTACCATGATTGTGTGGCACCTGTCACACCATTGGCGCAGCCCTTCCGCCGTTCGGGTGACTCCACTTGACGCAACGTCAATTCTCTTCTCAGCGACGGCCGCTGGCCTTGTCGCGGCCGGAGGGCGCCGAGGAGCCCCGGCCGGCTTCACCCAGAATCTGCTTGTCCTTCGCCGACAGTTCCGCCATCGGGCCGGACTGCTGACGGCGGTAGCGCGGCGGGACGAAGGACTGCACGGCGCGCGGCGCCCGCGGCCGGAACCGCGGGGTGAGCAGCACCACCAGGCCGACCAGGCAGAGCCCCGCGAGCGTCAGGATCACGGTCCGTCCGGTGTTGGTCACCGAGAAGGCCACCGTGCCGAAGGCGATCAGCGCCGCCCAGAAGTACATGATCAGCACGGCCCGGCTGTGCGAGTGCCCGACCTGGAGCAGCCGGTGGTGCAGGTGGCGCTTGTCCGCGGCGAACGGCGACTGCCCGGCCCAGGTGCGGCGCACCACCGCGAGCAGCAGGTCGGCCAGCGGCAGCGCGATGACCGTCAGCGGCAGCAGCAGCGGGATGTAGATCGGCACCAACGCGTGCACGGTCGCGGTCTTCGAACCGGTCTCGCTGTTGATCAGGTCCGGGTCGACCCGGCCGGTGATGGAGATCGCGGCGACGGCGAGCATGAGGCCCAGCATCATCGAGCCGGAGTCGCCCATGAAGATCCGGGCGGGGTGCATGTTGTGCGCCAGGAAGCCCAGGCACATGCCGACCAGCAGCACGCTGAACAGCACGGCGGGGGCCGCGTCGGTGATCGCGTAGCCGTACCAGAGCCGGTAGCTGTACAGGAAGAAGGCGATCGCGGCGATGCAGACCATGCCGCCGGCCAGACCGTCCAGGCCGTCGATGAAGTTCACCGCGTTGACCATGACGACGACCAGGATGACCGAGATGACCATGCCCTGGGTGGGGCTCACCGCGACGGCGCCGACGCCGGGCACCGGGAGGGTGATCACCGTGACGCCCTGCCAGACCATCACACCGGCGGCGATCATCTGGCCGCCGAGCTTCACCAGCGCGTCCACGCCCCACTTGTCGTCGAGCACGCCGAGCAGCCACATGATCCCGGCACCGGAGAGCAGCGCGCGGATGTCGGTGCCCTGGGTGAACACCTTGCTCAGGTTGTCCAGCTGCGAGGCGACCAGGATGCCCGCGCACAGCCCGCCGAACATGGCGATGCCGCCGAGCCGCGGGGTGGGCTCGCGGTGCACGTCGCGGGCTCGCACCGGCGGCATCGCGCCGGCCGCGATGGCGAACTTCCGGACCGGGCCGGTCAGCAGGTAGGTGACGGCGGCGGTGCAGAACAGCACCAGCAAGTACTCACGCACCACTGGCCTCCTGCATCACTGTCGTACGGGGAGGTACCGAAGGTACTCCCCTGCCTTCCCGGGGTTCGAGGTGTGTCGCCACGGGACACACCTTATTGAGTCGGACGCCCGGCACGTGCATCGCGGTTCGTCCTCCCGGGTAGGAGATCGAGATTCCCGTTTCAGCGGCCGCCGGCGTAAGCCGCCGCCAGCTCGCGGACCCGCCGCGCGACCGGTGCGGCCGCGTCTCCCGCGAGCAGCCGGACGATCAGGGCGGCGATCTCGGCCAGCTCCGCCTCGCCCATCCCCTGGCTGGTCACGGTGCCCGTCCCCAGCCGGATCCCGGAGGCCTCGGCGGGCGGCGCCGGGTCGTACGGCAGCGCGCACTTGCCGAGCAGCAGCCCGGCCGCCGCGCAACGCCGCTCGGCCTCCGCGCCGCTGACGCCCAGCGGGCTGACGTCCGCCGTCACCAGGTGGGTGTCCGTCCCGCCCGTCAGGGGGCGCAGACCGGCCTCTGCGAGCCCCGCGGCGAGGGCCCGCGCCCCGGACACCGTGCGCAGCGCGTAGGCCCGGTACTCGGCCGTCGAGGCCTGCGCGAGGGCCACCGCCTTGCCGGCCACCTCGTTCATCGCCGCGCCGCCCTGGCTGAACGGGAACACCGCCCGGTCGATCCGCTCGGCGAGCTCCGCGGTGCACAGCAGCAGGCCGCCGCGCGGGCCGCGCAACAGCTTGTGGGTGGCCGCGACGGTGACGTCCGCGTACGGCACCGGCGAGGGCGCCACCCCGGCCGCGACCAGCCCGGTGGTCTGCGCGACGGCGGCGACCAGGTAGGCGTCCACCTCGTCGGCGATCTCCCGGAAGGCCGCCCAGTCCGGGTGCCGGGGGTGCGAGATCGAACCCGCCACGATGGCCTTCGGGCGGTGCCTGCGGGCCAGTTCGCGCACCTGGTCGAGGTCGATCAGGCCGTCGTCCTCACGCACGCCGTAGCCGGTGAAGTCGAACCAGCGGCCGGAGAAGTTGGCTCGCGACCCGCAGCTGAGGTGGCCGCCGTGCTCCAGCGACATCGCGAGCACCCCATCACCGGGCCGCAGGAGCGCCGCGTAGGCCGCCAGCATCGCCGAAGTCACCGACCGGGGCTGGACGTTGGCGTGCGGGGCGGCGAACAGCGCGCGGGCCCGGTCGATCGCCAGCAGCTCGGCGGCGTCCGCCAGAGCGCAGCCGGTGTGGTGCCGGCGGCCCGGGTAGCCCTCGGCGTACTTGTCGATCAGCGGCCCGGTCAGCGCCGCCAGCACGGCCGGGCTGGTCAGGTTCTCCCCCGCCAGCAGCTGGATGGACTCGGCCCGCCGCTCGGCCTCGGCCGCGAGCAGGTCGGCGATCTGCGGATCGGCCCGGAACAGCGCTTCGGACGCCTCGGGGCGCCCCCTCGTGGCGGTCGGGCTCGTCGCGGAATCGGTGACGGTCATGGCGGGGCTCCCGGGCGTGCGGGGACGGTGCCACCAGCGTAGGACCGCACCCCGGCCGCGGCCCGCCGGGAAGCGGCCGGACGGGCCGGTCAGGGCCCCGGAAACCGCCGGACGGCCCCCTCGGGAGGGCTCAGGCCACGCCCTGGCGCGCCGGCACGCCGGTGAGCGCGGTCACCACCGGGTCGACGGCGTGGAATATCTGCTCGCCGCAGTTGCGGAACATGCCGATCGGCGCCCCGTACGGGTCGTCCAGCTCGTCCGACTCCGGGGTGGCCGCCAGCAGCCAGCCGCGCAGCGCGGCGGCGGCCCGGACGAGGGCGCGGGCCCGCTCGGTGACGTCGGCGCCGCGCCGGGGGTCGGGCAGGGTGCCCGGGTCTATCGTCCGCACCAGGCGGGTGAACTCCTTCAGCGTGAAGGTGCGCAGCCCCGCCTCGTGCCCCATCGAGATCACCTGGGCGCGGTGGTCCAGGGTCGCGGTGAGCACCAGGTCGGCCTCGACCACGTGCTCGTCCAGCAGTTCCCGGCCGGTGAAGCCGCCGCTGTCGGCGCCGTACTCGTTCAGGACGGTCGCGGCGTGGTCCTCCATCGGCGCGCCCTCGTGCCCCCAGGTCCCGGCGCTCTCCACCAGGATGCGCCCGGCCACCCGGGGGCTGAGCCGGGTGTCCAGCTCACGCCGGGTGAGCCGCTCGGCGATCGGCGAGCGGCAGATGTTGCCGGTGCAGACGAACAGGATGCGGAAGTGGTCCAGCGGCCTGGGGCCCACGCTCAGGTACGGCGCTATGCCGGGCCCGGCATGGAGCGAGGCGACGGGCGTCAACTTCCGGCCTCCAGGTCGGGGACGACCTCCCTCAGCTGCTCGATGCTGATCGCGCCGGCCCGCAGCAGGACCGGGGTCTTGCCGGTGACGTCGACGATGGACGAGGCCGTCGCGTAGTCGGCGGAACCGCCGTCCAGGTAGACCGAGATCGCGTCGCCGAGCTGGTGCTGGGCGTCGTCGCAGGTGACCGGGGACGGCCCGCCGGTCTTGTTGGCGCTGGAGACGGCGAGCGGGCCGGTGGTGTTCAGCAGCTCGATGGCGACCGGGTGCAGCGGCATCCGGACGGCGACGGTGCCGCGGGTCTCGCCCAGGTCCCAGCGCAGCGAGGGCTGGTGCTTGGCGACCAGGGTCAGGCCGCCGGGCCAGAAGGCGTCGACCAGCTCCCAGGCCTGCTCGGAGAAGTCGGTGACCAGGCCGTGCAGGGTGGTCGGCGAGCCGACCAGCACCGGCGAGGGCATGTTGCGGCCGCGCCCCTTGGCGGCCAGCAGCTCGGCGACCGCCTCCGGGGAGAAGGCGTCCGCGCCGACGCCGTACAGGGTGTCGGTGGGCAGCACGACGAGTTCGCCGCGGCGGATGGCCGAGGCGGCCTCACGCAGGCCGGTGGCACGGTCCCCGGCGTCGGCACAGTCGTAGCGGCGGCTCATCGGTGCGGTCCCCTTCCGGAAAGGCTCATGACGTTCACGGCGCGGTAGCGCTGCGTTCGGTGTTCACGACCGGGCCCTGCGGGCGGTCGTGCTGCACCGGACTGTTCACGACCCGCCCCTTCGGGCGGTCGTGCTGCACCGGACTCTTCACGACCCGACCCTACGGGCGGTCGTGAAGCGCGGTCGGTTGTTCAGGTCGCGGTGGTCGGCGGTGTCCGTCCAGCCGCGTTCCTCGTTGAAGATCCACGGCACCTGGCCGCCCTGCTGGTCGGCGTGCTCGACCACCACCGCGCCGCCCGGGCGCAGCAGCCGGGCGGCGACCCGCTCGATGCCGCGGATGGTGTCCAGGCCGTCCTCGCCGGAGAACAGGGACATCTGCGGGTCGTGGTCGCGGGCCTCCGGCGCGACGTACTCCCACTCGGTGAGCGGGATGTACGGCGGGTTGGAGATCACCAGGTCGAAGCGGCCGTCCCAGGAGCGGTCGTCGGCGAAGGCCTGGGTGGCGTCGCCGGCGTGCAGGGTGACCCGGGCGCGGTCGGGGCTGGCCTCGATGTTGCGCCGGGTGTACTCCAGCGCGCCCTCGTCGAGCTCGAAGGCGTGCACGCTGGAGCGCGGCAGTTCCTGGGCGAGCGCGAGCGCGATGGCGCCGGAGCCGGAGCACAGGTCGACGACCAGCGGCTCGGCCACGTCCATCTCGCGCACCGCCTCTATGGCCCACTCGACGACCGTCTCGGTCTCCGGCCGGGGCACGAACACCCCGGGGCCGACCGCGAGTTCGAGGTAGCGGAAGAACGCCCGCCCGGTGATGTGCTGCAGCGGCTCGCGCGCCTCGCGGCGGGAGACGGCCTCCCAGTAGCGGGCGTCGAAGTCCGCGTCCTTCACGGTGTGCAGCTGGCTGCGCTTGACGTTGTGGACGTAGGCGGCGAGTTCCTCCGCGTCGAAGCGCGGCGACGGCACGCCGGCCGCGGCCAACCGCTGGGTGGCCTGGGCCACCTCGGCGAGCAGCAGGTTCATCCGTACGACCTCTTGTTTCTGCGCTCCGGCTTCGGACGTGTCGGGCTGGGGCGCGCCGGTCTCAGTTCTGTTGGGCCGCGGCGAGCTTGGCCGCGGCGTCCGCGTCGACGCAGGACTGGATCACCGCGTTCAGGTCGCCGTCCAGGACCTGGTCCAGGTTGTACGACTTGAACCCCGTGCGGTGGTCCGAGATGCGGTTCTCCGGGTAGTTGTACGTCCGGATGCGCTCGGAGCGGTCCACCGTGCGGACCTGGCTGCGACGCGCGTCCGAGGCCTCGCGCTCGGCCTCCTCCTGCGCGGCGGCCAGCAGCCGCGAACGCAGGATGCGCATCGCCTGCTCCTTGTTCTGCAGCTGGCTCTTCTCGTTCTGGCAGGACGCCACGATACCGGTCGGCAGGTGGGTGATCCGGACCGCCGAGTCCGTGGTGTTGACCGACTGGCCGCCGGGGCCCGAGGAGCGGTAGACGTCGATCCGCAGGTCGTTGGCGAGGATCTCGACCTCGACCTCCTCCGCCTCGGGGGTGACCAGCACGCCCGCCGCGGAGGTGTGGATGCGGCCCTGCGACTCGGTGGCGGGGACGCGCTGCACGCGGTGCACGCCGCCCTCGTACTTCAGCCGGGCCCAGACGCCCTGGCCGGGCTCGCTGCTGCCCTTGGTCTTCACGGCCACCGAGACGTCCTTGTAGCCGCCGAGGTCGGACTCGTTGGAGTCGATGATCTCGGTCTTCCAGCCGATCCGCTCGGCGAAGCGCAGGTACATCCGGAGCAGGTCGCCGGCGAACAGCGCGGACTCCTCGCCGCCCTCGCCCGCCTTGATCTCCAGGATGACGTCCTTGTCGTCGCTCGGGTCGCGCGGGACGAGCAGCAGCCGCAGTTCCTCGGTCAGCTCCTCGCGGCGCGCCTCGGAGTCCTTCACCTCGGAAATGAACTCCGGGTCCTCCGCGGCGAGTTCGCGCGCGGCCTCGATGTCCTCGCCGGCCTGCCGCCACTCCCGGTAGACCCGGGTGATCGGGGTCAGCTCGGCGTAGCGCTTGGCCAGCTTGCGGGCGTTGGCCTGGTCGGCGTGGACGGACGGGTCTGCCAGCCTCTTCTCGAGGTCGGCGTGCTCGACGAGGAGCTCTTCGACTGCCTCGAACATGGGGTGGCCTTCTTCCCGGGGGCTCGGAACGTGCGGATGGGGAACGTACGGGGCTGGGAGCGCGCGCGGGGCGCGCGGGGGCGGCGTCGGGGGGACGCGAACGGCGCCGGTCCCCAGCGCCCCCGGAACGAGTACGGGGACGCCGGGAACCGGCGCCGAGGGAGCGCTAGGCCTTCGCGCTGTGCTGCTTGCCGAAGCGGGCCTCGAAGCGGGCGACGCGGCCGCCGGTGTCGAGGATCTTCTGCTTGCCGGTGTAGAACGGGTGGCACTGCGAGCAGACCTCGGCGCGGATCTCGCCACTGGTCTCGGTCGAGCGGGTGGTGAACTCGGCGCCGCAGGTGCAGGTCACGTGCGTGACCACGTACTCGGGGTGAACGTTGGGCTTCAAGGGGTTCTCCTAGGTTTCGGGAGGGCACCGGGTCGGCGGCTGGAATGCCGCTCGTGAACCGGGACCGACGAACCAGTCTGCCAGGACCGGCCGCATCTTCCCAAACCGGGTCGGGTCCGCGGGTATTCCTGGCCCCGCTCAGCGCCCGGCGCCGGCGGTCGGCGAGGCGGTCGGGGCGGCGGTCGGGGCGGCCTGCGCCGGGTTCTCCGGCTGGGCGGAGACGACGGACTGCGGGATCGGCTGGTCGGCCTTGAGCGCCGCCCACACCTGCCCGGCCTGCGGCTGCTGCTCGACCACCCGGTTGGGGTCGCTGGGAGCGGTGACCACCGGCAGGGTGACCATGCTCAGCCGGTCCGGCCCGATCCCCTTGAGTTCCTGCACCAGCCCGACCAGGGAGTTGACCGAGCCGAGCGCGGAGTCGGTGGTGATGCTCTTGGTCACGGTGTCGCCGAGCGTCCACGCCTTGACCGGGTTGGTGAACAGTCCCGCTCCCCCGGCCTGCTTGAGCAGCGACTTGACCATCTGCTTCTGCAGCTCGATCCGGCCGAGGTCGCTGCCGTCGCCGACGCCGTGCCGGGTGCGGACGAAGGCCAGTGCCTGCTGGCCGTTCAGGTGGTGCTCGCCGGGCGGCAGGTCCAGGCCGCTGTCCTTGTCGTGGATGGCCACCGTGGTGGTCACGGTGGCCCCGCCTATCGCGTCGACGACCCGGGCGAAGCCGGCGAAGTCGATCTGCACGTAGTGGTCCATCCGCAGCCCGGTGAGCTGTTCGGTGGTCTTGACCGCGCAAGCCGCGCCGCCGACCTCGAAGGCGCTGTTGTACATCGCGCGCTTCATCGCCGGGACGGCCTTGCCGCTCGGGTCGGTGCAGTCCGGCCGGTTGACCAGGGTGTCGCGCGGGATCGAGACGACCGAGGCCCGGCTGTGGTCCTGGCTGACGTGCACCACCATCGCGGTGTCCGAGCGGGCGCTGTCGCCGGTGTCGCCGCCGGCCAGGCTCCCGTTGTCCCCGGACCGCGAGTCGGAGCCCAGGACGAGGATGTTGAAGGAGCCGTCGGTGGCGGCCGGCGGCCGGGCGTCGCCGAGCCGCTCGTCGATGTCGACGGTCTTGATGTTGCCGTTCAGCCGGACATACGCGTACACGGCCGCTCCGGCGCCCAGGACGACGAGCGCGACGAACGCGCAGGCGGCCACCCGCAGGACCTTGCGGCGGCGGCTGGGAGTGCTCTTGTGCTCGGCCATACGGTCCAGAATAAATCGGACAAGTAGCCGGAAAAGCCCAAAGTCGTCCCGATCGTGAAACAGTGCCCGGCCGGACGCACCGAACCCCGGACCGCTCGCGCGATCCGGGGTTCGGTGTCCGACAGCCGTCCGGCTACGGTCAGTCGCCGGAACCGGGGGTGGTCTTGGCGATCTGCATCAGGAACTCGGCGTTGCTCTTGGTCTGCTTCATCTTGTCCAGCAGCAGCTCGATCGCCTGCTGCGAGTCGAGCGCGTGCAGCACCCGGCGCAGCTTCCAGACGATGGCCAGCTCCTCGCTGCCGAGCAGGATCTCCTCCTTGCGGGTGCTGGAGGCGTCCACGTCGACGGCCGGGAAGATGCGCTTGTCCGAGAGCTTCCGGTCGAGCTTGAGCTCCATGTTGCCGGTGCCCTTGAACTCCTCGAAGATCACCTCGTCCATCCGCGAGCCGGTCTCGACCAGCGCGGTGGCCAGGATGGTCAGCGAGCCGCCGTTCTCGATGTTGCGCGCGGCACCGAAGAACTTCTTCGGCGGGTACAGCGCGGTCGAGTCGACACCACCGGACAGGATGCGGCCGGAGGCCGGCGCCGCCAGGTTGTAGGCGCGGCCCAGGCGGGTGATCGAGTCCAGCAGGATGACCACGTCGTGGCCCAGCTCGACCAGGCGCTTGGCGCGCTCGATGGCCAGCTCGGCGACGGTGGTGTGGTCCTCCGCCGGGCGGTCGAAGGTCGAGGAGATGACCTCGCCCTTCACCGACCGCTGCATGTCGGTGACCTCTTCCGGACGCTCGTCGACCAGGACGACCATCAGGTGGCACTCGGGGTTGTTGTGGGTGATCGCGTTGGCGACCGCCTGCAGCACCATGGTCTTGCCGGTCTTCGGCGGCGCGACGATCAGACCGCGCTGGCCCTTGCCGATCGGCGACACCAGGTCGATGATCCGGGTGGTCAGCACGCCCGGGTCGGTCTCCAGGCGCAGCCGCTCCTGCGGGTACAGCGGGGTCAGCTTGTTGAACTCGGGGCGGCCACGGCCGCTGTCCGGGTCCATGCCGTTGACGGAGTCCAGCCGCACCAGGGCGTTGAACTTCTCGCGGCGCTCGCCGTCGCGGGGCTGGCGCACCGCACCGGTGATGGCGTCACCCTTGCGCAGGCCGTTCTTGCGGACCTGGGCGAGCGAGACGTAGACGTCGTTCTGGCCCGGCAGGTAGCCGGAGGTGCGCACGAACGCGTAGTTGTCGAGGATGTCGAGGATGCCCGCGACCGGGATCAGGACGTCGTCCTCGCCGATCTGCGTCTCGACCGGACCGACGGCCTCGAAACCGTCACGGCCGCGACGGCCACGACGGTCGCGGTAGCGGCCGCGACGGCCACGGCGGCCCTCGCCGAACTCGTCGTCGTCGTAACCGCCCTGCTGGGCCTGCGGCTGCTGCTGCGCGGCCGGCTGGCCGGCCTCGCGGCGCTGCTGGCCGTCGCCCTGGCCGGCCTGCTGCTGGCCGCCCTGCTGGGTCTGGCGGTCGGCACGGTCGCGGCGGTTGCGGCGGTCACGGCGGGACTCGCGGCCCTCGCCGTCCTGACCGGCCTCGGCACCGTCCTGGCGCTCGGTGCGCTCGGCACGCTCGGTGCGCTCGCCGCGCTCACGGCGCTCGCGGCGGTCGCGGCGGGTCTCGCGACCCTCCTCGCGGCCCTCGAAGGCACGGGTCTCGGCCGGGCGGGCCTCGGCCTGCTTGGTCTCGGCGACCACGACGGCGGCGTCGGCAGCGGCGGCGGCCTCGGCGGTCGGGGCACCGGCGGCCGAGGTGGCACGGCGGCGGGGGCGCTCGGCACGGGCCGGCGCGGCGGTCTCGGCGGCGGCCTGGACCGGGATGTCGATCTGGGCGGCCTGCTGGGCCTGCGGCTCGGCGGCGGCCGGGGCCTCGGCGGCAGCGGCGGCGGCCTTGGTGCGGCGGGCCGGCTTCTCGGTGGCCTCGGCGTCCGCCTTCGCGGCGGTGCGCTTGGCGGCCGGGGCGCCACCGGCGGCGAGCAGCGGGTCCCCGCCGCTCTTCTCCTTGATGGTCTCGATCAGCTGGCTCTTGCGCATGCGTCCGGTACCGGTGATGCCCAGGTCCGCGGCGAGCTTCTGCAGCTCGGCCAGGACCATGCCGTCCAGGCCCGCGGCGGCACTGCGGCGGCGCCGCGCCGGGGCAGCGGGTGCGGCGGCTGCGTCGGACGCCTCTGCGTCCGGGCGCGCGCCCATCAGATCGGTGGAGTCGCTCACTAAGGGTCCTTCCCTGGAGCGGACGTCGGCCTGTCTGGCTCGGCGACCGGTTGTGCTGTCCTGACCAACGCTCGACTGCGTCGGTCCGAGGCGGTGATCCCCTCGAATGGCGGGAGCCCGTCGAGGGAGAGCTGGGAGGTGCGGTGCATGAAGCACGGTGGTGCTGAGTGGCGCGGTGGGCCGGTCGAGTGTCGACCTCCCCTGAGGGCGTTGCGCCCCCACGCTGCCTGTGAATCCCGGGCCCCCGTCGCGTGACGGTGGCCCGCGCTCCGCCCGTCCTGGCCTCCAGTGGGGAGGCCGCGGGTGGGAGTCAGGTGCCGTCACGGCTTCGGGATGCGGCCGCATGTCGCGCAGGCAGGCTGCGTACGCGCTGCGGTGGGCTCCCGGAGAATCGTCGCCCCGGACATCGCCTGGACTCCACGGCAGTGGAGTGCTGGGATCGGGACGCGGCGCACCGAGCCCCGGAGGGCACCTGGTGCAGCAATGAGGTTAACACTACCGACCCCCTCAGACATTCCCCGGCCTTGCCCTTGCCAATCGTGTCCGGACGGCCCGGCTCGCGCCGGGTCGAGACCAGCTGGTCAGACGTCCAGCGGGAGCACGGTGGCCCCGGCGCGGTCGACGTTCAGCCGGTGCGCGGCGAACGTCGGGTCGCCGCCGTGGCCGTGGTGCCCGGCGAAGGAGAGCACCTTGTCGGCGCCGGCCTCGTCGGTGAGCGCGAGGACGGTCGGGCCGGCCCCGGAGATGACCGCCGGGACGCCCTCCGCGCGCAGCGCGCCGACCAGGGCCGCGCTGTCCGGCATCGCGGAGGAGCGGTAGTCCTGGTGCAACCGGTCCTCGGTGGCGGCGAGCAGCAGCTCGGGGCGCCTGGTCAGCGCCTCCACGAGCAGCGCGGAACGGCCGGCGTTGGCGGCGGCGTCGGCCAGCGGGACGGTCTTCGGCAGCAGGCCGCGGGCGGTCTCGGTGAGCACCGCGCCGGCCGGGACGAACACCACCGGGACGACCTGCTCGGAGGGCTCCAGCGCGATCGCCCTGGCCGTCTCCTCCTCGGTCCACGCGATGGTGAAGTTGCCGCGCAGGCAGGCCGCGACGTTGTCCGGGTGGCCCTCCAGCTCGGAGGCGAGGGCCAAAAGCGCGTCGTCGTCGAGCGCGGTCGGGCCGCCGATGGTGACGGCCCGGGCGGCCACGATGCCGGCGCAGATCGCGGCGGACGAGGAGCCCAGGCCACGGCCGTGCGGTATCCGGTTGGCGCAGACCACTTCGAGGCCGCGTGGCTGCCCGCCGAGACGGTCGAAGGCGGCCCGCATCGAGCGGACCAGCAGGTGGCGCTCGTCGCGCGGCAGCGTCTCGGCGCCCTCCCCGGCGATGTCGACGGCGAGTCCGGAGTCGGCGACCCGGACGACCACGTCGTCGTACAGACCCAGCGCGAGCCCGAAGGCGTCGAAGCCAGGGCCGAGGTTGGCGCTGGTCGCGGGAACCCTGACCCGGACGGCGGCGGCACGGAACGCAGGACCGGCCATGCGGTGGACTCTCCTGGGGAAATCGGGCGGCGCGGAGCGCGTCGTCAGGTGCGAGGGTGGGGATGGAGCCGCAGGCCCCCTCGGGGGCGGGCGGTCACGGTCGTCGGCGCGGCCCCTGTGAGGCCGAGCCCGGGGCAAGTGCCAGACGGCCGGAGCCAGACTATCGAAGAGAGGTTCCCCAGTGGTACACCCCGTGGGCCTTCGATCTGGTGTGTTGCCGCTTCTGGCCGGAATGCGCCCAGAAATCGGATCGGAATGCGCGACCGAATTGACACAAAAGTGTCAGCGGAGAACGTCGACGGGTCGACCCCCGAAAGGGTCGACCCGTCGAACCGTCAGTCCCCGTACGGGGTGGGGGGAAGACGGTCAGTCGAGCAGGCCGAGGCGCTGCGCGGCGGCCTCCGGGTCGACCGGGACGACCTGCGGCTGCGGCGCGCCGGCCACCGCCCAGTCCGGGTCCTTGAGTCCGTTGCCGGTCACGGTGCAGACGATCCGCTGGCCCGGGTCGACCAGGCCGGCCTCCGCCTTGGCCAGCAGGCCGGCCACCGAGGCGGCCGAGGCGGGCTCCACGAAGACGCCCTCCTGCGAGGCCAACAGCCGGTAGGCGGACAGGATCTGACGGTCCGTAACCTTGTCGATGAGGCCGCCGGACTCGTCCCGCGCGGCGAGCGCGAAGTCCCAGGAGGCCGGGTTGCCGATCCGGATCGCGGTGGCGATGGTCTGCGGCTGCAGCACCGGGGCGCCGTCCACGATCGGGGCCGAGCCCGCGGCCTGGAAGCCCCACATCCGCGGGGTGCGGGTGGCCATCCGGTCGGTGGCGTACTCGCGGTAGCCCTTCCAGTAGGCGGTGATGTTGCCCGCGTTGCCGACCGGCAGGACGTGGATGTCCGGGGCGTCGCCGAGCATGTCCACGATTTCGAAGGCGGCGGTCTTCTGACCCTCGATCCGCACCGGGTTCACCGAGTTGACCAGCGCCACCGGGTACTTCTCGGACAGTTCGCGGGCGAGCGTCAGGCAGTCGTCGAAGTTCCCGTCGACCTGCAGGATCTTCGCGCCGTGCACCAGCGCCTGGCCCATCTTGCCGAGGGCGATCTTGCCCTGCGGCACGAGCACCGCGGAGACCATCCCGGCGCGCACCGCGTACGCGGCGGCGGAGGCCGAAGTGTTGCCGGTGGACGCGCAGATGACGGCCTGCGCGCCCTCCTCCTTGGCCTTCGAGATGGCCATCGTCATCCCGCGGTCCTTGAAGGAGCCGGTCGGGTTGGCGCCCTCGACCTTGAGGTAGACCTCGCAGCCGGTGCGCTCGGACAGGACCTGGGCGGGGACGAGCGGCGTACCGCCCTCCAGCAGGGTGACCACCGGGGTGGCCGCGGTGACCGGCAGGCGGTCCCGGTACTCCTCGATCAGGCCGCGCCACTGGTGGGTGTGCGCGCCTCGGACGACGTTCTCGGCAACGGCGTTCATGGCTGTTCCTTATTCCCCTTCGACCCGCATGATGCTGGCCACGTCCCGCACGCTGTCCAGCGCGCGGAGCTTGTCGACCGTCGCCGACAGCGCGGCGTCGGTGGCGCGGTGGGTGACCACGACGAGCGAGGCGTCGCCGTCGCGGCCCTGCTGGCGCACGGTGTCGATGGACACGCCGTGCTCGGCGAAGACGGACGCCACCTGGGCGAGCACGCCCGCGCGGTCGTCCACGTCCAGGCTGACGTGGTAGCGGGTGACGACCTCGCCCATCGGCTTGGCCGGCAGCCGGGTGTACACCGAGTCGCCGGGGCCGGTGGCGCCCGCCAGCTTGTTGCGGCAGACCGCGACCAGGTCGCCGAGCACCGCGGAGGCGGTCGGCGAGCCGCCCGCGCCCGGGCCGTAGAACATCAGCCGGCCGGCCGCCTCGGCCTCGACGAACACCGCGTTGTACGCCTCGCGGACGGAGGCCAGCGGGTGCGAGAGCGGGATCATCGCCGGGTGGACCCGGGCGGTGACCGACTCGCCGTCCTTCGCCCGCTCGCAGATCGCGAGCAGTTTGACCACGCAGCCCATCTCCTTGGCCGAGGCGATGTCCGCGGCGGTCACCTCGGTGATGCCCTCGCGGTACACGTCCGCGGCGGTCACCTTGGTGTGGAAGGCGATGCCGGCCAGGATGGCGGCCTTGGCGGCGGCGTCGAAGCCCTCCACGTCGGCGGTCGGGTCAGCCTCGGCGTAACCGAGCGCGGTGGCCTCCTCCAGCGCCTCCGAGTAGCCGGCGCCACTGGTGTCCATCTTGTCGAGGATGAAGTTGGTGGTGCCGTTGACGATGCCCAGCACCCGGTCGACCTTGTCCCCGGCCAGCGACTCGCGCAGCGGGCGCAGCAGCGGGATCGCACCCGCGACCGCGGCCTCGTAGTACAGGTCCACCCCGGCCTCGGCGGCCACGGCGTGCAGCTCGGTGCCGTCCTGGGCGAGCAGCGCCTTGTTCGCGCTGACCACCGAGGCGCCCTGCTTGAAGGCGGACAGGATCAGGGACTTGGACGGCTCGATGCCGCCCACCACCTCGACCACGACGTCGATGTCGCCCCGGTTGATCAGGGCCTCGGCGTCGGTGGTGATCAGGTGCTCGGGCACGCCGGGGCGGACCCGGCCGGCCCGGCGGACCGCGATCCCGGCGAGCTCGACCGGAGCGCCGATGCGAGCCGTGAGGTCGTCGGCCGTCGTCGTCATGATGCGCGCCACCTCGGAGCCCACCACACCACAACCCAGCAACGCCACCTTCAGCGGGCGCGTACGCATCATCCGACTCCGCTCTGCATTCATCGTGCTTCGGTGTTTCCGGCGGATTTTCGGGGCCGCCGGAAACTTCGGTCCGTACCAGTCTCGGGGACTTTCCGCACCGATCTACGGTCGTTCCATGATCTGAGACGAGAATTTCGTCATCCGATATCCAGGCGCAGGAGATCCTCCTCCGTCTCGCGCCGGACGATCACCCGGGCCGCGCCGCCCTCGACGGCGACCACGGGGGGCTTGAGGGCGTGGTTGTAGTTGCTCGCCATCGAGCGGCAGTAGGCTCCGGTGGCGGGCACCGCGATCAGGTCGCCGGCGGCCAGATCGGCCGGCAGGAAGGCGTCCCGGACGACGATGTCGCCGGACTCGCAGTGCTTGCCGACCACCCGGACCAGCATCGGCTCGGCCGCGCTGGTGCGCGAAACCAGCGCCACCGAGTACTCGGCGTCGTACAGCGCGGTGCGGATGTTGTCCGACATCCCGCCGTCCACGCTGACGTAGGTGCGCAGGCCCTCCAGCGGCTTCACGGTGCCGACCTCGTACAGCGTGAACATGGTCGGGCCGACGATCGCCCGGCCCGGCTCCACGCTCAGCCGGGGGACGGCCAGGCCCGCGCCGGCGCACTCGCGGCGGACGATCTCGGCCAGCGCGGCCGCGATCTCGGCCGGTTCGCGCGGGTCGTCCTCGCTGGTGTAGGCGATGCCGAGGCCGCCGCCGAGGTCGATCTCGGGCAGCTCGACGCCGTGCTCGTCGCGGATCCCGGCCAGCAGGCCGACCACCCGGCGGGCGGCCACCTCGAAGCCCGCCATGTCGAAGATCTGCGAGCCGATGTGCGAGTGGATGCCGCGCAGCTCCAGGCTGTCGTGGCCGAGCACCCGGCGCACCGCCTCGGCGGCCGCTCCCCCGCTCAGCGACAGCCCGAACTTCTGGTCCTCGTGCGCCGTGGCGATGAACTCGTGGGTGTGCGCCTCGACGCCCACGGTGATCCGGATCAGCACCTGCTGGCGCACGCCCTGCCGGGCGGCGATCGCGGCCAGGCGCTCGATCTCCTGGTAGGAGTCGACCACGATGTGGCCGACGCCGGTCTTCACCGCGTGCTCCAGCTCGTCCGCCGACTTGTTGTTGCCGTGCAGCGCGATCCGCTCCGGCGGCATCCCGGCCGCCAGCGCCACCGCCAACTCGCCGGTGCTGCACACGTCGAGGTTCAGGCCCTCCTCGAACAGCCAGCGCACGACCGCCTTGGACAGGAACGCCTTGCCCGCGTAGTAGACGTCCGCCTCGGTGCCGAAGGCCTCCCGCCAGGCGCGGGCCCGGGAGCGGAAGTCCTCCTCGTCCAGCACGTAGGCCGGGGTGCCGAACTCGGCCGCCAGCCGCTTGACGTCGACGCCGCCGACGACGGCCACGCCCTCGCCGTCGCGGGTGACGGTGCGCGACCAGACCTTGGGGTCCAGCGCGTTCAGGTCGGCCGGCGGGGCCTGGTAGTGCCCCTCGGGCAGGACGTCGCCGTGCCGGGGGCCTGCGGGGTGTGCGGAACGACTCATGCGGCCACCTCGCTACGCTCGGCGGGGCATTCGCCACACGCGGCTCTCATGATTCGCTCGCTTCGCTCGCTCATGCTGGGCTTGTCCTTCGAGACCTATGGCGAGGGGCGGCGACGGTCACCGTTGACCGTCAGCCGCCCCCCGCAGTGCGCTTGGGGGTGGTTCCTACATCCGCTCGGGCGCCGACACGCCCAGGAGCGTCAGGCCGTTGGCGACGACCGTGCGCGTCGCGTCGGCCAGCCAGAGGCGGGCGCGCGTGAGGTCCGTGACCTCCTCGTCGCCGCGCGGGAGGATCCGGCAGTTGTCGTAGAAGCGGTGGTACTTGGCGGCCAGCTCCTCCAGGTACACGGCGACGCGGTGCGGCTCGCGCAGCTCGCCGGCCGAGGCCAGGACGCGGGGGAACTCGCCGAGGTGGCCGAGCAGGTCGGACTCCCACTCGGTGCTCAGCAGCTCCGGTTTGAAGTCCTCGGCCGCGCCGCGCGTGATGCCCTGCTCGTCGGCGTTGCGCTGGACGGCGCACATCCGCGAGTGGGCGTACTGGACGTAGTAGACCCGGTTCTCGTTGGTCTGGCTGGTCAGGATGTTGATGTCCAGCGTGATCGTCGAGTCCGTGGACGAGCGCGCCAGGGTGTAGCGGGCGGCGTCGACGCCGATCCACTCGACCACGTCGTCGATCGTGATGATGTTGCCGGCCCGCTTGGACATGCGGACCTCTTCGCCGTCGCGAAGCATCTTCACGAACTGGCCGATCTTCACCTCGATGTTGTGGTTCATGTCGTCGCCCGCGCAGGCCGAGATGGCCTTGAGGCGGTTGACGTAGCCGTGGTGGTCGGCGCCCAGCATGTAGAGCGCGACCTCGGCGCCGCGGTCCCGCTTGGACAGGTAGTACGCGGCGTCGGCGGCGAAGTAGGTCTTGTCGCCGTCCGCCTTGATCAGGACGCGGTCCTTGTCGTCCCCGAAGTCGGTGGTGCGCAGGAAGACCGCGCCGTCCTGCTCGAAGACGTGGCCCTGCTCGCGCAGCCGGTCGATGGCCTTCTCGACGGCGCCGGAGTCGTGCAGCGTCTTCTCGGAGAACCAGACGTCGAAGTGGGTGCCGAACTCGTCCATCGAGCGCTTGATCTCGGACACCATGAGCTTCAGGCCCTCGGTGCGGAAGACCTGCAGCTGCTCGTCCTCGGGCAGGTCGAGCACGCCGGGGATCGCGTCGGTGAGCGCCTTGGCGATGTCGACGATGTACTCGCCGACGTAGCCGCCCTCGGGCACCTCGCGGCCGTTCGCGGCGGCCTGCAGCGAGGCGGCGAACTTGGTGATCTGCACGCCGGCGTCGTTGAGGTAGTACTCGGTGGTGACGTCGGCGCCGGAGGCCCGCAGGACGCGGGCCAGCGAGTCGCCGACCGCCGCCCAGCGGACGCCGCCGATGTGGATCGGGCCGGTCGGGTTGGCGGAGACGAACTCCAGGTTGATCTTCAGGCCCTTGAGGGCCTCGTTGCGGCCGTAGGCCTCGCCCGCCTCGACGATGGTGCGCGCGAGCGCGCCGGCGGTGGCGGTGTCCAGGGTGATGTTCAGGAAGCCCGGACCGGCGATGTCGACCTTGGCGACGCCGGTGATCCCTCGCAGGCGGTCGGCCAGCAGCTCCGCGATGGCTCGCGGCGGCTTGCCGGCCGCCTTGGCGAGCTGGAGGGCCACGTTCGTCGCGTAGTCGCCGTGGTCCCGGTTCTTGGGCCGCTCGACCGTCACGTGCTCGGGCACGGCGACGGTCAGCTCGCCCGCCTCGACGGCGGCGCTCACTGCGGCCAGGACTGCCTGGGAAAGGTCTGCGGGGGTCACGACGCCAAGCGTAGGCGAGACGGGGTACCCGCCCGCCACCCGGTTTACCCGTTGAGACGGCGCCGCGCCGCCCCGCCCGGGTTGTCAGCCGCGATCCGTGCGCTCCGTTCGCTCAGGGCGAAACCCGCCGGAGCCCTCCGGCCGCATCAGCCGCCGGACCAGCGCCACCAGATCGGCCGGGTCGAAGGGCTTGCCGAGGTAGCCGTCCACGCCGACCGTCTCCCCGAGGTCCAGGTCCGCCGGGGTGCAGGCGCTGACGATCGCGATCGGCAGCCCGCGGGTGTCCGGGGTCGCGCGCAGCCGGGCCGCCGTCCGCAGGCCGTCCAGCCGCGGCATCACCACGTCCAGCGTGATCACGTCGGGCTTCACCCGGCGGACGACCTCCAGGCACTCGGCACCGTCGGTCGCGGTCACCACCTCGAAGCCTTCGAGCTCCAGGTTGACCCTGATCAGCTGGCGGATCACCTCGCTGTCGTCCACCACGAGGACCCGCCCGGACACTCCCGACACCTCACCGAGGGTATCGGCGGGCCCGCCGCCCCGTCCGGCCTTTGGGCACTTCTGCCTCCCGCCGCCCGCCCCGACGATCTTCCGGCCGCCCCGAGTGGATCTCCCGGCCCCGCTGACTGGATCTTCTGGAAGCCGTGCACGGAGCACGGCCGGAGCCTGGTAGTGTTCTCAACGTCGGAAGCGCGAGCGGACGACAGGCCAACAGGCCCCCGTAGCTCAGGGGATAGAGCACCGCCCTCCGGAGGCGGGTGCGTAGGTTCGAATCCTACCGGGGGCACTTCGCAGCAGGTGCAACCGAGGCCCAGATCAGTGGAGTCGATCCACGGATCTGGGCCTTCTTCGTGTTCCGGGGCCGGTCGCGCGACGACCCGCCCGGCCGGCCGTCGCGGATCAGGCCTTGCCCTCGACCTCGGAGTAGAGGGACGCGATGGTGTGGTCGAAGTACGCGCTGTACGAGATGTCGTCGCTCTCGCCGCCCTGCTGGTAGCCGCCGATCGCGCCGACCACGTCGCCGGTGGCGGTGTTGATCCACGGGCCGCCGCTGGTGCCGGCCGGGTAGGCCGGACAGTGCACGACCCGCTGGTAGGTGCTCTGCTGGTCGGTGGAGTTGGTGCAGAGGCTCGGCTCCTCCGAGTCGCCCGGGTAGCCGTAGAGCCGGACGGTCGCGCTGAACGGCTCGTCGGTGCCGAGCTTGTTGCCGCCGACCACGTCCTCGACCTTGCGGCCGCCGTCGTTGGGGGCGGTCTCCAGGATCGCGTAGTCCTCGTCCACGTCGCCCTTCTGGGACCAGTCGGCGGTGGTGTGGATCGCGGTGACCTTCCAGGTGCCGTACGGGGCGTTGCCGTCCCGGTAGCCGGGGGCGAAGACGACGCCGTCGGTGCTGGTGAGGCAGTGCGCGGCGGTCAGCAGCAGGTTGTGGGTGGGGCTGTGCAGCACGCTGGCGGTGCAGAAGTGGTTGCCGGCCGCGACCGAGCCCTGGAACAGCGCGCCCACGGTGGAGATCTCGGGGGCGTCGCCGGGGGCGGTGGCGGTGGTCCCCATGACGACGCCCCGCCGGCTGGGGGTGCCGGTCGGGGCGGTGCTCGGGGTGTCGGTGGCGCTCGGGGTGTCGGTCGGCGTCGGGGCGGCTCCGGTCGGGGTCGCCGTGGGGCTCGGGGTCGCCGCCGGGGTGGAGACCGGCGCGGGCTGGGCCGGCGGCGCGCTGCTCGGCGCGGTGGTGAGCGCGGGCCGGGCGCTGCGGGCCGCCTTCCCGGCGGCCGACGCGTCGTTCAGGCTGAGCCCGTGGGTGCCGACGACGACCGCGGCGACGGCGGCGGCCGACAGGGCGGTGAGCAGGGTCGGGGCCAGCACGCGGCGGCTCGCCTTCTTACGGCGGTGCTGACCCATGGCCTTGCTCTCCTGTCGTCGAACGGTGGAGGTACCGGTCACTGACTATGACGCGTTCGACTGCAAAGGTTGTTACTCGCGCCTTGGAGAGTCATGAGAAAAACGTCACCCGGCCCCGGGTAAGCGTATCGACCCCGCCCCGAACGGGGTCGACACGTCTTCCAACCCGGGCTTTCAGCCTGCCCGTTGGTGATCCGATGGGGCGGCGGGGGCCTTGCCGGTCGGCTGCCCGTCCACCGCGGCGGCCTGGGGCCGGTGCGTCGCGGCGACCTCGGCCGGTTCGACGGCCTCGGTCGGCGGGGCGGCCCCGCCGGGGACGGTGGTGGCCTCTCCGGGGGCCGGCCGGTGGTCGATCATCAGGAAGGCGACCAGGGCCGCCAGGAACAGCACACCCATCGCCACCCAGGTCGCGACCACGTAGCCGTGCACCGCGCCCTGGGCCCGGACGGCGGGGTCGCTCGCGAGCCGGGTGGCCAGCCAGCTCGCGGTGGCGCTCGCGGCGATCGTGTTCAGCAGTGCCGTGCCGATCGAACCGCCCACCTGTTGGGCCGAGTTGATGGTGGCCGAGGCCGCGCCGGCCTCGTTCGGGGCGACCCCGAGGGTGGCCAGGCTCATCGCCGGCATGAACACCAGGCCCATCCCGAAGCCGATCAGCAGCACGGAGGGCAGCACCATCGCGGCCCACGGGCTGTCCACCTTCATCTGGGTCAGCCAGGCCATGCCCGCGCCGGCCAGCAGCAGCCCGGGGGCGATCAGGTTCCGGGACGGCACCCTGGTCATCAGCCGGGCCGCGACGCCGGTCGAACTCACGATGATGGCGGCCGTCATGGGCAGGAACGAGACACCCGAGACCACGGGCGAGAAGTGCTTGATCGCCTGCATGTAGTAGGTGAGGAACAGGAACAGGCCGAACATGCCGACCATGGCCAGGCCCACCGAGAGCGCGCCGCCGCCGCGGTTGCGGTCGGCCACGATGTGGGTCGGCAGCAGCGGGTGCGAGGAACGCTTCTCGACCAGGAGGAACACTCCGAGCAGCGCCACTCCCAGCAGCAGCGAGCCGATCACCAGGCCGTCTCCCCAGCCCCGGGCCACGGCCTCGGAGGTGCCGAAGACGATGGCCAGCAGACCGCCGCAGCCGAGCAGCGCCCCTGGCAGGTCGAGCTTGATCCGGCGCCCCTTGGCGATGTGGTCGCGGTTGAGCACCCGGAACGCGGCGAAGGCGGTGGCCACCGCGATCGGGGTGTTCACGAACAGGCACCAGCGCCAGTTCAGGTACTCGGTGAGCAGGCCGCCGGCGATGAAGCCGATCGCGGCGCCGCCGCCGGCGATCGCGCCGAAGATGCCGAAGGCCGTACTGCGCTCCTTCGGGTCGGTGAAGGTGGTGGAGAGCAGCCCCAGCGCGGAGGGGGCGAGGACGGCGCCGAACCCGCCCTGCAGGGCGCGGGCGCCGAAGAGCATGGCCGGGCTGGCCGCCGCGCCGCCGAGGGCGGAGGCGAGGGCGAAGCCCAGGAGGCCGATGGTGAACACGCGCTTGCGGCCGAAGAGGTCGCCGAGGCGCCCGCCGAGCAGCAGCAGGCCGCCGAAGGCGAGCGTGTAGGCGGTGATCACCCACTGCCGGTCCGCGTCCGAGATCCCGAGATCCCGCTGGGCGGACGGCAGGGCGATGTTCACGATGGTGATGTCGAGGACGATCATGAGCTGGGCGATGGCGATGACGGCCAGCGCCCACCAGCGGCGACGATCCGCGTTCTCATGACCGGTGGCGGGTTGCGCAGACACTGGTCGAGCCTTCCGTTGGGGGCGGAGAGGTCACGCAGTCGCCTTCCAGTCGACTACCGTCCCGAACGAATCGCAAGGAAAGACCTTGCCAAATCGACCTTTATCGGACAAAAGGACCAGGCCCTGGGACTTCCGGCGGAGGTCCCGGGCCCGGCCCCACGGCCGGCTCTTCCGCGTCAGAGCGCGGACAGCTCCGCGACCAGGTCGTCCAGCCCCAGCGAGCCCTGCGACAGCGCCGCCATGTGCCAGGCCTTGAGGTCGAACTCCGCGCCGCGCGCCTCGTGCGCCGCCCGCGCCGCCGCCCGGCCGCGCAGCCAGGCGCGCTCGCCGAGCTTGTAGCCGATCGCCTGGCCGGGCAGGCCCAGGTAGCGGACCAGCTCGCTGTCCAGGAAGTCCGAGGACAGGCCGCAGTACAGGCCGAAGAACTCGCGGGCGTGGTCCGGGGCGACCGGCTCGCCCGGGCGGTACGGGGAGTCCGCGGGGAAGTCCAGGCCGGCGTGCATGCCGATGTCGACGATCACCCGCAGCGCGCGCATCATCTGCGCGTTGAGGTAGCCGAGGCGGTGGCCCGGGTCGGTGAGGTAGCCGAGCTCGTCCATCAGGCGCTCGGCGTACAGCGCCCAGCCCTCCATGTTGGCGCTGACCCCGCCCAGGGTCACCTGGTACGTGGAGAGCCGGTCGGCGACGTACACCCACTGCGCGAGCTGCAGGTGGTGGCCCGGGACGCCCTCGTGGTACCAGGTCGAGACGAGGTCCCAGACCGGGAAGCGCTCCTCGCCGAGCACCGGCAGCCAGGTCCGCCCGGGGCGGCTGAAGTCCAGCGACGGCTGGGTGTAGTACGGCGCGGCGGCGCTGCCGGGCGGGGCGATCCGGGACTCGACCCGGGTGATCGGCTCGGCCAGGTCGAAGTGGGTGCCCTGGAGGTCGCGGATCGCCTGGTCCATCAGGCCCTGCAGGTACTCGCGGGCGGCGTCGGAGCCCTCGATGGCCGGGCCGTCCGACTCCAGCCACTTCATCGCGGCCATCGGGCCGACGCCCGGGCGGACCTTCTCCGCCTCGGCCTCCATCTGCGCGCGCAGGTCGTGGAACTCGCTCCAGGCCCAGGCGTAGGCCTCGTCCAGGTCGAGGTCGGCGCCGGTCCAGTAGCGGACGAAGCGGCCGTAGCGCTCCCGGCCGACCGGGTCCGGGGTGTCGGCGGCGGCCGGCCCGTACACGTCGCGCAGCCAGTCGCGCAGCGCGGCCAGCGCCTCGGCGGCGGCCACCGCGTGGCCGTCCAGCTCGGCCCGCAGGGCCTGCGGCGCGTCCTCGACGAACGTCCCGAACCAGCCGCCGGGGACCTCGCCGTCCAGCCAGTCGCCGAACTGCCCGACCACCGTGGTGACCTGGCGCGGGCCGGAGAGCAGGCCGCGCTCGATGCCCTCGGCCAGGGTCTGCCGGTACTGCTCCAGCGCCACCGGCACCCGGGCCAGCCGGCCGGCGACCACCCGCCACTCGGCCTCGGTGTCGGTGGCCATCAGCGTGAAGCACTCCCGCACGTTGTGCACCGGGGAGCCGAGGTTGCGCAGCGAGCGGTAGTCCTCGCCCGCGTCGTGGACGGCGAGTTCGGCGGTCAGCCGCTCGCGCAGCAGCCGGGCGCAACGGCGCTCGGCCTCGTCCTCGACGGCGCCGTCCCGCTCGGCCTCGTCCAGCCGGGCGAGGGTGCGGCGGCCGAGCTCGGCCAGCTTCGCGGAGCCGGCCGGGGAGAGGTCGGGCAGCCGGTCGTCCTCGGGGTTGACGCCGAGGTAGACCGCGATCAGCGGGTCCAGTTCGGCGAGTTCGCGGACGTAGTCGTCGGCGATGCGGCGCGGAGTGGTGCCGCCGGACGTGATCAGTTCTTCAGCCATTCGCACATCATCGCGTGGCCTCCGACGATTGCAAGACCCCGGCGATCACGAGCGGTGACCGGTCCGAGTCCGACCGGGGTCTGCCCCACCGCGCCCGCACCCCCTGCGGAAACGACCGTGCGAGGACAGGACCGGATCGGCCCGATGCCCATTACGCTGACGGCCATGGAAGCCCGCCCCACCACGGCAGACGACCCGACCACCGCCCCGCCCGCGCCCGAGCCGCGCCCGCGGCGCACCGGCTACCGGCGGCTGCCGGTCCAGCAGCGCCGCGAACAGCTGATCACCGTCGCGCTGGAGCTGTTCGCCTCCCGCCCGCCGGAGGAGGTCGGCCTGGACGACGTCGCCGAGGCCGCCGGGGCGTCCCGCCCGCTGGTCTACCGCTACTTCGCGGGCGGCAAGCAGCAGCTGTACGAGGCCGCGCTGCGCACCGCGGCGGACGAGCTGACCAGCCGCTTCACCGTGTCGGCGACGGGCACGCCGTCCGAACAGCTGGCGACCGTCCTGGACGGCTACTTCGCCTTCGTGGCCGAGCACGACGCCGGCTACTCGGCGCTGCTGCGCGGCGGTTCGGTCGTGGAGACGGCCCGCACCTCGGCGATCGTCGACGACGTCCGGCGGGTGGCGCTCCGGCGGACCCTGCGCCACCTGGGGGTCCGGGAGGCCGGGCCGCGGCTGACGCTGCTGGTGCGCTCGTGGATCGCGGTGGTCGAGGGCGCGTCGCTGAGCTGGCTGGACGAGGGGCGCGCGCTGCCTGTGGAGGAGCTGCGCGACTGGCTGGTGGACCAGTTCACCGCGATGGCGGCGGCGACGGCGCTGCACGACCCGCAGACGGCGGAGGTGCTGGCGGCGGTGCTGGCGCTGGAGGGCCCGCAGGCGGAGCGGGCCGGGCGGCTGCGCGTGGCGCTGGGCGGTTCGTAGCCGCGGGGTCTCCCGACCCCCGTGCCAAGGGTCGGGACGGCCCGGGCTACGCCTTGCCGAGCACCTGGCGCTGCCGGCCGAGGCCGTCGACCTCGATCTCGACGACGTCACCGGGGGCGAGGAACGGCGTGCCGGGACGGCCCAGGGTGACCCCGGCCGGGGTGCCGGTGATGACCACGTCGCCGGGGTCGAGCACCATGAAGTGGCTGACGTAGCGGACGAGTTCCAGCACCGGGAAGATCATCTGCGCGGTGCTGCCGTCCTGCCGCAGCTCGCCGTTGACCCACAGCCGCAGTGCCAGGGCCTGCGGGTCGGCCACCTCGTCGGCGGTGACCAGCCAGGGCCCGAGCGGGGTGAAGGTCTCCGCCGACTTGCCCTTGTCCCACTGGCCGCCGCGCTCGAACTGGAAGGCCCGCTCGGTGACGTCGTTGGCGATCGTGTAGCCGGCGATCACCCCGGCCGCCTCGGCGTGCGAGTCCAGGTAGCGGGCGGTGCGGCCGATCACGACGGCCAGCTCGGCCTCGTAGTCGGTCTTCTCGCCGCCGCGCGGCACCAGCACCTCGTCGTACGGGCCGACCACGGTGTTGGCCGGCTTGAGGAAGACCATCGGCTCGGCCGGGATCGCGGCGCCGGCCTCGGCGGCGTGGTCGCGGTAGTTGAGCCCGATGCCGACCACCTTGCCCGGCCGGGCGACCGGGGCGCCCACCCGCAGGCCGTCCAGGTCCACCACCGGCAGCAGGCCGGCGGCGGCGTCCCGCGCCAGCCCGGCGGCGTCCAGTCCGGACAGGAAGGCCCCGTCGAGGTCGCGGGCCCGTCCGGACAGGTCGTACGCGGTACCGTCCTCGCCCAGCAGGACCGGGCGCTCGGCGCCCTGCGGTCCGACGCGGAGGAGCTTCATCGATCCGTCACCAGCCTTTCGTCGCGGCTCACCGGGGCGGCGGGGCGCCGCTCCGGGGTCCGGTGACGAGGTATACCAACCGTCCAGGGCGGCGGACCAGACCGTCCCGATGGGCGAAATCCTCCCGACTCGCCGCCTGCGGGGCGCGGGCGAATCGGCCGCCCGCACGGTTGACAGCCCTCCGGCCCGGGCTTCGCCGTGGGCGAATCGACGCCCGCGCCGGCTCCTGAGGCGTGATCATCCGGTCATGGAGATCACCCGGGTACGCGAAGAACTGCACATGATCACGCTGGAATTCGGCGCCGCCTACCTGTGGCGGGACGAGCACGGGCTCACCCTCGTCGACACCGGCATCGCCGGCTCGGCGGGCCCGATCGAGCAGGCCGTCCGCAGCATCGGGCTGGACCCGGCCGCGCTGCGCCGGATCGTGCTCACCCACCACCACGAGGACCACACCGGCTCCGCCGCCGAACTCGCCCGCCGCTGGTCCGCCGAGGTCGTCGCGCACCGGCTGGACGCCCCGGTGATCCGGCGCGAGCAGCCGCCCGCGCCGCCGGTGCTCAGCCCGTTCGAGCAGCAGCTGTGGGACGGGCTGCCGCCGATACCGCCCGCCGAGCCCTGCCCGGTGCACCGCGAGGTCCAGGACGGCGACGTGCTGGACATCGGCGGCGGCGCGGTGGTCGTGCACGTGCCCGGGCACACCGACGGCAGCATCGCGCTGCACCTGCCCGGGCCCGGCGTGCTGTTCACCGGCGACATCGCCTCCAACGTGCAGGGGATGACCAGGCCCGGGGTGTTCCACACCGACCCGGCCCGGGCCCTGGAGTCCTTCCGCCGGCTGGCCGGACTCCCGGTGGAGACGGCCGTGTTCGGGCACGGCGACCCGATCGCCGCGGGTGCCTCAGCCGCGCTGCGCGGCGCCGCCGAGCAGGCCGGACAGCTGTAGTCCCCAGGGGGCGCCGGCGCCGTCGCGGGCCACCACCCGCTGCCAGCGCGCGAGGTCGCGCTCGGCGTCGGCGCGGGCCGCCGGGTGAGCGGCCAGGGCGGGCAGCAGCTCCTGCAGCAGGGCGACGGCGGCGCCGGGCCGGCCGTCCCGGGCCAGCCAGAGGGCCAGGTCGTGGCAGGTGCGCAGGGTGCGCGGGTCGGCGGCGCCGCAGATCCGGGCCAGGTCGGGCAGCAGCGCGGTGAGGGTCTCGACGGCCCGCCCGAACGCGCCCTCCTCGCCGTACCGCCAGGCCCGGTCGGCGTCGAGGCGCAGCTCCTCGGCGGTCCGGTCGCCGGCGCCGAGCATGCCCGGCCGGACCGTCCGCAGCCGGGCCCGTACCTCGGCGGCCGTGGCGGGCCGGTCGGCCGGGTCCTTGGCGAGCAGCTGGGCGGTCAGGTCGGCCAGCGCCGGGTCGACGCTGCGCAGCCGGGGCGGGACCTCGGTCGCGTGCTTGGTCATGTAGCCGAGGGGCGTGTCGGCGCGGAACGGGAGCCGGCCGGCGCAGACCTCGAACAGCATGATGCCGAGGGCGTACAGGTCGGCCCGGCCGTCCACCGCGCCGTCCGCCCAGCACTCGGGTGCCAGATAGGGCACCGTGCCGACGACGCTGCCGCTGGAGGTGAGCCGGGGACCGGTCTGGCTGAGCAGCCGGGCGATGCCGAAGTCCACCACCTTGACCCGGCGGTCGCCGTCGATCATCACGTTCCCGGGCTTGATGTCCCGGTGGACGACGCCGCCCAGGTGCGCCGCGTCCAGTGCCTTGCAGACCTGGCCCATCCACTTGAGCGCGAGCCCGTGCTCCGGGCGCTCCCGCTTGAGGATCGCGGACAGCGCCTCGCCGCGGACCAACTCCATCACCAGGTAGTGGGTCTCCCCGGCGCCGTCCGGGACCCTCCCGTAGTCGTGCACGGCGGCGATGTGCGGATTGGAGAGACTGCTCGCCGTCCGGGCCTCGCGGACGAACCGTTCCACCGCCTCCTGGTCGGCGGCATGCTCGGCGAGCAGCACCTTCACCGCGACCTGCCGGTCGAGCACCACGTCGCTCGCCTGCCACACCGCACCGTAGCTGCCCCGCCCCAGCGGGTTCTCCAGCCGGTACCGGCCGCCGAGCAGGTCCCCCTGCCGCATCTGCGCTCCCCCAACCCGACCGTCTCCGCCCGGCGTTCGCCGGGCGGGGTCACGATAGCGGCGGCCGGGGACGAACGGGTGAACGAGCCTGCGGCGGTTCAGGGTTGTTGCTTGGGCAGGCCCTGCGGGTTGAGTTCGGAGGTCGGGACGGCCTCGCCCTCCAGCCCCCAGCGCCTGAGCACCTGCGCGTACGTGCCGTTCCTGATCACCTCGTTCAGCGCCTGCTGCAGCGCCGGGACCAGCCCGTTGTCCTTCTTCGTGGTGGCCGCGATCTTGCCCTGGACGGCCGCGCCGCCGCCCGAGTAGGTGCCGACGACCTCGGTCTCGCCGGTCTGCGCGGCGTGGAAGGCGAGGCTGGGGTTGGGGCCGACGTAGGCCTCGATCCGGCCGGAGGAGAGCGCCAGGTAGAACTCGGTGCCCTGGAAGTACTTGATGTCGATGGGCTTGCGCCCGGCCTTGGTGTTCTCCTCGCTCCAGGCGAGCAGCAGCTTCTCCTGGTTGGTGCCGGAGGAGACGCCGACCGTCCGCCCGGCCAGGTCGGCGGCGCCGGTGACCTTGAGGCCGCTGCCCTTCTTCGCCTCGAAGCCGAGGACGTCCAGCCGGTAGGTGGCGAAGTCGTACTTCTCCTTGCGCGCCTCGGTGACGGTGATGTTGGACAGGCCGACGTCGTACTTGCCGCTGTCCAGACCGACGAAGATGTTCTCCCAGGACACCGAGTCGAACTCGACCTTGAGGCCGAGCACGTCGGCGACCAGCGAGGCGATGTCCGGCTCCACGCCGATGACGGTCTTGTCGTCGTTCGCGAAGAAGTCCAGCGGCGGGGTGGTGCCGATCGAGTCGACGACGGTCAGCGTGCCCCTGCGGCGGATCTCCTCCGGCACCAGCGCCGCGATCGCGTCGACCTTCGGGGTGGTCACCCGGTCCTGGTTCGGCGTCAGGTTCACCACGGTCCCGTTCGGCGCGGTGCTGCCGCGGGCCGGGGCGAGGTCCGCCGCGGCGCCCGTGGCACCGCTGCCGCAGCCGGCCAGGACGAGGGCGGCGGCGACGGCGCCGGCGGCGGTCACGAGGGCGCGACGGGATAGGGACATGGCTCGGAACTCCTGCTCGGTGAGGTGCGGGGGGGGGGTGACGGGGGGTGCGGGGGGGTGGGGGTGGTCAGAGGACCTTGGCCAGGAAGGCCCGGGTGCGCTCGTGTCGCGGCCGGTCCAGCACCTCGGCCGGCGGGCCCTGCTCGACGACCACGCCGCCGTCCATGAACACCACGGTGTCGGCGACCTCGCGGGCGAAGCCGATCTCGTGGGTGACCACGATCATCGTGGTGCCGCTGCGGGCCAGGTCCTTGAGCACGTCCAGGACCTCGCCGACCAGCTCGGGGTCGAGCGCCGAGGTCGGCTCGTCGAACAGCAGCACCTTCGGCTCCAGGGCCAGCGCCCGGGCGATCGCCACCCGCTGCTGCTGCCCGCCGGACAGCTGGCGGGGGTAGGCGGCGGCCTTGTCGGCCAGCCCGACCCGCTCCAGCAGCGCCAGCGCCGCCGCCCTGGCCTCGGCCTTCGGCCGGCGCAGCGCGGCCACCGGCGCCTCGACCAGGTTCTCCAGCACGGTCAGGTGCGGGAACAGGTTGAAGTTCTGGAACACGAAGCCGATGCCGGTGCGCTGGCGCAGCACCTCGCGCTCCTTGAGCTCGTACAGCTTGTCGCCGGAGCGCCGGTAGCCGATCAGCTCGCCGTCGATCGCGACGTGGCCGCGGTCGAGCTTCTCCAGGTGGTTGATCGTCCGAAGCAGCGTGGACTTGCCGGAGCCGGACGGGCCGAGCACCACCGTCACCGAGCCGGCCGGGACGTCCAGGTCGACGCCGCGCAGCACCTCCAGCGGGCCGTAGCTCTTGTGCAGGCCGCGCACCCGGACCATCGGGGCGGCCCCGCCGGACGGGGTGGTCGTGGCGGTCGTGTCGGTCGTGGCGGTCGTCGCGGTCACGGCTGTCCTCCGGAGGTGCGGGTGCGCGGGGTCTTCGGTACGGCCGCCCGCAGCCGCTGCCACGGGGAGGGCGGCGGGGTGCGCTCGGCGCCGCGGGCGAAGTGGCGCTCGACGTAGTACTGGACGACCGACAGCAGCGTGGTCAGCAGCACGTACCAGACGGTGGCGACCATCAGCAGCGGCACCACCCGCCCCGTCCGGCCGTAGATCACCTGCGCCTGGTAGAACAGCTCGCCGATCGCCATCACGTAGACCACCGAGGTGCCCTTGAGCAGCGAGACCACCTCGTTGGCGGCGGCCGGCAGGATGCCGCGCATGGCCTGCGGCAGCACGATCCGCCAGGCCTGCCGCCGGCGCGGGATGCCCAGCGCGGCGGCGGCCTCCCGCTGGCCGGCGTCCACCGCGAGGATGCCGCCACGGATGATCTCGGCGGCGAACGCGGCCTGGTGCAGGCCGAGCCCGAGCACGGCCGCGCCGAGCGCGCTCAGCACGCCGACCGTCTCGACCTCCCCGAAGGTCGGCCCGAACGGGATGCCGACGCCGAACCGCCGGTAGAGGTAGGAGAGGTTGAACCAGAACACCAGCTGGACGATCAGCGGGATCGAGCGGAACACCCACACGTACGCCCAGGCGATGGTCCGCAGGATCGCGCTGCGGGACAGCCGCATCGCGGCCACGGCGGCGCCCAGCAGGAAGCCCAGGAGGGTGCCGTAGGCGGTGAGTTCGAGGGTGCGGCCGACCGCCTGGAGGATCACGTCGGCGGTGAAGTAGGCCCGGAAGGTGGGCCAGTCCCATGCGGGGTTGGTGGCGAGGCCGTGGGCGAACTGGAGCAGCAGGACGAGGGCGGTGATCCCGGCCGCCCAGCGCCACGGGTGGCGGGCGGGGACGGTCCGCAGGCCGTCCAGCTCGGCGAGGTCGAGGGCGGGGTCAAGGGCGGGGGCGGGGCCGGGGGCGGGGACGGGGGCGGGGCCGGGGCCGTCAGGTCTGGGACGGGTCGGGGGTGCGGTGGCTTCGGTGGTGACGGTCATCGGGAGGTCTCCTTCGACGGGTGCTCGGGCGTCACGGGCGCCGCGGCGGTCACGGGTGCTCGGGCGGGCTGATCTGCGACTCCTTGATCGCCGAGTCGGCGACCCCCCACTTCGCGAGGATCCGCTGGTACGTCCCGTCCTTGATCAGCTGGTTGACGGCCGCCTGGAAGGCCGGGGTGAGCTTCGAGCCCTTCTTGAAGGCGAAGCCGACGTCCAGCCGGTGGAACTCGCCGAGGAACCTGGTCCCGGACGCCTCCTGCGCGGCCTGGTGGCGCAGGCCGTTGATGGTCGACATCTCGACGTCGATCCGCCCCTGCCGGAGGCCGGTCAGCAGGGCGCCGGACTCGCTGAACGCCTTGACCTCGTACGGCTTCTTCCCGGCGTCGGTGCAGACGTTCCGGTGGCTGTTGAGGGTGGTCTCGAAGGTGGTGCCGGCGCCGGTGCCGATGGTCAGGCCGCACAGCTGCACCAGGTCGGTGACGGGTTGGAGCGCGGTGTCGTCCTTCTTCACCGCGAAGCCCTGGCCGTCGTCGATGTAGGTGACGAAGTCGATGGTCCTCAGCCGGGCGGTGGTGACCCCGAAGTTGCCGGTGCCGACGTCGAACTTGCCGCTGTCCAGGGCGGGCAGGATGGTCTCGAAGGCGGCGTCCTCGCGCTGCACGGTCAGGCCGAGCACCCTGGCCACGGCATCGGTGAAGTCCACGTCGATCCCGGCGGGCTTCCTGGTGGCCGGGTCGGGATAGAAGGCGGTGGGCGGCACCCCGAAGGAGGAGCCGAAGCGGATCGTGCCGGCGGCGCGGACGTCCTCGGGCAGCAGCGCGGCCGCGGCCTCCGACTTCGCGACCCCGGAGACGACGTCCTGCGCGGCGGGGTCGGCGGCCCCGCTCGCGCCGGCCGTGCCGGCGATCTTCGGGTCGGAGCCGCAGCCGGCCAGCGCCAGGACCGGCAGCAGGGCGGCGGCGGCCACGAAGGTGCGGCGGCGGGCGGTGGTGGTTCTCACGGGGGGCCTTTCAGTGGGTTCCGGGCGGTGCGGGTGGTGCGGGCGGCGCCTGCCCGGGCCCGGCCGGCGCGGCGGGCAGCGGCTTCTCGAAGGGCAGCGGCCCGATGGTCAGCGGGTCGGCGGCGAGGTCGAACAGCGGCGTGTAGCCGGCCGCCAGGTAGAGGCCCCTGGCCTCGGGCTGGCGCGGCCCGGTCGTCAGGTGGATCCGGGTGTAGCCGGCGGCCGCCGCCGTGCGCTCCAGCTCGGCCAGCACCCGGCGGGCGAGGCCGCGGCGCCGGTGGGCGGAGTGCGTCCACATCCGTTTCACCTCGGCGGTGCGGGCGTCGTAGCGCTTGTACGCGCCGCCGGCCACCGGTTCGCCGTCCTCCAGCAGGAGCAGCAGCACCCCGCCGTGCGGTTCGGCGAAGGCCTCCGCGGGGTAGCGGGTCAGCTCCTGCCGCGCGTCGGGCCCGTACCGGCGGACGTACTCCTCGGCGAGTTCGCGCAGCAGCGGCTCGACCAGCGGGTCGTCCAGGGCGACCCGGCGGAACTCCGGGCCGCGGGGAGCGGCCTGCGGGCCGTCGCCGGTGGCGGCGCGGCCGAGGACTTCGACGGGCATGGCGGAACCTTTCGGGGCAGGCCTGCGGGGCGGGCCTGCGGGCAGGCCGGAGGCGCTCGCGGCACGGGCGGCCGGGGAGCACGGGGGCGTGGGGGCGCGGAGGCGTGGCGGGACGCGGAGGGCGGGAGGCGGAGGGCGGGAGGCGGGCGCGGAGCTACCCGGGTGAGGGGACGCGACGGGGGCGGCGGAACTGCCGGAGCGCAGCGCGAAGCCGTCGACGGACAAGGGGATCCGACGTCACGTCAGCAGGGGCGGGGCGGGCCGAGGGAGGCACCCCGGGGAGAGCGGGCCGGGCGGGCGGCCCGTCGCCGGTTCAGCCGCGACAGGCCGCCGACCACACCCGACCGAAGTCGATGTGGTCGCGGGTGACCAGGGGCTGCTGGGCGTTCATGGGCTCAAGTTGAGCAGTCGGCCGAGTGGTACGTCAACCATCCATCGTTGCCGCACTGTTGCGATCTCTTGTCGCCTTTCCGGCCCCGCCGGGCGGCCCGGTCGCCGCCCTTGACAGCCGCCGATCGCACCCGCGTACGATCGGCGGCGGAGCGCAGTGTGCAAGCGCACCGGCCGCGTTGAGGGACGCCGGCCGGCGCGGGGCCCGTACGTGACGACCACCCGTACGTCCTCCGACCCCACCCGCCCGCACCCCTTGCCCGCCTCCACTCCCGCCAGGAGCCTCCGCCATGGCCACGCCGCCGGCCGTCCTGCCCGCACCCTCCGTCCGCAAGCCCCCACCCGCCCCGGCCGAGCCCCGGATCGTCCCCCGCCGCAAGCCCGGCCAGTGGGCCGCCGCGGCCGTCGCGCTGTCGCTGGCCGCGATGGCCGCCGCCTCGGTGGTCCGCAACGACGCCTTCCAGTGGGGCGTGGTCGCCGACTGGTTCACCGCCCGCTCGGTGCTGAACGGCCTCGCCCTGACCCTGTGGCTGACCGCCCTGACGCTCACCCTCGGCTTCCTCCTCGGCACCGTGCTCGCCACCATGCGGCTGTCCGCCAACCCGGTCCTGCGCACGCTGAGCTGGGGCTACATCTGGGTCTTCCGCTCCACCCCGCCGCTGGTGCAGCTGCTGTTCTTCTTCAACATCGGCGCGCTCTACCCGACGCTGGGCCTCGGCATCCCGTTCGGGCCCGAGTTCGTCACCGTGAAGACGGTCAACCTGATCGGCCCCACCCTGACCGCCGTCATCGGCCTCACCCTGCTGGAGTCCGCGTACGCCGCCGAGGTGATCCGCGGCGGCATCCTGTCCGTCGACCGCGGCCAGCTGGAGGCCGCCGCCGCGCTCGGGCTCGGCCGGTGGCGGGTGCTGCGCCGGATCGTGGTGCCGCAGGCGATGCGGGCGATCGTGCCGAGCGCCGGGAACATGCTGATCGGCGCGCTCAAGGGCACCAGCATCGTCAGCGTGCTGGCCGTCTCCGATCTGCTCTACTCGGTGCAGCTGGTCTACCTGCAGTCGTACCAGGTGATCCCGATGCTGGTGGTCGCCACCCTCTGGTACCTGGTGGTCACCACCGTGCTGTCCATCGGCCAGTACTACGTGGAGCGGCACTTCGCCAGGGGCGCGACCCGGGACGGCCTGCCGCCCACCCCGCCGCAACGCGCCCGCGCGGCCGTGCGCGCCGCCGCCCGCGCCGCCGTCCACCGGGCGGCGCGGTCATGACGGCGCTGGTGATCGTCGGTGCCGGCCCGCGCGGCACCGGACTGCTGGAGCGGATCGCCGCCAACGCCGCCGAACTCCTGCCCGCCGACCGGCCGTTGGCGATCCACCTGGTCGACCCGTACCCGCCCGGCGCGGGCCGGGTGTGGCGCCGGGAGCAGTCCGCGCTGCTGCGGATGAACTCGATGGCCGAGGACGTCACGATGTTCACCGACGAACGCTCCACCCTGGACGGCCCGGTCCGCCCCGGCCCCTCGCTCGCCGAATGGGCCCGCCGGCCCGAGGAGTTCGCGCCGTACCGGGAGGTCGACGACCCGGCCGTCCGGGCCGAGCTGCGCGCCCTCGCGCCCACCGACTTCCCCACCCGGCGGGCCCAGAGCGCCTACCTGGACTGGGTGTTCCGCCGCGCCGTCGCCGACCTGCCGCCGCACGTCACGGTCACCGTCCACCGCGACACCGCCCGCCGGATCGACGGCCCGGCGGACGGCCCGCAGACCGTCCACCTCACCGACCGGACGCTCACCGCTGACCATGTCGCGCTCACCCTCGGCCACCTCGACTCCGCCCCGCACCCGCGCCACGCCGCCGACGCCGAGTTCGCCGCCCGGCACGGCCGCTTCCACCTGCCGCCCGCCTACTCCGCCGACGTGGCGGGCGAGTTGGCGGCGATCGCCCCCGGCGAGCAGGTGGTGCTGCGCGGCCTGGGCCTGGCCGCCGTCGACCTGGTCGCGCTGCTCACCGAGGGCCGCGGCGGCCGCTTCGAGCCGACCGGCGACGGGCCCGCCCTGCGCTACCGCCCGTCCGGCCGCGAACCGGTGCTGCACCTCGGCTCGCGGCGCGGCGTGCCCTACCACGCCAAGACCGGCTACCGGCTGCAGGGCCCGCCGGCGCCGCTCCCCCGGTACTTCGACGCGGCCGCCGTCGACGCGGCGCTCGCCGCCCCCGGACCGCTCCGACTGCGGCGCGACCTCTGGCCGTTGATGGCCAAGGAGGTCGCCTTCGGGCACTACCACGAGCTGTTCCACGCCCACCCCGAGCGCACCGCCCTGCCCTGGCCCGCGTTCCTGGCCCGGTACGACCGCTGCGCCTGGTACTCCCCCGAGCGCGCCGCCCTGGTCGCCGAGGCCGTGCCCGACCCGGCCGACCGGATCGACTTCGAACGGCTCGACCAGCCGCTGGCCGGCCTCGCCCTCGGCTCCACCGAGGAACTGCAGGCCCACCTGCGGGCGTACGTCGCCGCCGACGCCGATCGCCGCGCCGACCCCGCGCACAGCGCCGACCTCGGCGCCTTCCTCGCCCTGCTCTCGCTGTTCGGCCAGCTCCCCCGGGTGGTCGCGAGCGGCCGGCTCACCGCCCGCTCGGTCGCCGAGGAGGTGGACGGCTGGTTCTCCGGCTACTTCAACTCCCTCGCCTCCGGCCCGCCCGGCTTCCGGCTGCGCCAGCTGCTCGCGCTCTCCGAGGCCGGGGTGGTGCGCTTCCTCGGCGCGGGCGTCCGGGTCGACCGGGACGAGGCCACCGGCAGCTGGCGGGCCCGCGGCGCCACCGTGCCCGGCCACACCGTCACCGCCACCGCGCTGATCGAGGGGTACCTGCCCCAGCACGCGCTGCACCGCACCCTCGACCCGGTGCTGCGCGAACTGCACCGCGCCGGGCGGCTGGTGGAGGAGCTGCTGGCCGACCGGGAGCACACCCACCGCTCCGGTCTGGTCGGCATCTCCCCCGCCGACGGCCGGCTGCTCGACCCGGCCCTGGGCGGCGCCCCGCACCCGCGGCGCACCGCGCTCGGCCCGCACACCAGCCTGCGCACGGCGGCCGCCTTCGCCCGCCCGCGCACCGACGCCCCGGCCTTCCGCCAGAACGACGCCGCCGCCCGGGCCCTGCTGCGGTCCCTGGCCGCGCTCCCCGCGGAGGTGCTGGCGGCATGACCGGAGCGTGTCCTACGGCTCCTGCGGCCCGAAGACCTCCTCCACCAGGTCCGCGTCCGAAACGAAGCCCGGCGCCGCCACCACCCGGTCCACGACACCCTTGACGCCCGTCCCGCGCCGCAGCGCGCGGGCCGCCGCCCGGCCGGGCTCCCCGCCGGCGCGGACCTGCCGGACCAGCCGCTCCGCCTCGACCCGGTCGAGCCGCATCCGCCAGCCACGGACGACCTCGTTCGCGCTCCGGTGCGCCCGGGTCCGCTGCCGGCAGTCCGCCAGGTCGGCGCGGGCCCGCGCGGTGCGTTCGTCCTGCTCGCCGAAGGCCGTGACGAGCTGCGGCAGCAGTTCGGTCAGCTGGAGCACGGCGCCGTGGAAGTCGCCGCGCCGGGCCAGGCACGCCGCGAGGTCGTGCCAGGCCTGCAGGACGAGCGGGCCGTGCGGCCCCCAGGCCAGCCTCAGCACGGGCAGCAGCTCGGTCAGCAGCCGGATCGCGGTGACCGGCTCGCCGCCCTCCCGGACGAGCCGGGTCACCTCGTAGCGCGCCTCCAGCGTGCGGGAGTCGGTCGGCCCGAACGCCGAGCGCAGGTCGTCCGCCAGCTCCCGCAGTTCCCGGACGGCCTCCGCCGCCCGGCCGGCCCGGCCGAGCTGCGCGGCGAGCTCCCGCCGGGCGGCGACCACGTCCGGGTCGGCCGGGCCGAGCACCGGCAGGCCGCCGTCGATCGCCGCCCCGAGCCGGCGCGCCACCTCGGCCGGGTCCTCGGCCGGCACGGCCGGGCCGGCCTCCAGCAGCCGGGCCCGGAGGACCGCCCGGTCCTCGACGGGCCCCTGCGGCAGGCCGGCCCGGTCCGCGCGGTCGGGCCGCGCCGGCTCGTCCAGCACCAGCGGGGCCCGCCCCACCGGCCGCAGCTTCGGCTCCCGCACGTAGCCGGCCTGGCCGCGCCGCCGGGCGGGCGCGAGCGGCGCGGTGCGGGCCCGGGTGGTGGAGCGCAGCGGCCGGGGCACCGGCCGCCCCTCCGCCAGGTCGGCGAGCCGCCCGGTGACCGCCCGGGCGTCGGCCGGCCGCTCGGCCGGGTCCTTCGCGAGCAGTTCGGCGACCAGGGCGGGCAGGTGCTCCGGCAGCCCGTACCGGGCCGGGTCCAGGGCCGGGGGCGGCTCGTTGAGGTGCTGGTACATCAGCACCGGGGTCGAGTCGCCGTTGAACGGCCGCGCCCCGGTGAGGAGTTCGACCAGCAGGCAGCCGAGCGCGTACAGGTCGGCCCGGCCGTCCACCCGGCCTCCGGTCCACCGCTCGGGCGCCATGTACGGCGGACTGCCGATGACCGTGCCGACCGTGGTCAGCCCGCCCGCGCCGGTGTCCAGCTGGGCGATGCCGAAGTCCAGCACCTTCAGGTGCCCGTCCCCGGCGATCATGACGTTGTCCGGCTTGATGTCGCGGTGCACCACGCCCGCGTCGTGCGCCGCGGCCAGCGCCTCGCCGATCTCCCGCGCCCAGCGCAGGCTGAGCGCCGGCGCGGGCACGCCCTCGCGCAGCACCGCGGTCAGGGTGCGGCCGGCGAGCAGCTCCATCACCAGGAAGGTGACGTCCTCGCCCTCGGCCTCGCCGTGGCCGAGGTCGTACACGGTGACGATGTGCGGGTGCGACAGGTTGCCCGCCGCGGACGCCTCCCGGGCGAAGCGCAGCGCCGCCTTGGCCTGGTCGCCGTCGTCGTGCCGGATGAGCTTGACGGCCACCGGCCGGTGCATCCGGGTGTCCTCGGCCCGCCACACCACCCCGAAGCCGCCCTGCCCCAGCTTCTCCTGGAGCTCGTACCGACCGTCCAGGACGTCCCCGACCCGCACCCGCGCCTCCCCCGTTCTCCGGCCACGCCGGACTCCACGACCCTCGGACTCCGCGAGACCCTCAGGGGCCGAAGATCTCCGCCACCAGGTCCTCGTCCGAGACGAAGTCCGGGGCGTCGAACACCACGTCCGCGACGCCCTTCAGGCCGACGCCACGCTCGAGCGCCTCCACGCAGTCCTGGCCCTCCCGGTCGGTGCCGAAGTCCCAGACCCGCAGCCGGCGGACCAGCACCAGCGCCTCCATCGGGCTGATCCTCGGCGCCTTGCGGCGCTGCCCGGGCAGGCCCTTGCGGCCGGCCTGGGCGAGCCGCTGCTGGTAGCCGGCCAGGTCCTGCCAGGCCTGGACGGTGCTCGGGTGGCGCTCGCCGAGGGCGCGGGCCAGGTCGGGCAGCAACGCGTGCAGCTGGATGACGGCGCCCTGCAGGTCGCCCCGGTTGGCCTGGTGGAGGGCGAGGTCGTGCCGGGCCTTCAGCACCCGGGAGTCCTGCGGGCCCCAGGCGGCGTGCAGGTCGGGCAGCAGCTCGGTCAGCAGCCGGATCGCGGTGACCTCGGCGCCGTTCTCGCCGATGCACCACACCAGGTGGTAGCGGGCGCCGAGGGTGTCCGGGTCGGTGGGGCCGAGCGCCGTGCGCATGTCCTCGACCACGGTGGACAGCAGCCGGATCGCGCCGTCCACGTCCCCGGCCCGGCTGAGGTACCAGGTGAAGTCCCGCCAGGCGCACAGGGTGTCGCGGTCGGCGGCGCCGAGCGCGGTCACGCACTCCTGCGCGACCGCCTGCAGCTGGATCGCCGACTCGCCCGCGGTCGGCGCCCGGAAGGCGGCCGAGCGCCGCTCGCGCAGCCGGGCCCGGACGGCGTCGTCGGGCGCGGCGGCCACCACCGGCGGCGTGGTCAGCGGGGACAGCACCTGCGAGGCCCCCGGCACGGGCGGCGCGGACGGCGGCGTGGACGGCACCGGCGGCGCGGACGGCGGGACGACGGGTGGGACGACGGGCGGCGCGGACGGCGGCGCGGACGGCACCGGCGGTGCCACCGCCCCCGGCCGGTCCAGCACGGTCGGCACCGGCCCCGGCCCCCCGGCGGCGCCCCCGCGCCAGTCGGCCAGCTCGGCGAGCCGCCGCTCGACCGTCCGGGCGTCGGCCGGCCGCTCGGCCGGGTCCTTGGCCAGCAGCTCCGCGACCAGCCCGGCCACCTGCGGCGGCAGCCCGAACTGCGCCGGATCCAGCGCCGGCGGCGGCTCGTTGAGGTGCTGGTACATCAGCACCGGCGTCGAGTCCCCGGCGAACGGCCGTGCCCCGGTGAAGAGTTCGACCAGCACGCAGCCGAGCGCGTACAGGTCGGCCCGCCCGTCCACTCGCCCGCCGGTCCACCGCTCGGGCGCCATGTACGCCGGGCTGCCGACGATCGTCCCGGTGGTGGTCAGCCCGCCCGCGCCGGTGTCCAGCTGGGCGATGCCGAAGTCCAGCACCTTCAGGTGCCCGGCGTCGGTGATCATGATGTTGTCGGGCTTGATGTCGCGGTGCACCATGTCCGCGTCGTGCGCGGCCGCGAGCGCGGCGCAGATCTCCCGCCCCCAGCGCAGGCTGAGCGCCGGCTCGGGCACGCCGTCGCGCAGCACCTCGGTCAGGGTGCGCCCGGCGAGCAGCTCCATCACCAGGAAGGTGACCTGCCGGTCGCCGAGTTCGCCCTGCCCGAGGTCGTGCACGGTGACGATGTGCGGGTGCGACAGGTTGCCCGCCGCGCAGGCCTCGCGGACGAACCGCAGCGCAGCCTTGGCCTGGTCCCCGCCGTGGTGCCCGATGACCTTGACCGCCACCGGCCGCATCATCCGGGTGTCCTGGGCCCGCCACACCACCCCGAAGCCGCCCTGGCCCAGCTTCTCCCGCAGTTCGTACCGGCCGTCGAGGACGTCGCCTACCCGCATGCGTCCCTCCCCCATCCGCTGTGACGCACAGACTCTACCGACGCCCGCGACCGCCCCTCCCGGGGGCGTCGCCCAGGTGGAAGGATGGGCAGCGAGCCCCCGTGAGGACGCGGCGGGCCCGGCAGACTCCGAGGAGCGCAGTCATGGCCAAGCAGGCCCCGCAGAGCGACCCGGTGCAGGACGCCCCCGAGGTGTCCGCGCCCAAGCACTCGGCCGTCGGCCTGCCCGCGGTCGGCCACACCGTGCGGATGGCCGCCGAGCAGATGGGCGCCCGCCGCGCCGTCTCCACCCTGCTCAAGGTGAACCAGCACAGCGGCTTCGACTGCCCCGGCTGCGCCTGGCCCGAGCCGGACAAGCCGCACGCCGTGGAGTTCTGCGAGAACGGCGCCAAGGCCGTCGCCGAGGAGGCCACCGAGCGCCGGATCCGGGCCGACTTCTTCGCCGCCCACCCGGTCGCCGAGCTCGCCGAGCGCTCCGGCTACTGGCTCGGCCAGCAGGGCCGGCTCACCCAGCCGATGCTGCTCGACGAGGGCGCCACCCACTACACCCCGGTCTCCTGGGACGACGCCTTCGCGCTGATCGCCGAGGAGCTGCGCGCCCTGGACACCCCGGACGCCGCCGCCTTCTACACCTCCGGCCGCACCAGCAACGAGGCCGCGTTCGCCTACCAGCTGTTCGCCCGCCGGCTGGGCACCAACAACCTGCCGGACTGCTCCAACATGTGCCACGAGTCGTCCGGTTCGGCGCTCACCGAGACGCTCGGCGTCGGCAAGGGCAGCGTCAGCCTGCAGGACCTCTACCAGGCCGACCTGATCATCGTGGCCGGCCAGAACCCGGGCACCAACCACCCCCGGATGCTCGCCGCGCTGGAGCGCGCCAAGCGGGCCGGCGCCACCATCGTCAGCGTGAACCCGCTGCCGGAGGCGGGCCTGGAGCGGTTCAAGAACCCGCAGAACGTCCGCGGCGTGGTCGGCAACGGCACCAAGCTGACCGACCTGTTCCTGCAGATCCGCCTCGGCGGGGACCTGGCGCTGTTCCGCGCGGTCAACCGGATGATCCTGGAGCGGGACGGCGTCGACCGCGCCTTCGTCGCCGAACACTGCCACGGCTTCGAGGAGTTCGAGGCGCAGGCGCTGAAGACCGACCGCGACGAGGTGCTGGCCGCGACCGGCCTGCCCTGGGAGCAGATCGAGGAGCTGGGCCGGCTGGTCCTCGCCTCGCAGAAGGTCATCGTCTGCTGGGCGATGGGCCTCACCCAGCACAAGCACTCGGTGCCGACCATCCGCGAGGTGGTCAACTTCCTGCTGCTGCGCGGCAACGTCGGCCGCCCCGGCGCCGGGGTCTGCCCGGTGCGCGGGCACAGCAACGTCCAGGGCGACCGGACGATGGGCATCTTCGAGCGGCCCAGCGCCGCCTTCCTGGACGCGCTGGGCGCCGAGTTCGACTTCGAGCCGCCGCGCGCGCACGGCCACGACGCGGTGGACACCATCCGCGCGATGCGGGACGGCCGGGTCAAGGTGTTCCTCGCGATGGGCGGCAACTTCGTCGCGGCCACCCCGGACACCGACGTCACCGAGGCGGCGATGCGCCGCTGCCGGCTGACCGTCCACGTCTCCACCAAGCTCAACCGCTCGCACCTGGTCACCGGCGCCCGCGCCCTGATCCTGCCCACCCTGGGCCGCACCGACCGGGACACCACCGCGGCCGGCGACCAGTTCGTCAGCGTCGAGGACTCGATGGGCCAGGTGCACGCCTCGCGCGGCCGGCTGCGCCCGCCCGCCGACGACCTGCACTCCGAGACCGCCATCGTCTGCCGGATCGCCCAGGCCGTCTTCGGCCCGGAGGACTCCGTGCCCTGGGCGGAGTTCGCGGCCGACTACGACACCCTGCGGGACCGGATCGCCCGCGTCGTCCCGGGCTTCGAGGACTACAACACCAAGCTCCACCGCCCCGGCGGCTTCACCCTCCCGCACGGCCCGCGCGACTCCCGCACCTTCCCCACCGCGACGGGCAAGGCCAACTTCACGGTCAACCCGCTGACCGCCCCCGAGGTCCCGCCGGGCCGCCTGCTGCTGCAGACGCTGCGCTCGCACGACCAGTACAACACCACCATCTACGGCCTCGACGACCGCTACCGCGGCATCAAGGGCGGCCGCCGGGTGGTCCTGGTCAACCCGGCCGACGCCGCCGAACTCGGCCTCACCGAGGGCGGGTACACCGACCTGGTCAGCGAGTGGACGGACGGCAGCGAGCGCCGCGCCCCGCACTTCCGGGTCGTCCACTACCCGGTCGCCCGCGGCGGCGCGGCGGCCTACTACCCGGAGACCAACGTCCTGGTGCCGCTGGACTCCACGGCGGACATCAGCAACACGCCCACCTCCAAGGCCGTCGTCATCCGCTTCGAGCCCGACTCCGGCCCGGTCGCCTGACCGCGGACGCGGGAAGGCCGCCCGGTCCTCCGGGCGGCCTTCCCGTCGTTGCGGCCTACTTCGTCGGCGTGCCCAGCGGCAGCGTCGCGGTGGCGCTGCCCGGGGCCGAGGCCGTCCCGGTGCCGCTCGGCGTCGTCCCCGGAGTGCCGGTGCCGGTGCCGGTCGGGGTCGGCGTGGCCGGCGTCCCCGTCCCGGACGGCGTACCGGTCCCGGAGGGCGTCCCGGTGCCGGACGGCGTGCCGGTGGGCGTCCCGGTCGGGGTCTGGGTCCCGGTGCCGGACGGCGTGCCGGTGGGCGTGCCCGGCCCGGTGGGCGTGCCGGTCGGCGTCCCGGTCGGAGCGGGCGTGCCGGTGGGCGTGCCGGGGGCGGTCGGGGTGCCGGTCGCGGGCTGGCCCGGAGCGGGGGCGGCCGGGGTCGCCGGGCTGGGCGCGATCGGCGTGACGGCGTCCCAGCCGGTGGGCAGGTCCGGCACCTTCCAGGCGCCGCCCGCGTCGTCCGCCGTGCCGTCCGGGTCCGGCCGGACGGCCCCGAGGATCGCCATCGAGCCGATCGGCGAGACCTTGATGTACGCCCCGGGCCGGGGCGCCTGCACGATCAGCCCGCCGCCGATGTACATCCCGACGTGCGAGGCGTCCTGGAAGTAGACGACCAGGTCGCCGGGCCGCAGCTGGTTCAGCGGGACGTGCGGCAGCTGCGCCCACTGCTCCTGGCTGGTGCGCGGGATCGGCCGGCCGGCGTGCAGCCAGGCCTGCGAGGTGAGGCCGGAGCAGTCGTAGGAGCCCGGGCCGGTGCCGCCCCACAGGTACGGCTTGCCGAGCTGCGCGAGCGCGAAGGCGACGGCCGCGCGCCCCTGCACCGAGGGGGTGCGCTCCCCCTTGCCGAGCGCGCCGGAGGCGAGGAAGGCCAGCTGGGCCTCGTCGGCCTTGGCCTTCTCCAGCTGCTCCAGCTCGCCGCGCTGCGCGCCGGTGAGCGAGGCGACCATCGTCTCGACGGCGGCGAGGTCGGCGGCGGCCTTGGCCTTGGCGGCGTCCTGCTGGGTGACCAGGGTCTTGGAGGTGTTCAGCGCCTCCTCGGTCTGCTTCTTCAGTCCGTCGAGGGTGTCGCGGTCGCCCTTGAGCTTGTCCAGGAACTCCGACTGCGAGCGGCTGGCCGCTCTGAGCAGCTCGGCTATGGTGACCGCCTCGTACGGGTCCTTGGAGAGCAGGAGTTCGGCGTAGGCGGAGGCGCTGCCGTTGCGGTACTGGGCGGCGGCCAGCTGGGAGGCGAGGTCGGTGCCGGCGTCGACCTGCTTCTGCTGGCGGTCGAGCCTGCCCTGGAGGTCGGTGAGCGCGGTCTGCTGCTCGGCCACCTTGGCGACGGCGCCGTTGTACTGCTCGGTGGCCTTCTCGGCGCTCTGGTAGAGCTCGTGCAGCCGGTCGAGCATCGGGCCGAGGGTGGCCTTGGCGGCGGCCAGCGGGTCCTGGGCGGTGACGGACGCGCCCGGGTCGGGGGCGGCCCAGGCGCCCTGGGCGCCCAGCGGGAGCGCGAGCGCGGCGGCCGCGAGGGCCGCTCCGCAGCGCAGCGCCGCCCGTACCCAGGGGCGCACGCCCGTCGATTCCGCGCGCCGGTCAGCCCCACGCTGTGCAGCCCCGCCCATGGTTGGTCCTCCCGGCCCCGAACCTTCTGCATCCCCCGGGCTCCCCGGTTGCCGCAGATCCTCCCACGGGTTACTCACCGGAAACAGAGCCCGTGCCGACCGCCGGGTTAATTCTCGGTTCGAAATGTGAGACAAGTCTCTTTAAACCTGATCGAACCTGGACGATCCGGGTCAAAGTCCAGCTCAACACGCCGATGGACACCCCTGCGAAAGCCCAGGGACACCGCCGGGCAACCATGGGAACCACGATTCCCGTCCTAGTTCACCTTCCGTTCACCCAGCAGACCTACCGTCACGGCGACACCAACGTCCGTGCGACAACTACGACGATTGTTTGGGTATGGAACACATCTCGTTCCTGGTGGCCGTTGTGATCATCACGGCGCTCGCCTTCGACTTCACCAACGGGTTCCACGACACCGCCAACGCGGCCGCCACCGCGATCGCGACCGGGGCCCTTCGTCCGAAGGTCGCGGTCACCATCGCGGCCCTCCTCAACTTCGCGGGTGCGTTCCTGTCCGTGAAGGTCGCCACGACCATTTCCGGCGGCATCGTCAACGAGAAGGCCGGCGTCCACCCCGAGATCATCTTCGCGGCACTGGCCGGCGCGATCCTGTGGAACCTGCTGACCTGGCTGCGCGGCCTGCCGTCGAGCTCCTCGCACGCGCTGTACGGCGGCCTGATCGGCGCCACGATCGTCGGCGTCGGCATGAACGGCGTCAACTTCGACACCGTGATCACCAAGATCATCATCCCGGCGGTCGCCTCCCCCCTCGTCGCCGGCCTCGCCTCCTGGGGCGCCACCAAGCTGGCCTACGCGATCACCCGCAAGGGCAACGCGGCGGCCACCGACAAGGGCTTCAGGACCGGCCAGGTGTTCTCCTCCTCGCTGATCTCGCTCGCGCACGGCACCAACGACGCCCAGAAGACGATGGGCATCATCACCCTGACCCTGGTCTCGGTCGGCGCCCTGCCGCACGGCGCGCTGCCGCCCACCTGGGTGATCGTCTCGGCCGGCGCCGCGATCGCGCTCGGCACCTACATGGGCGGCTGGCGGATCATCCGCTCGATGGGCAAGGGCCTGACGGACATCAAGCCGCTGCAGGGCTTCGCCTCCGAGTCGGCCGTCTCGACCGTCATCCTGACCTCCTCGCACATGGGCTTCGGCCTCTCCACCACCCAGGTCTGCACCGGCGGCATCATGGGCGCCGGCCTCGGCGGCCCGAAGCCGGAGCTGCGCTGGAGCATGGTCCGCCGCATGGTCTACACCTGGGGCCTGACCCTCCCGGCCGCCGCACTGGTCTCCGGCGGCGCCGCGCTGCTGGCCCAGCAGGGCACCTGGGGCGTCGTCCTGGTGGGCGCCGCGCTGGTGGCCGGCTCGGTCGCGATGTGGCTGCTCTCCCGCCGCCAGCCGGTCAGCGCGGACAACGTCAACGACGTCACCGAGGTCACCCCGGTCGAGCTCGCGCCGGCCGGCACCACCCTCGCGAACACCCCCACCCCCGCCTCGACCACGGTCGCGGCCTGAGCGCCGAGGAGTCCTCACCATGCACATCAAGTGGAACGCCCTCGCCCAGACCGCCGGCGTCAGCTTCGGCGTCACCGTCGCCGTGGTCTCGGTCTTCGCGCTCGGCATCCTGGCCCTGTCCCGCCGCGAGGCCGCGCTGAGCGCCCGCGAGGCCGACGGCGCCCAGGGCGCCGCCAGGCCCGCCCTGCTGGCCGGCGCGTACGCCTGCTTCGCGCTGTGCGCGGCGGCCGTGGTCTACGGCCTGGTGCTGATCGCCGCGCCGTAGCGGACCGGAACGCCGAACGGGCCGGGGAGTGCACACCGCACTCCCCGGCCCGTTCGCGTACCCGCGGTGGGCTCAGCCCTGGCTGGTCCGCAGGGCCGTCTCCCGGATGAACAGCACCGTGACGAAGGCCAGCAGCGCGAACGGCGCGGCGACCAGGAACACCACGCCGACGCCGTGGCCGAAGGCGTCCGTGACCAGCGGGACGATCGGCGCGGGCAGCTTGTGCAGGTCCGGGATGCCCCCGCCGCCGGGCGCGTGCCCGGCCGGGACGTGCGCGGCCGCCAGGTTCTCCGCCAGGTAGTGGGTCACCTTGTTGTTCATCAGCGCGCCGAGCGCGGAGACGCCCATCGCGCCGCCCATGGTGCGGAAGAAGGTGACCACCGAGCTGGCCGCGCCGAGCTCGTGGCGCGGCACGGTGTTCTGCACCGCGAGCACCAGGTTCTGCATGGTCAGGCCCAGGCCGATGCCGGTGATCGCCATGTAGACGGACAGCAGGGTGTAGTCGGTGTCGACCCGGACGGTGCCCAGCAGCCCGAAGCCGATCGCGAGCAGCGCGGTGCCGGAGACCAGGTAGGCCTTCCACTTGCCGTACTTGGTGATCAGCCGGCCGGCGACGGTGGAGGACACCGCCAGGCCGAGGATCATCGGCAGGGTCATCAGGCCGGCCATGGTCGGGGACTTGTCCCGGGCCAGCTGGAAGTACTGGCCGAGGAAGGTGGTCGCGCCGTACATCCCGACGCCGACCAGCACGCTGGCCAGCGCGGCCAGGGTGACGGTGCGGTGCCGGAAGAGGTCTGGCGGGATGATCGGCTCGGCGGCGCGGCGCTCGACCACGACGGCCAGCGCGCCCAGCAGCAGGCCGCCGCCGACCATCGCGGCGGTCTGCCAGGACAGCCAGGCGTAGTTCTTGCCGGCCAGGGTGATCCAGATCATCAGCAGGCTGACGGCGCCGGTGATGGTCAGCGCGCCCAGGTGGTCGATCTTCACCCGGCGCTTGACCACCGGCAGCTTCAGGGTGCGCTGGACGACCAGGATCGCGGCGATCGCGAACGGGATGCCGACGTAGAAGCACCAGCGCCAGCCCAGCCAGGAGGTGTCCACAATGACGCCGCCGATCAGCGGGCCGCCGATGGTGGCGAGGGCGAAGACCGCGCCGAAGTAACCGCTGTAGCGGCCGCGCTCGCGCGGCGGGACCATCGCGGCCAGGCAGATCTGGCCGAGCGCGACGACGCCGCCGGCGCCGATGCCCTGCAGGGCGCGGCAGGCGATCAGCTGACCGGTGTTCTGGGAGAGGCCGGCCAGCGCGGAGGCGCCGATGTAGATCGCCAGGCCGATCTGCAGCAGCAGCTTCTTGCTGGCGAGGTCGGAGAGCTTGCCCCAGATCGGGGTGGAGGCGGTCAGCGTGAGCAGGGCCGCGGTGATCACCCAGGTGTACGCGGACTGGCCGCCGTGCAGGTCGGTGAGGATGTGCGGCAGGGCGTTGGAGACGACGGTCGACGAGAGCACGGCCACGAAGGTGCCGAGCAGCAGGCCGGACAGCGCCTCCATCACCTGCCGGTGCGTCATCGGTCGGTCGTCGACGGCTGCGGGGGTACCGGTCGGGGCCTCAGTGGTCACGGTCATCCGAGTCCTTAGAAATTTGTTGTCTAACGCAACCATATGCCTGGATGGTTGACTTAGGCAACTTTCTTCAAGGCCAAGCAAAGACCGGTCGTGACCGGCGGCCGGGCCCGGATGTGGCGCGGAGAGTGCGACAAGCGAACTACTTCATGGTATTAAGTATCCGTTTTCCCCCGATACGCAAGGAGATGTGGATGGCCGCCCCGGGGCAGGGTTTCGTCGCCGAACTGAGGAGCGCGGTCACCCCGCGCGCGGCACTGCTCGTGATCGGCGTGCTGCTGCTGCAGCTCGGCTTCATCACCTCGTACGTGGGGGCGCTGCACCACCCGGCCCCGCACGAGCTGTCGATCGCGGTGGTGGCCCCGCCGCAGGTCACGCCCAAGCTGGTGGCCGCGCTGGAGGGCGTGCCGAACGACGCCGTCAAGCCCGTCACCGCGCCGGACGCCGAGACGGCGACCCAGCAGATCAAGGACCAGAAGATCTACGCGGCGCTGGTCGTGAACCCGACCGGCACCGAGGACACCCTGCTGGTCGGCAACGCCCGCGGCACCTCCGCCGCCAAGGCCGCCGAGAGCATCACCACCGCGCTGGACAAGGCCCAGGGCCGCACGGTCGCCGTCCAGGACGTCCTGCCGCTGGCCAAGGGCGACACCAACGGCCTGTCCTCGTTCTACCTGGTCATCGGCTGGTGCGTCGGCGGCTACCTGGTCGCCTCGATCCTCGGCATCAGCGCCGGCTCCAAGCCCGCCAACGTCCACCGCCTGCTGATCCGCCTCGGCGTCCTGGCGCTGTACTCGGTGGTCGCCGGCCTCGGCGGCACGGTCATCGCCGGGCCGGTCCTGGACGCGCTGCCCGGCTCGGTCCTCTCCCTGACCGCGATCGGCGCCCTGGTGGTGTTCACGGTCGGCGCCTTCACCATGGCGCTGCAGTGCCTGTTCGACATCCTCGGCATCGGCATCGCTGTGCTGATCTTCGTGGTGCTGGGCAACCCGAGCGCCGGCGGCGTCTACCCGGCCCCGATGATGCCGCCGTTCTGGCGGGCGATCGGCTCGCTGCTGCCGAACGGCGCCGGCACCAGCGCCACCAAGTCGATCGCCTACTTCGGCTCCACCAACCTGGGCATGCCGATCCTGGTGCTCGTGCTCTGGGCCCTGGTCGGCATCGGCGTCGCTCTGCTGGCCGTGCTGCGCGGCCCGCGCTCCGGCGGACGCGAGCTGGTCAAGGAGACCGCCGAGGCGGCCTGACCCACGGCCCCCGAGCCCCCGGACCGTACGGTTCCGGGGGCTCAGCCCTCCCCGGGCCCGTCCGCCGGCCCGGCCACCGCCAGCGGCCCGGGATCGGCGACGATCGCCCGCACCACCCCCACCGCGGCCCCCAGCAGCGGCCCGCGGCGGCCCAGCCGGGAGACCGTCAGCCGCTCCTCCGCCCACGGCCGGACCGTCACCCGGGCGGCCAGCTCGGCCCGCAGGGCCGGCAGCAGCCAGGGCGCCAGCCGGGCGTAGCCGCCGCCCAGCACCACCGCGGCCGGGTCCAGCAGGTTGACCGCCCCGGCGGCGGCGATGCCCAGCGCCCGGGCGGCCCCGGCCAGGGCCGCCCGGGCCGCGGGGTCCCCGGCCGTCGCCTGTTCGGCGACCAGCGTCACCCAGTCCCCGCGGGCGCCGGTCAGCCGGGCCGCCCGCAGCACCGCGGCCTCGCCCGCGTACTGCTCCAGGCAGCCGCGCGCGCCGCAGGCGCAGCGGAGCCCGTCCGGGTGCACCGGCACGTGGCCGAACTCGCCCGCGTAGCCGCGGGCCCCACGCAGCAGCCGGCCGCCGACCACGATCGCGGCGCCGACCCCGGCCTCGGCGGAGACGTACAGGAAGTCCTCCGGGCCTTCGCCCAGCCAGCGTTCGGCGAGCCCGCCGAGGTTGGCCTCGTTGTCCGCGTCGACCGGCAGGTCGGCCAGGTCGCCGCCGGCCGCGCGCAGGGCGGGGCGCAGCTCGGCGGCCAGCGGGACGTCCTGCCAGCCGAGGTTCGCGGCCCGCTGCAGCAGCCCGTCCGCGCCGACCAGGCCGGGCACGGCGAGGGTCAGCCCGGCCGGGCGCAGGCCGGCCTCGGCGACGGCCGCGTGCAGCAGGTCGGCGAGGTCGGCCATGACGGCGGCGGGCCGGCGGCCCTGGTTGCGGATCTCCAGGCGGCGCCAGGCGCGGACCTCGCCGCGCAGGTCGACCACGCAGGCGCCGAGGTGCCGCACGCCGATCTCGGCGCCGAGCCCGGCGGGGCCGTCCGGATCGAGCCCGAGCGCGGTGCCGGGGCGGCCGACCTTGCCGCTGGGCGCGGCCGGGCCCTCCTCGACGACCAGGCCCGCGGCGATCAGCTGCTCGGCCAGGGAGGAGACCGCGGCCCTGGTCAGCCCGGTCTCGGCGGCGACCTCGGCGCGCGAGCGCGGGGCGCGGGCGATCACACCGAGCACCAGGGCCAGGTTGGCCCGGCGCATCCCCTGCTGGCTGGCGGGCCCGGCCCGGAAGCCGTCCGGTTCCCCGCGCATCGCGTTCACCTCGTGCTTCTTCGCCTACGGCGCCGGCTACGGCGCATCCTGCGGCACCTCGGGTGCAGCGTAACCGGCTTCGGTGCCGGTCGGCGTGCTGGTCGGCGCGCTGGTGAAGACCCAGCGCTGGATCGCCCAGAACCGGAACAGCATCGCGACGAAGGTGCCGACCACCATGCCGCTGAGGAAGTCGGCGACCTCCTGGGCGAGCGGGCCGACGTACGGCTCGCGCAGGTCCAGCAGGTAGCGGGAGACGGCCAGCGGCAGGTCGTTGACGGCGATGGCGACCGCGCTGACCAGCGCGAACAGCAGCGGCTCGCGCCGACGCCCGCAGGCCCGGAAGGCCCACCGCCGGTTCAGCACGTACGAGACGACGGTGCCGATCACGGTGGCCACGGTCAGCGCGATCACCGGTCTGTGCTCCAGCACGGTGAACTTCAGCTCGAAGTCGATCACCATGGTGAGCGCGAAGCAGAAGCCGCCGACCAGCAGGAACTTCACCAGTCGGCGGTGCCGCACCAGGGCCGGGCGGAGCCGCTCCGGCACCCGGGCCAGGGCGCGCTGCGTGGGGGACGGCACCTCCGCAGTCTCACACGCGGAGGTGCCGTCGGCCTCCCGGCCGGTCGGTCAGGCGGCCGCGACCAGTACCTCGGCCGGCTCCAGCGCCAGCTCCAGCACCTCCCGCACGTCCGCCACCGGGTGGACGGTGAGCCGCTCCAGCACCTCGGCCGGGACGTCGTCCAGGTCGGCCTCGTTGCGCTTGGGGATGATCACCGTGGTGACGCCGGCCCGGTCGGCGGCGAGCAGCTTCTGCTTCACCCCGCCGATCGGCAGCACCCGCCCGGTGAGCGACACCTCGCCGGTCATCGCGACGTCGGTGCGGACCTTGCGGCCGGAGAGCAGCGAGGCCAGCGCCGTGGTCATGGTGATGCCAGCGCTCGGCCCGTCCTTGGGGACGGCCCCGGCCGGGACGTGCAGGTGCACGCCGCGGTCGCGCAGCGAGGTGACCGGCAGCTCCAGTTCGGCGCCGCGCGAGCGCAGGTAGGAGAGCGCGATGTGCGCGGACTCCTTCATCACGTCGCCGAGCTGCCCGGTGAGGGTGAGCCCGGTGCCGCCCGTCTCGGCGTCGGCGAGCGAGGCCTCGATGTAGAGGACGTCGCCGCCGGCACCGGTGACGGCCAGGCCGGTGGCCACGCCGGGGACGGCGGTGCGCCGCTCGGCGGGCTCCTGGGCGGCCTCCGGCACGTGGTGCGGCCGGCCGATCAGGGCGCGCAGGTCCTCCGCGCCGACCGTGACGGGCAGCTCGCGCTCGCCCAGCTCGGCCTGTGCGGCGATCTTGCGCAGCACCCGGGCGATCGAGCGCTCCAGGTTCCGGACGCCGGCCTCCCGGGTGTACTCCCCGGCGAGCCGGCGCAGCGCCGCCTCGTCGACGCCGACCTGCTCGCCGCCGAGGCCGGCCTTCTCCAGCTGGCGCGGGAGCAGGTGGTCGCGGGCGATGACGACCTTCTCGTCCTCGGTGTAGCCGTCGAGCCGGACCAGCTCCATCCGGTCGAGCAGCGGCTCGGGGATGGCCTCCAGCACGTTGGCGGTGGCGAGGAAGACGACGTCGGAGAGGTCGAGCTCGACCTCCAGGTAGTGGTCCCGGAAGGTGTGGTTCTGGGCCGGGTCCAGCACCTCCAGCAGGGCGGCGGCCGGGTCGCCCCGGTAGTCGGAGCCGACCTTGTCGATCTCGTCGAGCAGGACGACCGGGTTCATCGAGCCGGCCTCCTTGATCGCCCGCACCAGCCGGCCGGGCAGCGCGCCGACGTAGGTGCGCCGGTGGCCGCGGATCTCCGCCTCGTCCCGGACGCCGCCGAGCGCGACCCGGACGAACTTGCGGCCCATGGCGTGGGCCACCGACTCGCCGAGCGAGGTCTTGCCGACCCCGGGGGGCCCGACCAGGGCCAGCACGGCTCCCCCTCGCCGGCCGCCGACGAGCCCGAGCCCCTGGTCGGCCCGGCGCTTGCGGACGGCCAGGTACTCGACGATCCGCTCCTTCACGTCGGCCAGGCCGGCGTGGTCGGCGTCCAGGACGGCCCGGGCGCCGGCGATGTCGTAGGCGTCCTCGGTGCGCTCGTTCCAGGGCAGCTCCAGGACGGTGTCCAGCCAGGTGCGGATCCAGGAGCCCTCGGGGCTCTGGTCGGACGAGCGCTCCAGCTTGTCGACCTCCTTGAGCGCGGCCTCCCGCACCTTCTCGGGCAGGTCGGCAGCCTCGACCCGGGCGCGGTAGTCGCCCTCCTCGTCGGCGGGGTCGCCGTTGAGCTCGGCCAGCTCCTTGCGGACGGCCTCCAGCTGGCGGCGGAGCAGGAACTCCTTCTGCTGCTTGGCCACGCCCTCCTCGACGTCCTTGCGGATGGTGTCGTTGACCTCCTCCTCCGCGAGGTGGTCGCGCAGCAGGGTGAGCGCGTACTCCAGTCGGGCGACCTGGTCGGCCTCCAGCAGCACCTTGAGCTTCTGCTCGGCGGTGGCGAAGGGCGCGTAGCCGATGTTGTCGGCGAGCTCGCCGACGCCCTCGATCTGCGCGACCCGGTCGACGATCTGCCAGGCGCCGCGCTTGCGCAGCCACTGGGTGGACAGCGCCTTGTACTCCTTGACCAGCTCGGCGGCCCGACCGGCGACCGGGGTGCCGACCGAGGACTCCTTGAACGGCGTGGTCTCCACCCAGAGGGCGGCGCCGGGACCGGTGGTGCCGGCGCCGATCCGGACCCGTCGCACGGCGCGCACCAGCGCCGCCGGGTCGCCGTCGGCCAGCCGGCCGACCTGCTCCACGGTGGCCAGCGTGCCCGCCGCCGCGTACGAGCCGTCCACCCGCGGGACCAGCAGGACCTGCGGCTTGCCGGGGCCGGTGGCCGCGGCGCGGGCGGCCTCGACGGCGGCGCGCACCTCGGTGTCCTTCAGGTCCAGCGGGACGACCATGCCCGGCAGGACGACCTCGTCGTCGAGCGGCAGGACGGGCAGGGTGAGCGGTGTGGACGTCGATGCCATGATCTCTCCCCAGTCAGTGAACTTGAGTCGACCTGACTAAAGGCTTCTCGGCCCGCGGATGTTCCCACCACCTTGTTCGCCGTGAGCGAACGCTTCGAACCCCGGAAGGCCGCTCGGACCCCCCTCCGGGCGCCCCCGTCAAAAACCGGCGGGCGGGGCGGTCAACGCGCGGCCGGCACCCCGGTCGTCCCGGGTCCGGCGGCGACCCCGGCGGCCCGCGCGGCCACCCGGCGGGGCCTCGGCCGGCGCCGCTCGACCCCGCGCAGCCAGCGCCACAGCGCCACCCCGGCGAGCACCGCCGCCGGGTGCCCGACGGCGGTGACCACGTCCTTCTCGGCGGCGATCTGCTCGGCGATCATCAGCCCGACCGCGCCCAGCGCGAGCACCCGGCCGCGCCGGGACAGCAGGCCGGACACCGCTCCCAGACAGGCCAGCACGCCGTAGCTGACCCCGATGTCCAGCCGGTCCATCACCGCCGGGTCCATCCGCCCGGTCTCCACCGCGACGAACACGACGCCCTGCGAGAGCAACGTGGCCACGACGTGCCCGACCGCGAACACCGCGGCCGCCCGGGCCGGGCCGACCCGGCGCTCCAGCGGCGCCAGGGTGAAGGCGAAACCCCACAGGTAGGGCATCCAGACCTCGCCGGCCACCCAGAAACCGCTCAGCACAAGAGCACGCAAAGGGTGCTGCAGGAGGTTGTGCCCGTCCGAACTGGACGCCCCCTGGAGGCGTTGCACGAGTTCCGGGTCGGCGAGTTTCGCGAAGGTCGTGGTGAGGCCGACGACCGCGAGGTACCCGAGCGTGAAGGGATTGCGCCGGGGCGTCGGAACCCGTTCCAGCAGCCAGTCGAGGACTCCGGTGCGCAGCCCGTACCGGAGCATTCCGTACGGCACGCCCGCGGGCGGAGGGCCCTGCCGTCCGGCCTCCTGCCGCAGTCCCGCCATGCCGCCTCCGCTCCACGCCCGCAGCCACCGAGTCCCTCGCGCAGTGCCCAACGTACCGGCGGGCACGGAGGATTCCGCTTGTCGGGTGCCGACGCGACCACGTTACGTCGAGGTTCTGAGAGGCAACTGAGAAAAGCCCGTGAAGACCGGCCCGGAGTCAACGGCTCCGAATAGCCGGAATTGGTCCGGACCTAGTTCCGATTGACCCGTCAGTAGCGGCTCTGACCGGGGACTCAACGTGAACTGGACCGCATACGTACCGTTACGCAGTGAAAATTCGCCGGGTAAGGTATCGGCCCGTGCCCACCCCTGCGGTGGGCCCGCGGGCGGCCCGACAAGCCGGCCCGCGGGCCGGAAACATCCGGTCCACCTGCCGGAAAGCATCCGCTGTCCGTACGCTGCGGAGTGCGTGGGAGAACAGCGGGCGGCGACCATCCGCCCGCACCGCTCCCGATCGCGCGGCGGGACGGCGGACCCGGCACAGTCCACGACGGAACAAGACTACGAGCGGAGCCCCGCCATCCCCACAGGTGGCCGGCCCGCAGCCCTGGGGGCGGTGGCGTGACCGTGACAGAAATTCAGCAGGACCACCACAACACCGGCGGCACGGTGAGCAGCCAGCGCAGAGTGCTGGTGGTGGAGGACGAGCCCACGATCGCCGAGTCGATCGCGGCCCGACTGGGCGCGGAGGGCTTCAAGGTCGCCGTGGCCCACGACGGGCCGGGCGCGGTGGACGGCTTCCACACCTGGCAGCCGGACCTGGTCGTCCTCGACATCATGCTGCCCGGCTTCGACGGCCTGGAGGTGTGCCGCCGCATCCAGGCCCAGCGGCCGGTACCGGTACTGATGCTGACCGCCCGCGACGACGAGACGGACCTGCTGGTCGGCCTCGGCGTCGGTGCGGACGACTACATGACGAAGCCGTTCTCGATGCGCGAACTCGCCGCCCGGGTCAACGTGCTGCTGCGCCGCGTCGAGCGCGCCCAGCAGGCGGCCCGCACGCCCGCGCTCGGCAGCCTGCGCTTCGGCGAACTGGAGATCGACCACGTGCAGCGCCGGGTGCGGCTCGCCTCGGGCGACGTCCACCTGACGCCGACCGAGTTCGACCTGCTCGCCTGCCTGGCGGCCCAGCCGCGCGCGGTGCTCACCCGCGAGCAGCTGCTGGCCGAGGTGTGGGACTGGACCGACGCGTCCGGCACCCGCACCGTCGACAGCCACGTCAAGGCACTGCGGCGCAAGATCGGCGCCAGCTGGATCCGCACCGTCCACGGCGTCGGATACGCACTGGAGGCCCCGCTCTCCTAGCGGCGGACCTCGGGCGACGGGCCACCGGGGGGCCCGTGTCCCGAACACCGCCGTGCGGGCACGCGGGGATCACAGGACCCCATGACCTTTCCACAGCAACGCAACGGCGACGCCGAGGCCGAGCGCCCGCAGACGCTCGCGGCCCGCGCCGCCCGCCGGGTCTGGGCCGACATCCGGCCGCTCGACCCGGTCCGCTCGATCAAGGGCAAACTCGCCCTGCTGGTGATCGTCTCCGTCTTCCTGGCCACCGGGATGGTGGTCGTGGCGATCCAGTCCGCGACCCAGATCCGGATCATCATGGTCTTCTCCATGATCGCCTCACTGCTGTTCATGCAGTTCCTCGCGCACGGGCTGGCCGCGCCGCTGCGCGAGATGACGGCCGCCGCCCGGGCGATGGCCTCCGGCGACTACAGCCGCCGGGTCGAGGTGGGCTCGCGCGACGAGATCGGCGAGCTGGCGGCCGCCTTCAACGCCATGGCGGCCGATCTCCAGGCCGCCGACCAGCACCGCCGCGAGATCGTCGCCAACGTCTCGCACGAACTGCGCACGCCCATCGCCGCGCTGCGCGCCGTGCTGGAGAACGTGGTGGACGGCGTGGTCCAGCCGAACCCCGCGACCCTGGAGGCCGCGCTGGAGCAGACCGAGCGGCTCGGCCGCCTGGTCACCCACCTGCTGGACCTCTCCAAGATCGACGACGGCGTGGTCGACCTGGACCTGCGCCCCTTCGAGGTGCGGGAGTTCCTGGACGGCGTGCTGCGCGGCGTCACCGTGGACGGCGCGACGGCCGGCGGGGCGTTCTCCCGGCGCGGCGACGTCCGACTGGCCCTGGAGGTCAGCCCGGCCGGCCTGACCGGCGTGGCGGACCCGGAGCGGCTCCACCAGGTGGTCGCCAACCTGGTCGACAACGCCTGCAAGCACTCCCCGCCCGGCGGCACCGTGACCGTGCGCGCCCGGCCGGACGGCGAGGACGGCGCACTGCTGCTGGAGGTCCAGGACGAGGGCCCGGGCATCCCGGCGGCCGACCGTACGAGGGTCTTCGAGCGGTTCAGCCGCAGCGGCACCGCGACGGCCTCCGGGCCGGGCTCGGACGGCGGCACCGGGCTGGGCCTGGCCATCGCCCGCTGGGCGGTGGACCTGCACGGCGGGCGGATCGCGGTGGCGGAGTCGCCGAAGGGCTGCCGGATCGAGGTCCGGCTGCCGGGACAGCGCTGAGCGGCGCCGAACGGCGTGCGGCCGGGGATGGTTCGACCGCACTCCGTTTGTCACAGAACCGACACAGACGCATACGAAGATCGTGAAGGCATTCGATCGGGGCTATGTCCGTTTTTGTCCCGATTTGCGGGCCGGTCGCTTCCCCTCAGATCCGGCTTTCTAACGCAGTTTTTCGGCCAAATCCCAGGTCAGGACTGTGATCTGGGCGACGCCTGGGGCCCGGGGACTGCGCGATCACTGGTCAGGGGCGTAGCCTTAATCCCCGCTGTCCAAACATCCCAAAAGGAAGCGGAAGAGGGCGGTTGCCGCCGTGTCGCCACAGTCCCCAGAGACCCCCAACAGCTCGGCAAGCTCCACTGGCTTCGGCCCCAATGAGTGGCTCGTCGACGAGATCTACCAGCAGTACCTCCAGGACCCGAACTCGGTCGACCGAGCCTGGTGGGACTTTTTCGCCGACTACAAGCCCGGTACCGAGGTGACCCCAGTGACCCAGGCCGCGACCCAGGCCGGCCCGACGCCGACCCCTGCCGCTGCCCCCGCGCCCGCCGCTGCTGCTCCGGCCGCACCCGCCCCCGCCGCGCCGGCCGCCCCGGCCCCCGCGGCGCCGGCCCCGGTTGCCGCCCCGCTCGCCGCCGCGCCCGCCGCGCCCCCGGCCCCGAAGGCCGCCGCCCCGGCGCCGGCCCCGGCCGCCGCCGCTGCCGGCCCCGAGCTGGTCCCGCTGCGCGGCCCGGCGAAGGCCGTCGCCACCAACATGGACGCCTCGCTGGAGGTGCCGACCGCGACCTCGGTCCGCGCCGTCCCGGCGAAGCTGTTGATCGACAACCGCATCGTCATCAACAACCACCTGCAGCGCGCCCGCGGCGGCAAGGTCTCCTTCACCCACCTGATCGGTTACGCCCTGGTCCAGGCCATCAAGGCCTCCCCGGGCATGAACCACAGCTACAAGGTGGAGGGCGGCAAGTCCTTCCTGGTCAAGCCGGAGCACATCAACCTCGGCCTGGCCATCGACCTGGTCAAGCCGAACGGCGACCGCCAGCTCGTCGTCGCGGCCATCAAGAAGGCCGAGACGCTCGACTTCTTCGGCTTCTGGCAGGCCTACGAGGACATCGTCCGCCGGGCCCGCGCCAACAAGCTGACCATGGACGACTTCACCGGCGTCACGGTCTCGCTGACCAACCCCGGCGGCATCGGCACCGTGCACTCCGTGCCGCGCCTGATGCAGAACCAGGGCACCATCGTCGGCGTCGGCGCCATGGAGTACCCGGCCGAGTTCCAGGGCTCCGCCCCGGAGACCCTGTCCCGCCTGGGCGTCTCCAAGATCATGACGCTGACCTCGACCTACGACCACCGCGTCATCCAGGGCGCGGCGTCCGGCGAGTTCCTGCGCGAGATCCACCGCCTGCTGCTCGGCGAGAACGGCTTCTACGACGAGATCTTCGAGTCGCTGCGGATCCCGTACGAGCCGGTCCGCTGGGCCACCGACGTCGCCACCACCCACGACGACGAGGTCAACAAGACCGCCCGCGTCATGGAGCTCATCCACGCGTACCGCGTGCGCGGCCACCTGATGGCCGACACCGACCCGCTGGAGTACAAGCAGCGCAAGCACCCCGACCTGGACGTCGTCCAGCACGGCCTCACCCTGTGGGACCTGGAGCGCGAGTTCGCGGTCGGCGGCTTCGGCGGCCAGAAGATGATGAAGCTCCGCGACATCCTCGGCCTGCTGCGCAACACGTACTGCCGCACCGTCGGCGTCGAGTACATGCACATCCAGGACCCGAAGCAGCGCAAGTGGCTGCAGGAGCGCCTGGAGAAGCCGTACACCAAGCCCGAGCGCGAGGAGCAGCTGCGGATCCTCCGCCGCCTGAACTCCGCCGAGGCCTTCGAGACCTTCCTGCAGACCAAGTACGTCGGGCAGAAGCGGTTCTCGCTGGAGGGCGGCGAGTCCCTCATCCCGCTGCTGGACGCCACCATCGACGCCGCCGCGGAGCACCGCCTCGACGAGGCCGTCATCGGCATGGCCCACCGCGGCCGCCTGAACGTGCTGGCCAACATCGTCGGCAAGCCGTACGGCAAGATCTTCGGCGAGTTCGAGGGCAACCTCGACCCGAAGTCGATGCACGGCTCCGGCGACGTCAAGTACCACCTGGGCGCCGAGGGCACCTTCACCGGCCTGGACGGGGAGACCATCAAGGTCTCGCTCGCCGCGAACCCCTCCCACCTGGAGACGGTCGACCCGGTCGTCGAGGGCATCGTCCGCGCCAAGCAGGATGTGCTGGACCAGGGCGGCACCACCTTCCCGGTGCTCCCGATCCAGGTCCACGGCGACGCGGCCTTCGCCGGCCAGGGCGTCGTCGCGGAGACCCTGAACATGTCGCAGCTGCGCGGCTACCGCACCGGCGGCACGATCCACCTCGTGGTGAACAACCAGGTCGGCTTCACCGCCGCCCCGGCGTCCTCGCGCTCGTCGATGTACTGCACCGACGTGGCCCGCATGATCGAGGCGCCGATCTTCCACGTGAACGGCGACGACCCGGAGGCCGTGGTCCGCGTCGCGCGGCTCGCCTTCGAGTTCCGCCAGGCGTTCCACAAGGACGTCGTCATCGACCTCATCTGCTACCGCCGCCGCGGTCACAACGAGGCCGACAACCCGTCGTTCACCCAGCCGCTGATGTACGACCTGATCGACAAGAAGCGCTCGGTGCGCAAGCTGTACACCGAGGGCCTGATCGGTCGCGGCGACATCACCATGGAAGAGGCGGAGCAGGCGCTCCAGGACTTCCAGGGCCAGCTGGAGAAGGTCTTCGCCGAGGTCCGCGACGCGGCCCAGGCGCCGGCCGGCGCCGCCGCCGGCAAGCCGGTCGCCGACTTCCCGGTCTCCATCCAGACCGGCATCTCCCAGGAGATGGTCAAGCGGATCGCCGCCTCGCAGGTCAACCTGCCGGACTGGCTGACCGTCCACCCCCGCCTGCTGCCGCAGCTGCAGCGCCGGGCCGGCTCGGTCGAGGACAACACCATCGACTGGGCGATGGGCGAGACCCTCGCCATCGGCTCGCTGCTCATGGAGGGCCACCCGGTCCGCCTGGCCGGCCAGGACAGCCGCCGCGGCACCTTCGGCCAGCGGCACGCCGTCCTGATCGACCGCAACACCGGCGAGGACTACACCCCGCTGCAGTACCTGACCGAGGACCAGGCCCGCTACACCGTCTACGACAGCCTGCTGTCGGAGTACGCGGCCATGGGCTTCGAGTACGGCTACTCGCTGACCCGCCCGAACGCGCTGGTCATGTGGGAGGCGCAGTTCGGCGACTTCGTCAACGGCGCGCAGACCATGGTGGACGAGTACATCGCCTCCGCCGAGCAGAAGTGGGGCCAGCACTCCGGCGTCACCCTGCTGCTGCCGCACGGCTACGAGGGCCAGGGACCGGACCACTCGTCCGCCCGCCCGGAGCGCTTCCTCCAGCTGTGCGCGCAGGACAACATGACGGTCGCCATGCCGACCCTGCCGTCGAACTACTTCCACCTGCTGCGCTGGCAGGCGCACAACCCGCACCACAAGCCGCTGGTCGTCTTCACCCCGAAGTCGATGCTGCGTCTGAAGGCCGCGGCGAGTGCGACCGAGGAGTTCCTGTCCGGCTCGTTCCGCCCGGTCATCGGCGACACCACCGTCGACCCGGCGCAGGTGCGCAAGGTCGTCATCACCTCCGGCAAGTTCTACTACGACCTGGAGGCGGCCCGGACGGAGCGCGGTATCACCGACACCGCCATCGTCCGGATGGAGCGGCTCTACCCGCTGCCGGTGGCCGAGCTCCAGGAGGAGCTGGCCCGCTACGGCGAGAACGTCCAGTTCATCTGGGCGCAGGAGGAGCCGGCCAACCAGGGTGCCTGGCCGTTCATCGCGATGAACCTGGTCGACCACCTGCAGGTCGTGATCGGCCGCACCGGCGGCGACGCCCGTCTGCGCCGCGTCGCCCGCACGGCCTCCTCGGCCCCCGCGGTCGGCTCGGCCAAGCGCCACGCCGCCGAGCAGGCGGCCCTGGTGGACGAGGTCTTCTCGATCTGAGCGCTCCGAGCGCCCTGAGGCCCCGCGCCTGAGGCACGTCCGACGCCCGCGGCCCCCGCCCTCCCTTCCCGGGAGGACGGGGGCCGCGGGCGTTCCCGGTTGACGGGTCCGCGTCCGCGCTGTTCACGGTTGTGCAACCAATGCGCATCCCCGGTGCGCGCGGTCCTGACGGATCGATAGGTTATGCCTCGCCAGATCGCCGCCCCGCGCCCGTCCTCGCGCGCCGCCCGCGGCCCCGGCAGACCTCACCGCACTCCCAGGGGGATCCAGATGACCGCCGACAGCCCGTCCGACGCCGGCAACCTCCCACCGGTCTTCCAGCCGCTCCTCCCGGACGACCCCCGGGAGGTCGGCGGCTACCGGCTGTACGCCCGGCTCGGCGCCGGGGGCATGGGCCGGGTCTACCTCTCGTACACCCCGGGCGGACGCCCGGTCGCGCTCAAGGTGGTGCGCCCGGAGTTCGCCGAGGACGGCGAGTTCCGCCGCCGCTTCGCCCAGGAGGTCACCAACGCCCAGCGCATCCACGGCCTCTACACCGCCCAGGTGATCGACTCCGGCGGCCTGGACTCGGACGCCCCCTGGCTGGTCACCGCGTACGTCCCCGGCCCGTCGCTGCAGCAGGTGGTGCGCGAGCACGGCGCGCTGCCGGTCCGCACCGTGCTGCTGCTGATGGGCGGCATCGCCGAGGCGCTGCAGGCCATCCACAGCGTCGAGGTGGTCCACCGCGACCTCAAGCCCGCCAACGTGCTGGTCGCCGGGGACGGCCCGCGGGTGATCGACTTCGGCATCGCCCGGGCCGCCGACGCCACCGCGCTGACCGGCACCGGCTACCGGATCGGCTCCCCCGCCTTCATGTCCCCCGAGCAGGCCCAGGGCCGGCCCGTCACCCCGGCCACCGACGTCTTCGCGCTCGGCGCGCTGGCCGCGTACGTGGCCGGCGGCAGCGCGCCGTTCGGCGACGGCCCGGACACCGCGGTGCTCTACCGGGTGGTGCACGAGGAGGCGGACCTCACGGCCGTCCCGGCCGACCTGCGCGAGCTGGTCCAGCGCTGCCTGGCGAAGTCCCCCGAGGACCGACCGAAGCCCGCCGAGATCATCGAGGTGGCCCGCAACCACCCGGAGGTCGGCGGCCAGCTGCGGTTCGGCGAGGACTGGCTGCCGCGCCAGGTCAACACCGAGATCACCCGCCGCTCGGACCTGCCGAAGAGCCCGGCGACCCCGGTGCCCGCCGCCCCCACGGCGCCGCCGGCCCCGGCCACGCCCCCGCCGCCGGCCGCCGCGCCCGCCCGGCCGACCCACCCGGCCACCGTGGCCGCCCCGCCGCAGCCGCCCGTCGTCCCGCAGCCCGCCACCCCGCCGCCCGGCTTCGCACCGCCGCCGCTCGGCGCGTACGGCGCCCCGCAGCCGGCCACCGAGGCGCCCACCGCGCCGGTGCTGTCCAGCCCGCCGACCGTCCGGATGCGGCAGCCGGAGCCGCCGTCCTACGACACCCCGCCGCCCGGCCCGGTCGTCGCCGGCGCCCCGACGCCCGAGCCGGAGCCCAAGGCCAGGAAGGGCGGCGTGTCCTGGAAGGTGCTGCTCACCGTCGCCCTGGTGATGGCGGTCGGCGGCACGGTCGGCGGCGTCGTGCTGATGAAGAAGCTGGACGACGGCAAGAAGAGCGACGACAAGTCGGTCGGCGCGCCCGCCGCGCCCCAGAGCCCGAGCCCGACCCCGGAGCAGACGACCTCCGCCCCCAGCCCCACCGGGCCCTCGGCCGGCCCGGTGACGGCCGCCCCCTCGAAGTCCGGCCAGAGCACCGTCTCGGCCCCCGCCCGGCCGACCGGCTACACGCTGATCCTGGACAAGAAGTCGCTGTCGATCCCCGGCGCCGAGTACAGCAGCGACACCTACCGGATCGACCTGGACGCGGGCACCGTGGTGCCGCACTCCGGCGAACTCAAGTGGGGCTTCGGGGTGGCCAACAACGGCAGCGGCAGCAAGGCCAACTCCTTCACCAGCTACGGGGACGACAGGTCGGACTTCGCGGTGATCACCGAGCCGACCGCCACCGCCGAGCAGTGCGCCGCCGCGATCGACTCGCGGCCCGACAGCGACCTGTCGTACAACCGGGTCGCCCCCGGCCGCCTGCTGTGCATCCGCGACCGGGTCACCCGCAACGTCGCCATCGCGGTGATCGAGCAGGCCGACCCGACCACCGGGGCCGCCAAGGCCACCTTCAGCACCTGGCGGGCCAACTGACCCGACTATCCTGACCAGGTCACCCCCCATCCGACCGGAGCGAACCGTGTACTTCACCGACCGAGGCATCGAGGAGCTGGAGAGCCGGCGCGGCGACGAGGAGGTCACCTTCGAGTGGCTGGCCGAGCGCCTGCGCGAGTTCGTCGACCTCAACCCGGACTTCGAGATCCCGGTCGAGCGGCTGGCCACCTGGCTGGCCCGGCTCGACGACGAGGACGACGAGTGACCCGGTGACGGCCGTGCGAAGGGCCCGGGAGGCAACCGCCTCCCGGGCCCTTCGCGTGTCCCCGGACGGGCGGCGCCCCCTAGGAGCTGTTGAAGGTTCGGATCATGTGGTTGACGTCAGGCGTTTCAACCACATGATCGATCCGCGAAGGTGCAGGCCAGCCGTGTAGCTCTC